>JAEYVF010000140.1 GCA_023432005.1 Actinomycetes bacterium
CGCCGGCTCGGCGACCGGTGCCGCGGGCGCGGCGGGCGCCTCGGGGACCACGGGGGTCTCGGGGGCGGCGGGCGCGGCGTCGGCGGCCGGCTTCGGCTCCTCCTCGGGGGAGGCGGGGGTGGTGGTATCGGTCATGTCCGAACTCCTTCGACTGAGGGACTGCCCCATGCTCGCAGCGGGGTCCGGGTGTGTCAACGCGCCGCGATGCCGCGCGACCTCAGAAGCCGCGCGCCGCCCCGAGGCCGAGGAACACGAACACCATGAACAGGACGTAGAGCACGAAGAACGCGCTCAGCACGTATCCCACGATGACCCCCGCGAGCGCCATCCCGCGGCCTCCCTCCCCCGTGCGCTTGATCTGGCCGAGCGCGACGTGCCCCGTGATGACGCCGGCGATCGCGGTGATCCAGACGATCAGGCCGACGAGCGACAGCACGAGCGAGGTGATGGCGAGCGGGTTCGTCCGCGGCGCGTAGGAGTAGGCCGCGCCCTGCGTCGAGTACGGGGTCAGCGCGGCAGGAGGCGGGCTCGTGGGCACGGGCTGGTACGGGGCGACCGGGGCCACCGGAGCGACCGGCGGGCTGTAGGGGTTCGCTCCGACGGGCGTCGTGAGGTAGGGGTTCACGGGCGGCGCCGCGGGGCCGGATGCGGGCACCGGCTCGGGCGGGGCGAGCGGCTCGGATGCGGACGGGCTGGCGGTGTCGGACATGAAGCTCCCTCGGACGTCCTCGCCATGCTGTCAGCCGCGCGCGGCGGGCGGCAAGCCGCCCATCCGGGGCGCGCGCTCAGGCCTGGATCTCGGTGACGGGGAGAGTCGAGTCCGCACCCACGTCGAGGCTCGACGGCGCGTGCCCCGCCGCGATGAGCTGTGCGGCGAGCGAGGCGATCATGGCCCCGTTGTCGGTGCACAACGCGAGCGGGGGGATCCGCAGCGCGACGCCCGCGGCCGCGCACCGCTCGACGGCCGCGTCCCGCAACCGCCGGTTCGCGACGACGCCGCCGCCGAGCAGCAGCCGGGGCACACCGAGATCGCGGCACGCGGCGAGCGCCTTCGTGAGCAGCACGTCGACGACGGCCTCGCGGAAGCTCGCCGCGACGTCGGCGACGGGCACCTCCTCGCCGTGCGTGCGTGCCGCCTCGACGTGGCGCGCGACGGCCGTCTTGAGCCCCGAGAACGAGAAGTCGTAACGGTGGCGGTCGAGGTCCTTCGGCGCCGTGAGCCCGCGCGGGAAGCGGATGGCGCCCGGGTCGCCGTCCGCCGCGGCGCGGTCGATCTCGGGGCCGCCCGGGTAGGGCAGGCCGAGCAGGCGTGCGACCTTGTCGAAGGCCTCGCCCGCGGCGTCGTCGATCGTCTCGCCGAGCAGCTCGACATCCGAAACGAGGTCGCGCACGAGCAGGAGCGAGGTGTGCCCGCCCGAGACGAGGAGCGCGATCGTCGGCAGCTCGACCTCGCCCTCGCCCACGAGGGGCTCGTGGTTCAGCACGTCGGCGCCCACGTGGCCCACGAGGTGGTTGACGGCGTAGAACGGCTTGCCGGTCGCGACGGCGAGCGCCTTCGCGGCGCCGACGCCGACCATGAGGGCGCCCGCGAGGCCGGGACCGCTCGTGACGGCCACGGCGTCGAGCTCGTCGAGGGAGACCCCCGCCGTGCGGAGGGCCTCCTCGATGGCGGGCGTGAGCGCCTCGAGGTGCGCGCGCGCCGCGATCTCGGGCACGACGCCGCCGTAGCGCGCGTGCTCGTCCATGGAGCTCGCGATGACGTTGGCGAGCAGCTCGGTACCGCGCACGATGCCGATGCCCGTCTCGTCGCAGCTCGTCTCGATCCCGAGCACGAGGGGCGCGCTCATGCGAGCACCGCCTTCATGACGAGGGCGTCGACGCCGTCGGGCTGGTAGTAGGCCGGGCGCACGGCGATGCGCTCGAAGCCGCGGCTCACGTAGAGCGCCTCGGCGCCGGGATTGTCGGCGCGCACCTCGAGGAAGATCTCGACGGCCTCCCGCACACGCGCCTCGGCCAGCAGGGCGTCGAGGAGGGCCGCGCCGATGCCGCGGCGGCGGGCGGATTCGGCGACCGCGATCGTCTGGATGTCGCCCTGCCCGGAGCCGCGGGGCGCGAGGAGGCCCGCGTAGCCGAGCACGGCATCCGTCTCGTCGACGGCGACGAGGTAGTGGCCGTGCTCGCTCGCGAGCTCCGCGGCGAGCGTCTCGCGCGTCCACGCGTCGCTCGGGAAGGTCGCGCGCTCGAGCGCGTCGATCGCGTCGAGGTCGGATGCCGCGGCGGCCCGCACACTCCAGCTCACGGGATCACCCGCTTGGGTGCCGAGAGCGTGACGTCGGGGGCGCGGAGGTAGACGGGCTCGGCGGGCCCGGCGGCGAGACCCGCGTCGACGCGCGCGAGGGCGAGGATGCCGAGGAGGCCCGCGTCGATCGTCGCCGCGTCGATCCGCACGTAACCAGCGACGGAGGTGACGGTATCGAACTCCGCGACGGGGGTGAGGGAGGGGCCCTCGATCCGCACCGGGAGGCCGTCGGAGCCCGGGGCGGCGTAGCGCGACCACGCGTACTCCCGGCGGCGCGCATCCGTCACCACGAGCACGCGCTCGGTGCGGCCGTACGCGACGGCGTCGTGCGAGACGACGGGCAGCACGGGGCGGCCGATGCCGAGTGCGAAGGTGCGCGCCGCGGCGATGCCGACCCGCAGGCCGGTGAACGGGCCGGGCCCCATCCCGACGGCGACGCCCTCGAGCTCGCGCGGCGAGACGCCCGCGTCGCGGAGTACCTCGCTCAGGAAGTCGCCGATGATCTCCGCGTGACCGCGGGTGTCGGCACTCGTGCGCTCGGCGCGCGTGCCCTCGCGGGAGACGACGGCGACGCTCGTCCCCGTGGAGGTGTCGATCGCCAGCAGCACCGCACCAGCCTAGATCGCGACGGCCTCCCACCGTGGGCCGTGGGTGGCGAGGCGCACGTGGCGAGGGGCGTCGTCCGCCTCCGGATCGCCGCCCATCGGCCGCTCGATGTCGAGCTCGATCCACGAGTCGACGACCCCATCGAGCTTGCCGGCGCCCCACTCGACGACGGTGATCGAGCCCTCCAGGTCGAGGTCGAGATCCTCCACCTCGGCCGCCGTCGCGAGCCGGTAGGCGTCGACGTGCACGAGCGGAGCGCCGGATGCCGTGGGGTGCGTCCGCGCGAGCACGAACGTCGGGCTCGTGACCTGCCCGCGCGCGCCGAGCGCTGCGCCCAGTCCCCGCGTGAACGTCGTCTTGCCCGCGCCGAGCTCGCCGTTGAGCAGCACGAGATCGCCCGCTCGCAGGTGCCGCGCGACCCGCGCGCCGAGCGCCTCCATGGCCTCCGCGTCGGGCACGTCGAGTCGCAGCTCGCTCACTCCGCCACCCGCGAGACGCGCGAGCCGACGCGCGTGACGAGCTCGTAGCCGATCGTGCCGCTCGCCGCGGCGAGCTCGTCGGCGCCCGGGTCGCCCTCTGCGGGATCGCCCCACAGCACGACCGGGTCGCCCGGCACGACATCCGCGTCGCCGACGTCGACGACGAACTGGTCCATCGCGATGCGCCCGACCTGGGGGTGGATCCGATCGCCGATGCGCACGCGGAGCGTTCCGGATGCCGCACGCGGCACGCCGTCCGCGTAGCCGAGCGGCACGAGCGCGAGGGTCGTCTCGCCCGCGGTGCGGTGCACGTAGCCGTAGGACACGCCCGTGCCCGCGGGGACGCGGCGCACGGCCGCGACCTGCGAGACGAGGCGCATGACAGGACGCAGACCCAGCGCGCCGGGGTCGACGGAGGGATCGGGCGCGAGCCCGTACATGGCGATGCCGACACGCACCATGTCGAGGCGCGCCTCGGGAGCCGTGAGGGCGGCGAGGCTCGCGGCGAGGTGGCGCAGCTCGGGCGCGAGCCCGGCGGCCTCGGCCTGCGCGACAGCGGCGGCGAACGTCTCGCGCTGCGCGGCGTCATCGTCAGGCGAGGTGCCCGAGAGGTGGCTCATGATCCCGCGGACGCGCAGCCGGCCGGACCGCTCGAGCTCCGCCGCGCGCGCGAACACGGTCGCCGTCTCGTCGGGGGCGAAGCCGTTGCGGCTGAGCCCGGTGTCGAGCTTGAGGTGGACGGTCGCCCCGGCCGCTGCCGCGGCCTCGAGCTGTCCGCGCGTCGAGACCCCCACGTCGACCCCCGCTGCGACGGCGGTGGCGAAGTCGGGGTCGGCGGCGTGCAGCCAGGCGAGCAGGGGCGCGCGGATGCCGGCCTCCCTCAGCGCGAGCGCCTCGTCGAGGTCGGCCACGCCGATCCAGTCCGCACCGGCGTCGAGAGCGGTGCGGGCCACGGCCACGGCCCCGTGACCGTAGGCGTCCGCCTTGACGACGGCGAGCAGCCGCGCGGGCGCGACGAGCCGCCGGATCGTCTCGACGTTGCCGGCGAGCGCATCCAGGCGGATCCGCGCCTCCCGCAGCGGGGCCGTCACGGCAGGCGCTCCGCGACGACCGTCGCGACCGCGACGCCCGCGTCGTGCGTCATCGAGACGTGGAGCGCAGCGACGCCGCGCCGCTCGAGCAGCGCGGCGAGCGGCCCGTCGAGGACGAACGCGGGGTTGCCGCTCGCGTCCGACGCGATCCGCATGTCGACCCAGGTGACGTCCTCGGCGTCGCCGAGCGCCTTGACGAGCGCCTCCTTCGCCGCGAACCGTCCCGCGAGCGACCGCAGCGGCAGAGCTCGTTCGCTCTCAGCGAACAGTCGCTCCCGCAGCCGCGGAGTGCGCGAGACCGCGCGCTCGAATCGGGCCAGGTCGACGACGTCGACGCCCAATCCGACGATCACGGTCACTCCACCGTGACGGACTTCGCGAGGTTGCGGGGCTGGTCGACGTCGAGACCCTTCGCGGTCGCGAGCTCCATGCCGAAGATGTGCAACGGCACCACCGAGAGCAGGGGCTCGAAGAGCGGAGCCGCGAGCGGGATGCGGATGACCTCGTCGGCGTACGGCACGACCGCCACGTCGCCGAGCTCGGCGATCGCGATGACGCGGGCGCCGCGCGCGCGGATCTCCTGGATGTTGGAGACGACCTTCTTGTGCAGCGACGAGGGATCGCGCGGGCTCGGCACCACGACGAACACGATCTGACCGGGCTCGATGAGCGCGATCGGGCCGTGCTTGAGCTCGCCCGCGGCGAAGCCCTCCGCGTGGATGTAGGCGAGCTCTTTGAGCTTGAGGGCGCCCTCGAGGGCCACCGGGTAGCCCACGTGGCGGCCGAGGAAGAGCACCGACTGCGTGTCGCTCATCCAGTGCGCGAGCTCGGCGATGCGGCCGGACGCCGAGTCGACGACCGTGCGGATCTTGCCCGGGACCGCCTCGAGCTCGGCGAGCTGGGCGGCGACGCCCGCCGCGTCGAGCGTGCCCCGCAGGGACGCGAGGTGCAGGCCGAGCAGGTAGAGGGCGGTGACCTGAGCGACGAACGCCTTGGTCGACGCGACCGCCACCTCAGGGCCCGCGTGCGTGTAGAGCACGGCATCCGATTCGCGCGGGATCGTCGCGCCCTGCGTGTTGCAGATCGAGAGCGTGCGGGCGCCCTGCTCCCGCGCGTAGCGCACCGCCATGAGGGTGTCCATCGTCTCGCCGGACTGGCTCACCGACACGACGAGCGTGCGCTCGTCCAGCACCGGGTCGCGATAGCGGAACTCGTGGGAGAGCTCGACGTCGACCGGGACGCGCGCCCAGGCCTCGATCGCGTACTTGCCGACGAGGCCCGCGTAGGCCGCCGTGCCGCAGCCCAGCACGAGCACGCGGTCGATGCCCGTGAGCATGTCGGCGATGCCGTCGAGCTCGGTGAGGGTCGTCGCGCCGTCATGTACGCGGCCGCGCAGCGTGTTGGCGACGGCGTCGGGCTCCTCGTCGATCTCCTTCTTCATGAAGCTCGGCCAGCCGCCCTTCTCGGCAGCGGATGCGTCCCACGCGACCTCGAACTCGGAGGCCTCGGCGGGTGCGCCGGCGAAGTCGATGACCTCGACGGAGTCGGGGCGGATCGTGACGATCTGGTCCTCGCCGATCTCCATCGCGCGGCGGGTGTGCTCGACGAACGCCGCGACGTCCGAGCCGAGGAAGTTCTCGCCCTCGCCCAGGCCGATCACGAGCGGCGAGCTGCGACGAGCGCCCACCACGACGCCGGGGGCGTCCTTGTGGAGCGCGAGGAGCGTGAAGGCCCCGTCGAGCCGCTGGACGGTGCGGCGCATCGCCTCGGTGAGGTCGCCCGTCTCCCGGAAGGCGCGCCCCACGAGCAGGGCGGCGACCTCGGTGTCGGTCTCGCTCTCGAAGCTCTCGCCCGCGTCGGCGAGCTCGGCCTTGAGCTCCGCGAAGTTCTCGATGATGCCGTTGTGGATGAGGGCGAGGCGGCCGCCGTCGCCGAAGTGCGGATGCGCGTTGACGTCGGTCGGGCCGCCGTGGGTCGCCCAGCGCGTGTGCCCGATGCCGGTGCCGCCGTCGGTCAGCGGGTGCTCGGCGAGGTCATCCGAGAGGATCCCCAGCTTGCCCGCGCGCTTGCGCGATCCGATCTCGCCCTCGGGCGAGAGAACGGCGACGCCCGCGGAGTCGTAGCCCCGGTACTCGAGTCGCTTGAGCCCGCCGAGCAGCACCTCGACGCTGCTCCCCGGACCCACGTATCCCACGATTCCGCACATAGGGTCGATCCTAGGCGACCGCGCCTGGGTGCCGCCTCCGGCGGGCTACGCTCAGAGGGATGGCTGAGAACGGCGAGCGTCACGCTCCGGCGACACCGTTCCTCGAGCTCGATCGCGCCGCCTGGGCCGCCCTCGCCCCCACGACCGCGCATCCGCTCACGGAAGAGGAACTCGTGCGCCTCCGCGGACTCGGGGATGCGCTCGACCTGCGCGAGGTCGCCGACGTCTATGTGCCGCTCAGCCGGCTGCTCAACCTCTACGCCGCCGGCGCGAAGGCGCTCCACCGTTCGACGCGCGCGTTCCTCGGAAGCAGGGACGAGCCGCCCACGCCGTTCGTGATCGGCGTCGCCGGCTCGGTGGCCGTCGGCAAGTCCACCATCGCGCGTCTGCTGCGCGAGCTGCTCGCGCGCTGGGACGACACCCCGCGCGTCGAGCTCGTGACGACGGACGGCTTCCTGCTGCCGAACGCCGAGCTCGAGCGCCGCGGGTTGATGGAGCGCAAGGGCTTCCCCGAGAGCTACGACCGTCGGGCCCTGCTGCGCTTCGTGAGCAGGGTCAAGAGCGGCGTCGCGGAGGTGCGGGCCCCCGTCTACTCGCACCTCGTCTACGACATCGTGCCCGACGCCGAGATCGTCGTGCGGCGCCCCGACATCCTCATCGTCGAGGGCCTCAACGTGCTGCAGCCCCCGAGCCCCGGCGCGCGGCTCGCCGTGAGCGACCTCTTCGACTTCACCGTCTACGTCGACGCGCGCACCGTCGACATCGAGAACTGGTACGTCGAGCGTTTCCTCCGCCTGCAGCGCGGGGCGTTCTCCGACCCGCGATCGTACTTCCACCGCTTCGCCTCGCTCAGCGAGGATGACGCGGTCGCACGGGCGCGCTCCATCTGGCAGCAGATCAACGGCCCCAACCTCGAGCAGAACATCGCCCCGACCCGTGCACGGGCCTCGCTCGTGCTGCGCAAGGCCTCGGATCACACGGTGTCGAACGTCCTCATCCGCAAGGTGTGAGTCAGTCGGCCTCGATCGGCTCCAGCACGAACACCGGGATGAGGCGGTCGGTCTTCTCCTGGTAGCCCGCGTAGTCGGGCCAGACCTCGTTGGCGCGGGCCCACCACAGCTCCCGCTCCTGTCCCGACACCTCGCGCGCGACGAAGTCGGCGCGGTGGGCGCCGTCCTGCAGCTCGACGTGCGGGTTGGCGACGAGGTTGAAGTACCAGTTCGGATGCACGGGCGACCCGCCCTTTGATGCGACGACCGCGTAGGCGCCGTCGTGCTCGACGCGCATGAGCGCGTTCTTGCGCAGCTTGCCGCTCTTGGCGCCCACGGAGGTGAGCACGATGATCGGCTTGCCGCGCAGCTCATTGGCCTCGGCGCCGCCGGAGGCCTCGTAGGCCTCCGCCTGCTTGCGCGCCCACTCGGACGTGCTCGGTGCGTACTCTCCTGCCAGCGGCATGACGTCCCCCGTTCGCTCGACGACGAGAACGACGCTACGACAGAGCGAGGCGCTCGCGCACGATCGCCGCGAGCTCGTCCGCGATGCGCTGGGCCTCATCCTGCTCGCGGGCCTCGACCATGACGCGTACGAGCGGCTCCGTGCCGGAGGGGCGCAGCAGCACGCGGCCGTCGTCGCCGAGCTCGGCCTCGTGGCGCCGCACGGCCTCGGCGATCGTCTCGTCGGCGTGCAGCGCGTGGTGGTCGACGCCGCGCACGTTGACGAGCACCTGCGGGTAGATCGTCATGACCGACACGAGCTCGGCGAGGGTCTTGCCCGTGCGGGCCATCTCGGCCGCGAGCTGCAGCCCCGTGAGGATGCCGTCGCCCGTCGTCGCGTGCTCGCTGAAGATGATGTGGCCCGACTGCTCGCCGCCGAGCGAGAGCCCGTGCTCGCTCATCGCCTCGAGGACGTAGCGATCGCCGACGGCCGTCTGCACGAGCTCGATGCCGTGCTCCGCCATCGCGACCCGGAGGCCGAGGTTGCTCATGGTCGTCACCGCGAGGGTGTCGTGGGCGAGCTTGCCGCGGCGCTGGAGCGAGATCGCGAGCACCGCCATGATCTGGTCGCCGTCGATGACGTTGCCATCCGCGTCCACCGCGAGGCAGCGGTCCGCGTCGCCGTCGTGGGCGACGCCGATGTCGGCACCCGTGAGGCGCACGGTCGCCTGCAGCTTCTCGAGGTGCGTCGAGCCGACGCCGTCGTTGATGTTGAGCCCGTCGGGATCGGCGCCGATGACGGTGACCTGCGCGCCCGCATCCGTGAACACCTGCGGCGAGACCCCGGCGGCCGCGCCGTGCGCGGCGTCGATCACGACCTTGAGGCCGTCGAGCCGAACGTCGAGCGTGCCGAGGAGGTGGAGGAGGTAGCGGTCCTCGGCGTCGGCGAAGCGACGGATGCGGCCGACGCCCGCGCCGGTCGGCGCGAGCTTGGGCTGCCCGAGGGCGACTTCGATGCGATCCTCGACCTCGTCGGGGAGCTTCACGCCGCCGAGCGCGAAGAACTTGATGCCGTTGTCGGGGGCGGGGTTGTGCGAGGCCGAGACCATGACGCCGAAGTCGGCGTCGACATCGCCCACGAGGAAGGCGGCGGCGGGGGTCGGGATGACGCCCGCGTCGAGCACGTCGATGCCCGAGCTCGCGAGCCCGGCGGCGACCGCGGCCGAGATGAACTCGCCGGAGACGCGCGGGTCGCGCGCGAGCACGGCGCGGGGACGACGCCCCTCGCCGCGGACCTGGTCTGCGTGCCGCCCGCGCGTGAGCACGTAGGCGGCGGCCTGGGCGAGGCCGAGGGCCAGGTCCGCGGTGATCACCTCACCGTTCGCCAGCCCCCGGACCCCGTCCGTGCCGAAAAGACGCGGCATGCGCGTAGCCTGCGAGGCGCCTTAGCGCTTCGAGAACTGCGACGCCTTGCGGGCCTTCTTGAGGCCGGCCTTCTTGCGCTCGATGACGCGGGCGTCGCGCGAGAGGAAGCCGGCCTTCTTGAGGGCGGGGCGGTTGTTCTCGCGGTCGATCTCGTTGAGCGCACGGGCGATCGCGAGGCGCAGGGCGCCCGCCTGACCCGAGGGGCCGCCGCCCGTGATCTTCGCCTTCACGTCGTAGGAGCCGAGCAGGTCGAGCACCTTGAAGGGGTCGTTGATGAGCTGCTGGT
>JAEYVF010000005.1 GCA_023432005.1 Actinomycetes bacterium
GTGATCATCGAGTAGGGGCCGGTGCTGCGCGCGTGGATCTTGTCGTCCACGAGGTGGTGCAGCTTGAGGATGTACATGTAGCCCACCGAGACCGGGTGCGGGAACGGCTCACCGGAGCGGCCGTCGAACAGCTGGGTCTTGCCGGTGTGGTCGATCATCCGCACGCCGTCGCGGTTGGGCAGGGTCGAGTCGAGCAGGCCCTCGATCTCCTCCTCGGCCGCTCCGTCGAACACGGGGGTCGCGACCTTGGTGCCGGGGGCGGCCTCGCGGGCCTCCGCCGGGAGCTTCGCGGCCCACTCGGGGTTGCCCTCGACCTTCCAGCCCTGCTTCGCGATCCACCCGAGGTGGGTCTCGAGGACCTGGCCGAAGTTCATGCGGCCGGGGATGCCGAGCGGGTTGAGGATGACGTCGACCGGGGTCCCGTCGGCGAGGAACGGCATGTCCTCGGCCGGCAGGATCTTGGAGATGACGCCCTTGTTGCCGTGCCGGCCCGCGAGCTTGTCGCCCTCGGTGATCTTGCGCTTCTGCGCGATGAACACCACGACGCGCTGGTTGACGCCCGAGCCGAGCTCGTCGTCGCCGTCCTGGGCGTCGAAGACCTTGACGCCGATGACGGTGCCCTCCTCGCCGTGAGGAACCTTGAGCGAGGTGTCGCGCACCTCGCGGCTCTTCTCGTTGAAGATCGCGCGGAGCAGGCGCTCCTCGGCCGAGAGCTCGGTCTCGCCCTTGGGCGTGACCTTGCCGACGAGGATGTCGCCGGGGCGCACCTCGGCGCCGATACGGATGATGCCGCGCTCGTCGAGGTCGGCCAGCAGCTCGGGGCTCACGTTGGGGAGGTCACGAGTGATCTCCTCCTTGCCGAGCTTGGTGTCGCGGGCGTCGACCTCGTACTCCTCGATGTGGATCGAGCTCAGCACGTCCTCGGAGACGAGGCGCTGGCTGAGGATGATCGCGTCCTCGAAGTTGTGGCCCTCCCACGGCATGAACGCCACGAGGAGGTTCTTGCCGAGCGCGAGCTCGCCGTTCTCCGTCGCGGGGCCGTCGGCGATGACCTCGCCGGCCTCGATGCGCTCACCGGCCGAGACGACCACGCGGTGGTTGTAGCTCGTGCCCTGGTTCGAGCGGTCGAACTTGCGCAGGTAGTACTCCTGCGTGCCGCCCTCGTCGAGCTGCACGGTCACGACATCCGCCGAGACCTCGCTGACGACTCCGGGCTTCTGCGCCGTGATGACGTCGCCGGCGTCGACCGCCGCGAAGCCCTCCATGCCGGTGCCGACGAACGGCGACTCCGAACGCAGCAGCGGCACGGCCTGGCGCTGCATGTTCGCACCCATGAGGGCGCGGTTCGCGTCGTCGTGCTCGAGGAACGGGATGAGGGAGGTCGCGACCGACACCATCTGGCGCGGCGAGACGTCCATGTAGTCGACGTCGGCGGCGTCGACGAGCTCGACCTCGCCGCCCTTCTTGCGGACGAGCACCTTGGGCTCGGCGAACTTGCTGTCCGCGGTGAGCGGGGCGTTCGCCTGGGCGACCACGAAGTCGTCCTCCTCGGAGGCCGTCAGGTAGTCGATCTGCGCGGTGACCTTGCCGTTCACGACCTTGCGGTACGGGGTCTCGATGAAGCCGAACGCGTTGATGCGGCCGAAGGTCGCGAGCGAGCCGATGAGACCGATGTTCGGGCCTTCCGGCGTCTCGATCGGGCACATGCGGCCGTAGTGCGACGGGTGCACGTCACGGACCTCGACGCCCGCGCGCTCACGGCTCAGACCACCCGGGCCGAGCGCGGAGAGACGTCGCTTGTGGGTGAGGCCCGCGAGCGGGTTGTTCTGGTCCATGAACTGCGACAGCTGCGAGGTTCCGAAGAACTCCTTGATCGCGGCGACGACGGGACGCACGTTGATGAGCGTCTGCGGCGTGATCGCCTCGATGTCCTGGGTCGTCATCCGCTCGCGCACGACGCGCTCCATGCGGCTGAGGCCGGTGCGCACCTGGTTCTGGATGAGCTCGCCGACCGCGCGGATGCGGCGGTTGCCGAAGTGGTCGATGTCGTCGGTGTCGAGACGGATGTCGACCTTCTTGCCGTCGCGCACACCCGCGAGCGTGGTCTCGCCCGCGTGCAGGGCGACGAGGTACTTGATCGTCGCGATGATGTCGTCGAGCGTCAGCACCGAGTCGCTGAGCGGCGCGTCGAGACCGAGCTTGCGGTTGATCTTGTACCGGCCGACCTTGGCGAGGTCGTAGCGCTTGGGGTTGAAGTAGAAGTTGTCCAGGAGCGCGCGGGCGGCCTCCGCGGCGACCTGCTCGCCCGGACGGAGCTTGCGGTAGATGTCCTTGAGCGCCTCCTCCTTGGTGAGGATGGCGTCCTTCTCGAGGGTCGAGGCGATCGACTCGTAGCCGGGGAAGGCCGCGAGGATCTCCTCGCTCGTCATGCCGAGGGCCTTGAGGAACACGGTGACGGACTGCTTGCGCTTGCGGTCGATGCGCACGCCCACCTGGTCGCGCTTGTCGATCTCGAACTCGAGCCAGGCACCGCGGCTCGGGATCACGCGGGCCGAGAACACGTCCTTGTCGGAGGTCTTCTCCGGCGTGCGCTCGAAGTAGACGCCGGGGCTGCGGACCAGCTGCGAGACGACGACACGCTCGGTGCCGTTGATGATGAAGGTGCCCTTCTCGGTCATGAGCGGGAAGTCGCCCATGAAGACCGTCTGGGTCTTGATCTCACCGGTCATGTGGTTCATGAACTCGGCGTTGACGTAGAGCGGCGCCGCGAAGGTCTTGCCGCGCTCCTTGCACTCCTCGATGGAGTACTTCGGCTCCTCGAGCTCGGGGTTCGAGAACGACAGCTGCATCGTCTCGCCGAGGTCCTCGATGGGCGAGATCTCCTCGAAGATCTCGTCGAGGCCGGTGGTCTGAGGGGCGTTGGGGTCGCCGGCGATCCGGGCCTTCCACGCCTCGTTGCCGACGAGCCAGTCGAAGCTCTCGGTCTGGAGGGCGAGGAGATCCGGGACGGTCAGCGTGTCCGTGATCTTGGCGAACGAGAGTCGCGAAGCGCCGCGACCGTTCTTAGGGGAGTTCTTACTGGATGCGGAGCGCGCAGCAGCCAAGGGTTAACAACCTCCGTGAGACCCGTCGGTCTCAATTGGTGTCGGTCAGTGAGGAGGCGCTCGAGCCGGTCGTGGACATCCCGCCACCATTTTCGGGATCCGTCTCCGGGCACACACCGGCCGACCGCAATATGAGGGCAGGGTGAAAGGGGGAGCGCAAAGAACAACTATAGGTCGGAACGACGCGCCGTGTCCACATATTCCTTGACTTTCTTTTCGGACGGGTCTATAACCGCGCTCCGACGTGCTCGTCGGCGGGAGAAACCTCCTGGTCGGCGGGAGAAGCGGCGCATCCGGGCGGCGATACGTGCGCGCGGCGGGAGCAATCACCCCCGCCGCACGATCGCTTCTCCGCCCGGAGCATCAGCCCTCGATGATGTCGCCCGAGCCCTGCACCTCGCGCGTCACGCGCGCCGGGCCCGTGACGACGATGTCGCCCGAGCCCTCGATGCGCGCGTCGAGCGCGTCGGTGGCGTGCACGCGGATGTCGCCCGAGCCCGAGACGAGCGCCCCGCCGTCGCGCAGCTCGAGCTTCGAGGCGCGGATGTCGCCCGAGCCCCGGACGGCGAGCTCGCCGCGCTCGGCGGTGCCCTCGAGCCGCACGTCGCCCGAGCCCTCGATCGCGACCGACACCTCCTCCGCGTCGACGTTCTCGGCCGTCACGTCGCCGGAGCCGTCGACCTCGATCGACACCGTGCGGGCACCTGCGAAGTCGGCGCGCACGTCGCCGGAGCCCTTCACCTCGACCTCGTCGAAGGAGCGCACGGTGAGCGTGTAGGTGATGCGGCCCGACCACATGCTCGTGCCGCGCATGCCGAGCACGAGCGTGTCGTCCTCCTCCTCGACCGTGAGCCGATCCATCGTCTCCTGCGGCGCGCGGACGGTGAGGCCGGGCTCGTCGCCGAGCTCGACGACGACGTCTCCCGCGTTCTCGAGGCGGAGCGCGTGCACCTCGTCGGAGACGGCGTGCTCCTCGGTGACGCGCGGTCCGGCCGCCGGGATGCGGACGCATCCGGCGAGGGCGACGCCGGCGACGGTGAGAGCGGCGGCCGCGACGAGCGCGCGGCGGGGGATGGTGGTCATGGGGGACTCCTTTCGATGTGCCCCCAGCCTGATCCGCGCGCGCCGGGCGCGGCATGCGGGTGACCCCCGGATGCGGTGGGGATGACCCCCGCATCCGCTCTCGGGTGGAGGTGAGGTCTGGGCGCGGGTGAGGGAGGATTGCCCTGTGGAGGAGCTGCCGAGCGCGCGACTGTCGAACGGGATGCGCGCCGAGGTGCGCCCGGACCGACTCACGAACGGCTTCGAGCTCGTCGTCGACGGCACCCCGCAGTCGCACGTGGATCTCGCCGACCCGACGCACCTCTTCTACGAGTACATCGCGCGCATGGGGCACGTGATCGACGAGCTGCGCGAGCCGGGCGAGCCCCTCACGGCGCTCCACCTCGGCGCAGGCGCGCTCACCATCCCCCGTTACATCGCGGCGACCCGGCCGGGCTCCCGCCAGCAGGTCGTCGAGCTCGAGCCCGCGCTCGTCGAGCTCGTGCGCGAGCGGCTGCCGCTGCCGCGCGGCGCCTCCATCCGCGTGCGCTACGGCGACGCGCGCGAGGTGCTCGCTCGGCTGCCGAACGGGCTGCGCGGGCAGGTCGATCTGCTCGTCGTCGACGTGTTCTCGGGTGCGCGCACCCCCGCGCACGTCACGAGCGTCGAGTTCTACACGGAATGCGCCGCGTTCCTCGCTCCCGACGGCGTGCTGCTCGCCAACATCGCCGACGGGCAGGGCGCCGCGTTCGCGCGCGGTCAGGCCGCCACCCTCGGCATGGTGTTCGCGGATGTCGCGGTGCTCGGCGAGGCGCAGGTGATCCGCGGGCGGCGCTTCGGCAACTTCGTGCTCGCGGCCTCGCCCGCCGAGCTCCCGCTCGACTGGATGCCGCGGCTGCTCGCGGGCGGTCCGCATCCCGCGCAGCTCGTGCACGGGCGGGCGCTGCGGGACTGGATCGCGGGCGCCCCGGTCGTGACCGACGCGACGGCCGTGGCCTCTCCTCCCCCGGGTCGCGGGATCTTCCAGATCCCCCCGAAGGGCTGAGTCGGGCGGCGCGCGTCGGCTGCCGGTGCTGGAATGGATGCCATGTCCCCCCGCGCCCTGGCTTCCGCCGTGCTCCTGCTCGCGGCCCTGCTCGCGGGGTGCGTGTCGCCCCCGCAGCCCGGCGGGGGGCTCGGCACCCCCCTGCCGCTGCCGTCCTCCCCGAGCGGGCGCGGCCCCGTGCAGCCGGCGGGCGATCCGGTCGAGGTCGCCTCGGGGCTCACGAGCCCGTGGTCGGTCGTGCCGCTGCCCGAGTCGGAGGTGCCCGGCGAGGCGCTCGTGAGCGAGCGCGACACCGGGATCGTGCAGCACCTCGCCGCCGACGGCTCGCTGCGACCGATCGGCACCGTCCCGGGGGTCGCGCACGGCGGGGAGGGCGGGCTGCTCGGCCTCGCGCTCCTCGAGGACGCCGACGGGCGATGGCTCTACGCGTACCTCACGACCGCATCCGACAACCGCATCGTGCGCATGTCGCTCGACCATGACCTCTCCCTCGGCGCCCCCGTCGAGGTGCTCACGGGCCTCGCGAAGGCGAGCAACCACAACGGCGGTCGCATCGCGTTCGGCCCCGACGGCATGCTCTACGCGACGGTCGGCGACGCAGGGGACCGCGAGAGCGCACAGGACGCGAGCAGCCTCAGCGGCAAGATCCTGCGGATGACGCCGACGGGCGCGCTGCCGCGCGACAACCCCTTCCCCGGCTCGCTCGTCTACTCGCTCGGCCACCGCAATCCGCAGGGTCTCGCGTGGGACGACGCGGGGCAGCTCTACGCCGCCGAGTTCGGCCAGGACACGTGGGACGAGGTCAACCGCATCGAGGCGGGCGGCAACTACGGCTGGCCGGAGGTCGAGGGCGCGGCCGGCGTCCCCGGGTTCATCGACCCCGTCGCGCAGTGGGGCACCGACGAGGCGAGCCCGAGCGCGCTCGCCTACGTCGACGGCACCTTCTTCCTCGCAGGGCTCCGCGGCGAGCGCGTGTGGGCGCTCTACCCGATGGCCGACGGGCGGCTCGACGCGGTGGCGTGGTTCACGGGGCAGTACGGCCGCATCCGCGAGGTGCTCGGGGCCGCCGACGGCACCCTGTGGTTCGTGACCAACAACACCGACGGCCGCGGCTCACCCCGGCCGGGCGACGACCGCATCCTCTCGGTGCGGCTCGTCGAGCTGCAGGAGGGCTGAGCGGATGGCCGACCTCGCGCGGGTGCGCACCTGGGCCGACGCGCTCATCCGATTGCACCTCGACCCGAGCTGGACCTTCGCGTTCGACCACGCGAAGACCCGCGCGGGCCTGTGCAACTACACGGCGAAGCGCATCTCGGTGTCACGCCACATCGCGTCGCTGTCCGACGACGACGCCATCCATCAGGTGCTGCTGCACGAGGTGGCGCACGCCATCGCGGGACAGCGGGCGGGGCACGGCCCCCGGTGGCGCGCGGTCGCAGCCGATCTCGGCTACGAGGGCGGTCGCACCCACGACGGACCCGTGCCGAGCGAGCTCGCGCCCTGGGTCGGCACGTGCCCCAACGGGCACGTGAGTTACCGCTACCGGCGTCCCACCCGCCCCAACTCGTGCGGGGTGTGCTCGCGCCGCTTCGATCCGCGCTACCGCATCGACTGGGCGCGCCGCTGACGAGGCCCGCTCGATGCGGCCTCCCCCGCCTGAGATGCTGGTGATGTGAGCACCGGCCAGTGGATCCCGACCCCTGATGGCGAGGCGTGGCACTTCGACGCCGGCGCCGAGAGCCTCGACTTCGCCTCCACGGGTCCCGTGGGCGACAGCCCCGCGCTCGGGGAGCGCCTCCACGCTCCCGGCGACCTCGGCACCTGGCTCGCCGAGCGGGTGGCCACGCTGCGGGCCGACGACGTGACCGAGCGCGACCTCGCCGACGCCCTCATCCTGCGCGGCGCCCTCGCGCGTCTCTACACGGCGGCCGCCGACGGCGCGTCGCCCGACGCCGACGATGTCGACACCGTCAACCTCTTCGCGGCGACGCCCGACATCCCGCCCGCCCTGCCCGGCGGGCGACGCCAGGCAGGCACGGGCCGCATCCGCCCCGCACAGGCGCTCTCGATGCTCGCGCGCGACGCGATCGCCGCGCTCGGCGCGCCTGACGGGCGCATCCGACGCTGCGCCGCCGACGACTGCCGCACCGTCTACCGCGACGAGTCGCGCACCAACAGCCGACGCTGGTGCTCCATGCAGCGCTGCGGCAACCGCGCCAAGGTGCGCGCCCACCGCGCCCGCGTGCGGCAGACCGCAGGGGTCTCGGCCGATCGCCCAGCTCAGGCCTGGGTGACCCGCACGTCCTTCCAGAACGCGACGTAGCCGGCGAAGTCACGACCCACGCGCTCGATCGCCGACGCATACGGCTGCGGGTACGTCCACGCGCGGTCGGTGAGCCACGTGCCGTCGTCGTGCACGCTGAGGTACTGGCACTCGCCCTTCCACGGGCACGTGTACGGGGTCGGGCTGTGACGCACCGCTCCCTCCCGCACCGCCGAGGGCGGGAAGTACACGTTCCCCTCGATGTGGATGACGTCGCCGTCCTGGGCCTGTGCGATCACCTGATCGCCGAGCTTCGCGAGATACACGAGCATCGAGGCTAGGCGAGATCCCGCGATCCCGCCGGGTCAGCGCAGGCGCCGCACCTCGGCGACGGGCGTGAGGTCGAGCTGCACCCCGCCGAGCTCGCGCGCGGACACGGAGGCCGACACGAGGTGGCGGGTCGCGTTGCGCAGCCCCGAGAACGCGGATGCCGCGGCCGCGGCCTCCGGGGACTGGTGGTCGATGCCGAGCTCCGCGATCGCGTCGATGACGGCGCCCGCGCCCAGCAGATCCTCGACGGCGAAGCGGAGCGCGCCGTCGCCCTCCCGCACGCCCGCGGCGACGACCGAGACGACGAATCGCCCGCCGAGCTCGGCTTGGCGCTCGAGCGACCAGCGCGCCACGGCATCCGCGCTGCGCAGCCCGCCCGCGACGATCTCGACCCCGAGCTCGGGCACCTCCTCGGCCCCCAGCTCGTCGACCCACACGATCGCGTGGGCGCCCTCGGTCACGGCGCGGGCGCCGTCGGCACCCCACTCGAAGCGGACCTGGTAGCTGCTCTGGGTGCGGGGCGAACTCATGCCCCCGAGGGTATCGACGGCTGGGCATCCGCCCCGAAGTGGGATGTCACGCGACGAAACCCTTGGGTTGAGTAGCCCGCAGGGCGTGTCGAAACCCGCTAAGGTTGCCGAGGCGCGTCTCCGCGCCCGCGTCGTGAACGCATCCCTCGTCGCCCGCACCGCATCCGCGGAAGCCGCGGTGACTGACATCTCTTCCCGGCGAACCCGACGTGCCGTCCGGCACGCTCGCCCATCGTGCGCCCGTGCGCGCATCACCACTCGAAAGCACCCATGACCACCGACTTCCGCACGCTCGGCGTGCCCGCCCCGCTCGTCGCCGCCCTCGCGGCCGACGGCAAGACCGAGGCCTTCCCCATCCAGGCCGACACCCTCCCCGACACGCTCGCCGGCCGCGACGTGCTCGGCCGCGGCCGTACCGGCTCCGGCAAGACGATCGCCTTCGCGCTCCCGCTCGTGGCGCGCCTCGGCACGAAGCTCGCGGGCGGCGGACGCCGCAGCGGGCTGCCGCTCGGCCTCGTGCTCGCCCCGACGCGCGAGCTCGCGACCCAGATCGCCGCGACGCTCACGCCGCTCGCCGACGCCTACGGCCTCACCATCACGACCATCTACGGCGGCGTCTCGCAGAGCCGCCAGGTGGCGGCGCTGCGCGACGGCGTCGACATCATCGTCGCGTGCCCCGGCCGGCTGGAGGACCTCATGGGCCAGCGGCTCGTGCGCCTCGACGCGATCGAGATCACCGTCATCGACGAGGCCGACCACATGGCCGACCTGGGCTTCCTGCCGGGCGTCACGCGCATCCTCGCGGCGACCCCCGCGGGCGGGCAGCGCCTGCTGTTCTCGGCGACGCTCGACAACGGCGTCGACAAGCTCGTGCAGCGCTTCCTCGAGAACCCCGTCATGCACTCCGTCGACGAGATCGACCAGCCGCCCGTCAAGATGACGCACCACGTGTTCGGCACCGCCGACGCGGATGCCAAGAAGGACCTCGTGCGGGCGCTCGCCTCGGGCCGCGGCCGTCGCATCCTGTTCATGCGCACCAAGCACCACGCCAAGCGCCTCGCGCAGCAGCTCACCGCCTCGGGCATCCCGGCCGTCGACCTGCACGGCAACCTGTCGCAGCCGCAGCGCGACCGCAACCTCGCGGCCTTCTCGTCGGGCGATGCCCGCGTGCTCGTGGCGACGGATGTCGCGGCGCGCGGCGTGCACGTCGACGGCGTCGAGCTCGTCGTGCACGTGGATCCGCCCATGGAGCACAAGGCGTACCTGCACCGCTCGGGTCGCACCGCCCGCGCGGGCTCGGAGGGCGACGTCGTCACCCTCGTGCTGCCCGCGCAGGAGAAGGACGTGGCGCAGCTCATGCGCAAGGCCGGCATCGATGCGAGCGTGCAGCGCGTCACCGCGGATGCCGCTCCCGTCGCCGCGCTCGTCGGCGAGGTCGCCGAGTACGTCAAGCCCGAGCCGAAGGCCGCCCGCCCGCAGCAGGGTGGCGCAGGACGCAGCCAGGGTGCCAACGCGCAGCGCAAGCGCGCGGCACGCGAGGCCCGCGACGGCGTGCAGCAGCCGCGTTCGGACCGTCCGCGCCGTGACCGCTCCGGTCGCCCCGCGGCGAAGTCGCAGGGCCAGAGCCAGGGCCAGTCACGCGGCCAGGGCCAGTCACGCGGGCAGTCGCCGCGCGGCACCCGCTCCGGCAGCGCGCCCGTCTACAGCTCCTCGAGCGCGGCACCCCAGGGCAACCCGCGTACGGGCGGCCGCCGGGCGGCGCGCCCGGCCGGCTGACCGCCGAGCTCGACGACGCGGCGTCAGCCCAGCACGCCGACGGACGCGAGCGCCGCGCGCAGCAGCGTGCCGCGTCCGCCCTCGAGCTCCGCGTGGAACGTGGGTGACGACGCCTCGGCGGGCGTCACCCACGTGAGCTCGAGAGCGTCCTGGCGCGGCTCGAAGCTCCCGGTCACCGGCACGACGTAGGCGAGCGAGACCGCGTGCTGACGCTCGTCGACGTACGCCGAGAGGCCGGGGATCGGGAAGTACTCGGCCACCTGGAAGGGCACGGGGCTCGCCGGCAGCTGCGGGAACGCCATGGGCCCGAGGTCCTTCTCGAGGTGGCGGAAGAGCGCGTCGCGGATCGTCTCGCCGTACATCACGCGGCCCGACACGAGCGTGCGGGTGATCTCGCCCTGCGCGTTCGCGCGCAGCAGCACGCCCACCTGCGTCACGACGCCGAGACCGTCGACCCGCACGGGCACCGCCTCGACGTAGAGCAGCGGGATGCGGCCGCGCACCCAGTCGAGATCGGCATCCGACAACCATGCCGAGTTCGGCTCCTCCTCGCGCGGAGGTTCGGGGATGCCGGCGCCCACGGTGCTCATGCGTTCATTGTGTCGCACCCGCTCGCATGAACGGGGGCGATGGGGGCACCATGGAGGGGTGACCGACCTGTCGATCAACCCCGACCTCGTCGTCTGGAGCGCAGCGCCGGGAGCCCGGCACCAGCATCCGCTCGTTCTCGTGATGCACGGTCGCGGTGCCGACGAGCACGATCTCGCGAGCCTGTTCGCGTTGCTGCCCACGGGGTTCGTCTACGCGTCGCTGCGCGCGCCGCACTCCTACGGCACCGGCTTCGCGTGGTTCGACGACACGGTCGAGCAGCCCGGCAGTCCCCGTCTCAGCTCGGCCGACACCATGGCGGACGCCGTGCTCGCGTGGGTACGGCACCTGCCGTGGCAGCCGACGACGGTCGGCACCCTCGGCTTCTCGCAGGGCGGGGCGATGGCCGTGCACCTGCTGCGCCAGGGCCGCGGCATCGTGTCGTTCGCGGCCAACATGTCCGGGTTCGTGGTGGCAGGCCCCCACCCCTCGGATGCGTCGCTCGCCCTCGATCCGCCGCCCGCGTACTGGGGCCGCGGCTCTGCCGATCCGTTCTTCACACCCGAGCTCGTGCACCGCGCCGAGACCTGGCTGCCCGCGCACACCAAGCTCACGAGCGCCGTCTACCCGGGGCTCGGCCACTCGGTGTCGGACGACATGCTGCGCGATGTCGGCGACTTCCTGCGCGCGCGCCTCTGACCCCGCCGGAGACGAGCGCGGCGCTCGGAACGGATCAGCCGCCCGCGACGCCCGTCTCGTAGGCGAGCACGACGGCCTGCACCCGATCGCGCAGCCCGAGCTTGCCGAGCACGCGCGCCACGTGGGTCTTCACGGTCGCCTCGGAGAGCACGAACCGCTCGGCGATCTCGGCGTTGCTGAGCCCCTCGCCGAGCGCCGCGAAGATCTCGTGCTCGCGCGGGGTGAGCACCTCGAGACGCGCGTCTCCCCGGGGGGCGCGCTCGGCATCCGGGAGCCGTTCGGCGAAGAGCTCGAGCATGCGACGCGTGACGCGGGGGGCTACGGCCGCGTCGCCCGCGGCGACCGAGCGGATGGCGGCCACGAGCTCCGCGGGCCGTGCGTCCTTCAGGAGGAAGCCGCTCGCCCCCGCGCGGAGGGCCGCGAACGCGTACTCGTCGAGGTCGAAGGTCGTGAGGATGATGACGCGGGCCCCGGGGGCCTCGGCGATGATGCGGCGCGTGGCCTCGATGCCGTCGACGCCCGGCATACGCACGTCCATGAGCACGACGTCGGGCTGCAGCGCGCGCGTCATCGACACGCCCGCGGCGCCGTCGCCGGCCTCGCCGACGACCTCGATGTCGTCTTCGGCGCCGAGCACCATGCGGAAGCCCATGCGCAGCATCGACTGGTCGTCGACGAGCAGCACGCGGATCGCCTCGCTCATGCGTCTCCCCTCGCATCCGCGGGGCCGATCGGCAGCACCGCCCGCACCTGCCAGCCGCGCTCGTGCGCGCCCGCCTCGACGCTACCGCCGAGCGACGCCGCCCTCTCGCGCATCCCCAGGATGCCGCGGCCCGATCCCTCGGAGCTGCGCTCGACCAGCGCCGGCGCGGCCTCGTTCGTGATGGCGAGCTCCACGCGCTCACCGCGCGCATCGGCGACGTGCGCGAGCTCGACGAGCACGAGCGGCGAGCCCGGCGCGTGCCGCAGCACGTTCGTGAGCGACTCCTGCACGATGCGCCACATCGAGCGACGCACGGCGACCGGCAGCTCCTCGAGCGCGCCGCTGCGCACGAGGCGTACGGGGAGCCCCACGGCGCGGAAGCGCTCGACGAGCTCGTCGAGGCCGACGTCGGGCTCCGGCTCGAGGGGCGCGTCGTCGCCCGGGTCGCGCAGCACGCCCAGCACGCGCCGCATGTCGGCGAGCGCGGATCGGCCCGTCTCGGTGAGCGCGTCGAGAGCGCGCTGGGCGCCCTCCGGGTCCTTCGGCGCGGCCGCCCGGGCGCCGTCCGCGAGCGCGACCATGACGGTGAGCGAGTGCGCGACGACGTCGTGCAGCTCGCGCGCGATGCGCGTACGCTCCTCGGCCACGGCGAGCGCCGACTGCTGCTCGCGGTCGCGGGCGAGGGCGTTGGCGCGCTGGATGAGCGACGCGATGTGCTGGCGCCTGCCCCGCACGCCCACTCCGATCGCGATCGCCACGACGCTGAACATGATGAGCGCGGCGGTCGACGCGATCACGATCGTGAGCACCTGGTCGGCCGGCCGGATGGGCTCCCCCGACACCGACCTCATCCACACGGCGTTCGCCGTGCCCATGATGACGACCATCACGAGCTCGACGATCCAGGTGACGGCGGGCGGGCGCGCGACCGCGACGGCGTACATGGCGAGGCCGAGCGCGAACTCGATCCCCGCCGATTCGTTGACGAGGGCGAGGCACACGATCGCGAGTACCACGAGCGCGCCGACCGTGAGGATCGGCTCGTGGCGGCGACGCAGCAGGATGAGCCCCCCGAGCACGGCGACGACGAGCTGCACGCCGCCGACGTAGGGCTGGGGGCCGGCCGTCGCATCCGTCGCCCCCACGATCACGAGCAGCGCCGAGCCCACCGCGAAGAACGAGTACAGAGCGCCACGAGGA
>JAEYVF010000077.1 GCA_023432005.1 Actinomycetes bacterium
ATGTGCGATGTCGCACGGTGCGCGACGAGCACGAGCGCCGTGTCGAGGATGTCCTGGCTCGTCGATCCACGGTGCAGCCGGTGCGCGGCGCCGGGCACGCGCTCCCGGAGGGCGCCGACGAGCGGGATGACGGGGTTGCCGCCCGCGGCGCCCGCGGCGGCGAGGGCCGCGGCGTCGACCCCGTGCCCACGGCATCCGGCGAGCGGACCCTGCCAGCCGAGCGTCGTCGAGACCTCGGCCGCGACCGTCGGATCGGCGACGCCGGCGGCCGCGAGGGCCCGGACGAGCGCGACCTCCACCGCGACGAGCGCGTCGACGACGGCCTCGTCCGAGACCTCGGCGTCGAGGCCCGCGGTGACGGGCGAGAGGAGGCCGAGGTCGAACGGGGCGGTCGGATCAGAAGGCAATGAAGACGGTCTCCTTCTCGCCCTGCAGCCGGATGTCGTGCTGCAGCCCGCCGTCGGCGGTGCGCGTGGCGATGAGCGTCTGCCGCTCCTCGGGCTCGAGCGAGGCGAGGAACGGGTCGGCGGCGAGAGCGGCCGCGTCGTCGGGCAGGTAGATGCGGGTGTGGAGCTTGTCGGGCAGGCCGCGCGCGAACACGATCGCGGCGAGGAAGGGGGCCTTGCCGTCGCGCGCGCCGGGGGTGCGCGTCCAGAACTCGAAGCGGCCCTCGTCGTCGGTCGCGGCGCGGCCGAAGCCCGTGAAGGTGTGGTCGTCGCGGCGCCGCGCGCCGCGCGCGCGGGGCACCGAGCCGTCGTGGTCGGCTCCGAAGATCTCGACGAAGGCGTCGGGGACGGGCTGGCCGTCGCCGTCGAGCACGCGCCCGGCGAGCACGATCGCGCCGGGGGAGTGCGGGAAGGCGACCTGGTGCTGCCGGTCGTAGCCGACGCCGAAGTGGAAGAAGGGCCCGACGGTCTGTCCGGGGGTCGCGCGGTGCGTCTTGGGCGGGACGGCGGTCATTCGTGGTCCTCCGGCTCGAACCAGGTGGCATCCGGTCCGTCGACGACGATGTCGAACCGGTAGCCCATCGAGAACTCGGGTGCTGTCTGATCGTGATCGTAGACGGCGATGAGGCTCTCGCGGTCCTTCTCGCGCCAGATGGAGTTGTAGATCGGGTCGAGCGCGAAGAGCGGGTCGCCCGGGAAGTACATCTGGGTGACGATCCGCTGCGTGAACGAGGAGCCGAAGACCGAGAAGTGGATGTGGGCGGGGCGCCACGCGTTCACGTGGTTGCGCCACGGGTAGGGCCCCGGCTTGATCGTCGTGAACGCGTACTCGCCCGCGTCGTCCGTGATGGCGCGGCCGGCGCCCGTGAAGTTGGGGTCGAGGGGGGCCGGATGCTGGTCGCGCTGGTGGATATAGCGCCCGGCCGAGTTCGCCTGCCACACCTCCACGAGCTGGTTGCGCACGGGGCGCCCCCACGAGTCGAGCACCCGTCCGCGCACCGTGATGCGCTCGCCGAGCGGCTCGCCCGCGTGCTGCAGCGTGAGGTCGGACTCGATCGCGGCGACGTCGCGCTGGCCGAACGCGGGCGAGAGGAGCTCGATCGTCTCGGGGTCGACGAGCCGGGGGTTCTTGGTGGGGTGGCGGAGGATGCTCGAGCGGTACGGCGGGAAGTCGTACATCGTCGCGGGGAGCGCCTCGCCTGCGGCCTCGCGGCGCGCGTACTCGGCGTGCAGCTCGACGATCTCCTGCGTGATCCGGCGCTGAGGGGCCTGATCGGGGGCGGCGAGCAGGCTCTCGGGCGCCGCGGCTGGCTCGGTCAACGGGGTCTCCTTCGACACCGGTCGGATGCGGTCCCTCCATGGTCGAGGTTCGGAGGGGGTGCGATCCGTCGCTTCCCACTCAATGGGAATCGGATGCCGGGTGTGCCATCCTCGGGACATGGCGAACTCCGCGACGGGCGACTCGGTCACCGACCGGCTCGTGCGCGTGCTCGAGACCTTCACCCCGACGCGCACCGTGCAGACGACGGCGGAGATCGGCCGGCGGGCGGGGCTCCCGAGCTCGACCGCGCACCGCATCGTGGGGGAGCTCGTCGAGGCGGGCCTGCTCGAGCGCGACGACGCGCGACGCGTCCGCATCGGCATGCGCCTGTGGGAGCTCGCGACGCGCTCGTCGCGGGCCTTGAGCCTGAGGCAGGCGTCGCTGCCCTTCATGGAGCGCGTGCAGGCGCGCGTGCGCGAGCACACCCAGCTCGCCATCCTCGAGCAGGACGAGGCGCTCTTCCTCGAGCGGCTGAGCGGCCCGGATGCGGGATCGAACGTCACGCGCGTCGCCGGTCGTCTGCCGCTGCACGCGTCGAGCTCGGGCCTCGTGCTGCTCGCGTTCGGCGGTCCGGAGCTGCAGGAGCGCGTCCTCGGCGCACCTCTCGCACCGCTCACGCGCGCGACCCTCGTCGATCCCGCCGCCGTGCGACGCAAGCTCGCGGAGATCCGCGCGATCGGGCACGCCATCGCGCCGGGCTACGTCGAGGAGGTCTCGACGGGCGTCGCCGTGCCGATCCGCGACGAGACCGCGCGCGTCATCGCGGCGCTCTCGGTCGTGCTGCCGCGCGCCGCGCAGAGCGAGCTCGCGGTCGTCGAGCTGCACCGTGCCGCGCGCGACATCGAGCGCTCCCTCGGCTACCGGCACTGAGTCGCCGCGGCTCCTCCGATCCCCGTTCAATGGGATTCGATGAGCGCGCGGCGCGACGACCGCTCCACAATGGCGGCGATCGAGGTCGAAGGAGACGCCCATGACCACCGCCCTCCGCACGCGCGTCGCCATCGTCGGTGCGGGCCCCGCGGGGCTGCTGCTGTCGCACCTGCTCGCCGAGGCGGGCATCGACTCGGTCGTGATCGACCAGCGCACGCGCGAGGAGATCGAGTCGACCATCCGCGCCGGCATCCTCGAGCAGGGCACCGTCGAGCTCCTGACGGCGATCGACCCCGACTCGCGCGCGATGACCGTCGGCCACCGCCACGACGGCATCGAGCTGCGCTTCCAGGGCGAGGGGCACCGCATCGACTTCGCCGGGCTCGTCGGCCGGGGCGTCTGGCTCTACCCGCAGCACGAGGTGCTCACAGACCTCATCGCCCTTCGCGTGACGCACGGGCAGGACATCCGGTTCGGCGTCACGGCATCGCACGTCGAGGGCACGGGGACCGTCGCACCGCGCGTCGTGGCGCACGACGCCGACGGCGGGCAGCTCGTCATCGACGCGGACTTCGTGGTCGGAGCGGACGGATCGCGCTCGGTCGTGCGCGCGGCCGTCACCGGGTCGCACACGGGCGGCTACTTCCGCGAGTACCCCTTCGCGTGGTTCGGCATCCTGTGCGAGGCGCCTCCCAGCTCCGAGGAGCTCATCTACAGCAACTCGGCGAACGGCTTCGCACTCATCAGTCAGCGCAGCCCCACGGTGCAGCGCATGTACTTCCAGTGCGACCCCGAGGCCGACCCGGACGCCCTCACCGAGGCGGAGATCTGGGAGACCCTGCAGGCGCGCGTACCCGGCACGACCCTCCACGAGGGCCCGATCTTCCAGCGCGACGTGCTGCGCTTCCGCAGCTTCGTCGCGCACGAGCTGCGTCACGGTCGCGCCGCGCTCGTCGGCGACGCCGCGCACACCGTGCCTCCCACCGGCGCGAAGGGCATGAACCTCGCCGTCGCCGACGTCGTCGTGCTCGCGCGCGCCCTCCGTGCGTTGCTCGTGGAAGGCGACGAGCGCCTCATCGACGGCTACGCGGAGGTCGCGCTGCGGCGCATCTGGAAGGCCCAGCAGTTCTCCTGGTGGATGACGAGCATGCTGCACGTCGCCCCCGACGCGAGCGACTTCGATCGCCTCCGCCAGCTCGGCGAGCTCCGATCGGTCGTCGACTCGGAGGCGGGGCGCGCCTACCTGGCCGAGGCCTATACGGGCTGGCCGCTCGACGCGGGCGCATGACCCCGCCCGGAGCTGCAGGTAATCTGACGGTCTGCGAAAGCGGCATCGACGCGAAGGGGCGCGAATGACGGTGACACCCGAGGGGATCGGCGTATGGCCGCGCCGGCGCGCCCTGTCGTCGGGCGAGAAGGCCGCCATCGTCTTCCGCGGCGAGGAGACGAGCTACAGCGCCCTCGCCGACCGTGTGGACAGGCTCGCGGCCGCGCTCGAGGCGCGCGGCGTGGCGCGCGGCGACCGCGTCGCCTTCCTCGGCAACAACCATCCCTCGTTCGTCGAGACGCTCTTCGCCTCGGCGCTCCTCGGGGCGATCTTCCTGCCCCTCAACACGCGCCTCTCGGTCGCCGAGCTCGCGTACATGCTCGGGCACTCGGGCGCGACCGTCCTCGTGAGCACCTCGCCCCTCGAGCCCGAGGCGGCCGCGGCGAGCGCGGGGCTCGCCATCCGTCGGATCTCGGTCGCCTCGCCCGAGCACGGCGACCCCGTCTCGATCGCCCCCGAGGCGGAGGACTTCGCGCAGCTCATCGCGACCTCCCGCCCTGCTGCGGGGGAGCGGGCGACGGTGAGCCTCGACGACCCCGCCGTCATCATCTACACCTCGGGGACGACCGGTCGGCCCAAGGGCGCCATGCTGAGTCACGGCAACCTCACCTGGAACGCCCTCAACGTGCTCGCGGACTACGACGTCATGAGCACCGACCGCGCGCTCATGGTGTCGCCCCTCTTCCACGTGGCCTCGCTCGGCATGGGGTGCCTGCCGACCTTCGTGAAGGGCGCGACGCTGCTGCTCGAGGAGCGATTCGTCGCGGCCGAGGCGCTGCGCACGATCGAGCGCGAGCGGGCCACGACGATCAGCGGCGTGCCGACGACCTTCCAGCTCATGGCGGACTCGCCCGAGTGGGAGACGACCGACCTCTCGTCGCTGCGGGTCATGACGTGCGGTGGCTCGCCCGTGCCGGCGCGCGTGCGCGAGGCGTACGAGGCGCGCGGGCTGCACTTCTCGGGCGGTTACGGCATGACCGAGAGCTCGCCGGGCGTCACGATGCTGCCGCCGCAGCACTCGGTCTCGCGGGCCGGCTCGGTCGGTCTCGCCCACTTCTTCACGCGCTTCCGCATCCGCGGCAGCGAGGGCGTGCCGGCCCGCGCCGGCGATCCGGGGGAGATCGAAGCGCTCGGCCCCAACGTCTTCACGGGTTACTGGGACGATCCGGCTGCCACGCGCGCGGCGTTCACCGACGACGGCTGGCTGCGCACGGGCGACGTCGGCCACACGGATCCCGACGGCTTCCTCTTCATCTCCGATCGCGTCAAGGACATGATCATCTCCGGTGGCGAGAACATCTACTCGGTGGAGGTCGAGCTCGCGATCGCGGCGATCCCCGGCGTGACCGGCGCCGCCGTCATCGGGGTGCCGCACGAGCGCTGGGGCGAGGTGCCGCACGCCGTCGTCACGCTCGCGCCGGGCTCGACGCTCGACCCCGAGGAGCTCGTGGCCCAGCTCGCGGGTCGGCTCGCGCGCTACAAGGTGCCCCGCACGCTCGAGATCGTCGACGAGCTGCCCCGCACCGCGAGCGGCAAGGTGCAGAAGCACGTGCTGCGGGCGCGGTACGCGGAGCAGACGGAGGCGTGAGCCTCGGGCGCCTATCGTCCGTGTATCGGAAAACCCATACGTGGTGGTGACAGCCTCCGCCCTTGACTGGTCGGCGTGGACGTGCGGGCCGAGTGGGTGCAGGAGCGGGCGGCGCGCACGTCACGCGGGATGCTCGCCGCGCTCTTCGTCGTCTACCTCGCGGTGCTCGCCTGGCTCGTGCTGTGGAAGCTGCACGAGCCGTTCGTCGGCACGGAGGGCATGCGCAGCCTCAAGCTCACGCCGTTCGTCGCGGCCGAGGGATTCGGGGCGAGCCGACCTCCGGAGGTCGCCGGGAACGTCGTCGTGTTCGTGCCGTTCGGCCTCTACCTCGGCCTGCTCGCGCCGCGCTGGTCGTGGCTGCGCGTCGCGGCGGCGACGGGTCTCACGAGCCTCGTCTTCGAGATCGCCCAGTACGTGCTCGCCGTCGGAAGCACCGACGCGAGCGACGTGATCGCCAACTCGGCGGGCGGCATCCTCGGCGTCGCACTCGCGGCGCTCGTGCGCGGGCGCCCGCGGTCCGTCGCGACGACCGCGCGCGCCCTCGCCGTCGGCACGCTCGTGATGCTCGCCTCCGTCGCGCTCGTGGTCGCGGGGGCACCGCGGCTCCCGGGCCTCCCGGTCGGCATCGGCTGATCAGCCGGGGGTGCCCGCGTCGTCCGCGCCGGCCTCGGGCAGGTGCACGGTCGCGCGGAGGCCGCCCTCGGGGATGGCGAGGAGCGACAGCCGCCCCCCGTGGGCTGTGACGATGCTGTCGACGATCGCGAGACCGAGCCCGGCGCCCACGTGGTCTCCTCGCACGCGCGCCTCCCCGCGCTGGAAGCGCTCGGTGAGGGTCGGCACGAGGTGAGGCGGGAGCTTCTCGCCCGTGTTCTCGACGGTGAGCACAGCCCAGCCGGCGTCCTCGCGCGTCGTCACGCTCACGATGCCGTGCTCGGGGAGGTTGTGCACGATCGCGTTGTGCACGAGGTTCGCGGCGAGCTGTGCGAGCAGGGCGGGCGCGCCCGTCGTGCGCGCCGGCTCGCCGGCCGCCGTGAGCGCGATGCCCCGAGCCTCGGCGAGCGGCAGGAGCGACTCGACGGCCTCCTCCGCGACGAGCGAGAGGTCGACGGGCTCGTGGCCGGGCGAGTGCTGGTCGATACGGCTCAGCAGCAGCAGAGCCTCGGTGAGCTCGACCGCGCGCGTGTTGACGGCCCGCAAGCGCTCGAGCAGCTCGGGGGAGGCAGGGCTGTCGTCGCTCTGCGCGACGTCGAGCAGCGTCTGCGTGATCGCGAGCGGGGTGCGCAGCTCGTGGGAGGCGTTGGCGGCGAAGCGCCGCTGCTCCTCGAGCTGGGCCTCGAGGCGCGCGAGCATCGCGTCGAAGCCGTCGGCGAGCTCCCGGAACTCGTCTTGAAAGCCGGGCAGCGCGACGCGGTGGGAGAGCGAGCCGCGCGAGACGAGGCGGGTCGCGTCCGTGATCCGCCGCAGCGGGGCGAGCATGCGTCCCGCGAGCAGCCAGCCGCCCGCGAGTGCGAGCACGAGCAGGCCCACGAGCGCGCCCGCGGCGGCCGGCACGAACGCGCGGATGAGGTCGCCGCGTCCCGGGAAGAACTCGCCGTCGCCCGTGACGGCCGCCTGCGGCGGCACGTACCGCAGCAGGAACACCCACACGACCGCGAGAAGCAGCACGCCCGCCGCCATGACGACCCCCGCATAGCTCAGGGTGAGCCGGAGGCGCACGCTCACGCCGGGCGGCCTAGCCATCCGCTGGCCGGGCGGTGGGGTCGGGGGAATCGACGTCGATGCGGTAGCCGACCCCGGGCACCGTCGCGATGACCCACGGCTCGCCGAGTCGCTTGCGCAGGGCGGAGACGGTGATGCGCACGGCGTTCGTGAACGGGTCGGCGTTCTCGTCCCACGCGCGCTCGAGCAGCTCCTCCGCGCTGATGACGCCTCCCTCGGCCTCCATGAGCACCTCGAGCACGGCGAACTGCTTGCGGGTCAGGGCGACGTAGCGGCCGTCGCGGAACACCTCGCGGCGGAACGGGTCGAGGCGCAGGCCGGCGAGCTCCCGCACGGGCGGTCGGCTGCGGCCGCGGCGCCGGTCGAGGGCGCGCAGGCGCAGCACGAGCTCGCGCAGCTCGAAGGGCTTCGTGAGGTAGTCGTCGGCGCCGAGCTCGAACCCGGATGCCTTGTCGTCGAGGCGATCGGCCGCGGTGAGCATGAGGATCGGCGTGCCGCTGCCCGACGCGACGATGTGCGCGGCGATCTCGTCTCCCGACGGACCCGGGATGTCGCGATCGAGCACGGCGACGTCGTAGCTGGTGATCGAGAGCAGCTCGAGCGCGGTGTCGCCGTCGCCCGCGAGATCAGCCGCGATCGCCTCGAGGCGCAGGCCGTCGCGGATCGCCTCCGCCATGAGGGGCTCATCCTCGACGATCAGCACCCGCATGGCTCGAGGCTACGCGCCGGAGCATATCGTCCGCGTAAGGAGAATCAGGCAGTGAGGGGCGCGAGCGCTGCCGGATCGGCGCCCGCGGCGATGAGGCGCTCGCGGATGGCGGAGGCCGCAAGGGCGTACGGCCGCTCGTCGCGGTACAGCACCGAACGCGCGTTGGAGGTCTCCACGAGCGCGAGCAGCTCGAACGCGAGCAGCTCGGTGTCGGTGCCGGGAGCGAGCTCGCGCGCGTCGACCGCGAAGCGCAGCTGACTCTCGACGTAGCCGTTCCAGGTGCGCATCCACGTGCGCACCGCGTCCGCGGCGGCGCCCGTCTTCGCGTCGAGCTCGGCGGCGACCGCGGTGAAGAAGCACCCGCCCGCGAAGACGCGGGATCGGGAGTACTCGAGCGCGGCGCGGAGGAGCGTCGCGACACGATGGACCCCGCGGGGGAGGGTGCGCGCGGGGTCGATGACGGTGCGGCGGTAGACGTCGGCTGCCGCCTCGATCGTCGCGAGCTGCAGGTGCTCCTTGTCGCCGAAGAGGGTCGCGATGCTCGACTTGCCCCGACCGGTCGCGGTCGCGAGCGCGCCGATGGTGACCCCGTCGAGGCCGTCGACGGAGGCGAGCTGGGTCGCCCGTTCGAGGATCGCGCGGCGCGAGGCGTCTCCGCGCGCGCGGCGTCCGTCGAGCGTGGTCATCATATCCGCAGTTTACGTACGACCGTTCGGGATGTACAGTTCAGCCATAGATTTCAGTACGACCGTTCGTATTCATTCGGGAGGAATCATGCTCGCGACGAAGATAGCGGCCGGGGTGCGCCTGGCATCCGCGGTGTCGCCGACGCTCGGCGGCACCCTCGCACACCGCCTGTTCTTCGAGACCCGACCCCGCATGCGCGTGCCGGCGCGGTGGGCGCGGATCGACGCCGACGCACGTCGCGAGACGCTCGTCGTGGGCGGTCGCCGCGTCGTCGTGTCGTCGTGGGGCGAGGTGGGCCCCCTCATCGTGCTCGTGCACGGATGGCGTGGCCGCGCCGCGCAGTTCGCGCCGCTCGTCCCGGCCCTGCGCGCGTCGGGCTACCGCGTGATCGCCTTCGACGCACCGGCGCACGGTGACTCGCAGGGCGGGCCCGTCGACATCCGGGACTGGCTCGCCGTGCTCGCCGAGCTGCAGCGCCGCCACGGCCGCTTCGCGGGACTCGTCGGGCACTCCTTCGGGGCGTTCGCGGCCCTCACCGCCGTGCGCCACGGCCTCGAGGCGGATGCCGTGGTCGCCATCGCGGGCGCCGGCCGGCCGGCGGGCTACCTCGACGAGTTCGCCCGGCGGCTCGGGCTCGACGAGCCGACGCGTGAGGACTTCGAACGGCGCTTCCTCGCGCGCGTCGAGGAGACGCCCGCGAGCGTCGTGCACCGCTACGACGCGGTCGCGCATCCGCTGCCCGCGGACGTCCCGCTGCTCGTCGTGCACGGCGATCGCGACCGCGAGCTGCCGCTCGCCGAGTCGGCCGCTCTCGCCGAGGCGACCCCCGGGGCGCGGCTCGTCGTCGTGCGCGAAGCCGGTCACACCCGCGTGCTCTCGACGCTCGAGGCCGTCGACGCCGTTCTCGCGCACCTGGCGCGCGCGGCGCGGGGGAGCGTCGTGCGCGGTTGAGCTCCCGGGCTGCCTCCCGTCGGCGCGGAGCCCGCCGGACGCGGCGGGGATGCTAGCCGCCGCGAACCTGAAAGTCACCCCTATTGCGCGTTGCGGCCGCGAGGCGTCCACTGGGAGGTGGAGAGGAGTCGACATGAGCGACACCCGCAGGATCCAGGACCACGCGCTCGATGAGAGCACGGATGTCACCCCCCAGCAGTTCGACGACGAGGGTTACGTCCTCGGCCACCCCCATCACCTCGCCGTCACGAGCGACGACCTGGGGCCCGATGGTCGCCTCATCGGCGACGCGGCGACCGACGGACCGCCCTCCCTCACGACCGACCCCGAGGCCATCGAGGCTCCGGAGACCGCCGACGTCCCCGCGGCCCCGGGCCTCGCGGACCGCCCCGCGCTCGGCGAGGAGGTCGACGAGCCGGACGCGCCCGACGGCCAGTTCGACAGCCAGCAGATGCCGACCACTGACGGCGAGCCGGGCGAGCCGGGCGAGCCGGGCGAGCCGGGCGGGGAGGTGCTCGACGACGACGAGGCCTCGATCGCGCCGCCACCGGACACGCCCGACGAGCCGGGACCCGAGGTGCCGGGAGGCCCCGGCATCACGCCCGCCGAGCCCCTGCCGCCGACGCCCGCCGAGCCGGCACCCTTCGCGCCCGACGAGCCGGATGCGCGCGGGGGCCAGCCGCCCCTGCTCGGCGATCGGGCGTTCTAACCTCAGGTCGCCGATGGCGGCGACCGCCGACAGAACAGAGAAGCACCATGCCCGTCGAGAAGGATCGCCCCGCGGGCGGTCGAATGGTCGAGCCGGGGGAGCTGAGCGCGAAGGAGCGCAGCAGGCACCTCCGGCCCCCGACCACCTCCATCCCCGTCATCACGCCCGCGCAGCGGGCGGCCACCGCCGACGACTCTTCGGGTGACTCGGACGAGGGGGCGGGGGCGTCGGCCTAGAGGGGTTGCCGCGGACGACTGAGCGCGACCGGGGCGGCCCGCGCGCCTACTCGGGCGCGTGCGCCTCGAGGAACTCGTACACCTCGGTGAGGTCGACGCCCGTGAAGGTGCCCGTCGGCATCGCCGCGAGCAGCGAGGAGTGCAGCCGCGCGCTCGGCCAGGCCGCCTGCTGCCATCGCTCGGCGAGCTCGGCCGGCGGCTTGCGGCAGCATGACGGGTCGGGGCACGTCGACGCGCGTCGCACGCTGGTGTCGCGACCGCGGAACCACTTGACGTGGACGAACGGCGTGCCCACGCTCACCGAGAACGAGCCGTTGGCCGTCGACTGGATGCTCGACGTGCACCAGTAGGTGCCGTTGGGCTTGTCGGTGTACTGGTGGTACGGGCTGAAGCGGTCCTCGACGTCGAACACCTGACGCGCCGACCAGTAGCGGCACACCACCTGCCCCTCGACGGCACCGAGCGCATCCGTCGGGAACAGGGCGCCGTCGTTCTCGTAGGCCTTCGAGATGGCGCCCGACTCGTGCACCTTGAGGAAGTGCACCGGGATGTCGAGGTGCCGGGTCGCGAGGTTGGTGAAGCGGTGGGCGGCGGTCTCGTAGGAGACGGCGAACGCGTCACGCAGGTCCTCGACCGAGAGCTCGCGCTTGGCCTTCGCGTCGGAGAGGAAGGCGACGGCGCTCTTCTCGGGGATGAGGAGGGCGCCCGCCAGGTAGTTCGTCTCGACGCGCTGCTGGAGGAGCTCGGCGTAGTCACGCGGCTCCTGCTTGCCGAGAACGTGCGCGGCGAGCGCCTGCAGCAGCGCGCTGCGCGGGTCGGAGGTCTGTCGCACCGGGAGGTAGATGCGGCCGTTGGCGTGATCGGTGACCGACCTCGTCGACGGCGGGAGGTCGCCCACGTAGTGCAGGGTGAAGCCGAGGTGGCGGGCGAGCTCGGATGCGACGCGCTGCGAGAGCGGGCCGCCCTCGTGGCCCACGGCCTGGAGCAGTGTCGCCGCCGTCGCCTCGAGCTCGGGGAAGTGGTTGGCGTGCCTGCGCTGCTCGCGTCGCAGCTCGGCGTTGGCGCGCCGCGCCTCCTCGGGCGTCGCCGCGCGCTCGCGGTGCAGTCGGCCGAGCTCGTCGTGCAAGGCGAGGATCGTGCTGATCGCCTCGTCGCTCAGCGACTTGCGGATCGGCAGGGGCTCGAGGCCGAGGCTCTGGAACAGCGGGCCGCGCTGCGCGCGCTCGAGGGCGATCTCGAGGGCGGCGCGCTTCGAGGGCGGCTCCTGGCTCAGCAGCTCGTCGACGGTGGTGCCGAGGATGCGCGCGAGGCGCTGCAGCTCCCCGAGCTTGAGCTCGCGCTTGCCGTTCTCGATGAGCGACACCTGCGACAGGGCGCGCCCGAGCTCGTTCGCGAGGGCCTCGAGGGTCATGCCGCGATCGAGGCGGAGCTGCCGGATGCGACGTCCGACGGTCAGGGAGTCGAGCACGTCCTCATCGTCGAACGCCCCGGCGGCTGTGCTGCTCATGGCTCGATGCTCGCAGGCGCTCTTCTTCTGCTCAAGAGAAAAAGCTGGGAATTTCGGGCGGATCGTGTCGAGAAACCCGGTCGCCACGGGCGCACCATCGAACACACGCACCGCATCCCGCGGATCGAATCGGAAGGAACGCATCCCATGAGCACCACCCCCGCCCGTCCCGGCGACCAGACCCAGACCGCAGCCGAGCTCGAGGCCGAGTGGGCCGCCGACCCGCGCTGGAGCGGCGTGCGCCGCGACTACACCGCCGAGGACGTCGTCGCGCTGCGGGGCCCGGTCCGTGAGGATGCCACGCTCGCCCGTCGCGGCGCCGAGCGCCTGTGGGAGTCGATCCAGGCGAACTCCGAGAACCCCGACCACTGGATCGCCGCCCTCGGCGCCCTCACCGGCAACCAGGCCGTGCAGCAGGTGCGCGCGGGGCTCGAGGCCATCTACCTCTCGGGCTGGCAGGTCGCCGCCGACGCGAACCTCTCCGGCCAGACCTACCCCGATCAGAGCCTCTACCCGGCCAACTCGGTGCCGGCGGTCGTGCGCCGCATCAACAACGCGCTGCAGCGCGCGGCGCAGATCGAGTTCGCCGAGACCGGCACCACGAGTCGCGACTGGATGGCGCCGATCGTCGCCGACGCCGAGGCCGGCTTCGGCGGTCCGCTCAACGCGTACGAGCTCATGCACCAGATGATCCAGGCGGGAGCGGCGGGCGTGCACTGGGAGGACCAGCTCGCGAGCGAGAAGAAGTGCGGGCACATGGGCGGCAAGGTGCTCGTGCCGACGAGCCAGCACATCCGCACCCTCAACGCGGCCCGGCTCGCGGCCGACGTCGCGGGGGTGCCGAGCATCATCATCGCGCGCACCGACGCACTCGCCGCGACCCTCCTCACGAGCGACCACGACGAGCGCGACCGCCGGTTCGTCACGGGGGAGCGCACGGCGGAGGGCTTCTACGAGGTGCAGAACGGCATCGAGCCGGTGCTCGCCCGCGGTCACGCCTACGCGCCGTACGCCGACCTGCTGTGGGTCGAGTCGGCCGAGCCCGACCTCGAGCTCGCGCGCCGCTTCGCCGAGTCGATCCACGCGGAGTTCCCCGAGCAGAAGCTCTCGTACAACTGCTCCCCGAGCTTCAACTGGAAGCGCCACCTCGACGACGACCAGATCGCGAAGTTCCAGCGCGAGCTGAGCGCCATGGGCTACGCCTTCCAGTTCATCACCCTCGCCGGCTTCCACTCCCTCAACCACGGGATGTTCGAGCTCGCGAAGGACTACTCGACGCGCCACATGACGGCGTATGTCGAGCTGCAGGAGGCGGAGTTCGCATCCGAGGCCTCGGGCTACACGGCCACGAAGCACCAGCGCGAGGTGGGCACCGGCTACTTCGACCGGATCGCCACCGCCCTCAACCCCGAGTCGGCGACCCTCGCCCTCGTGGGCTCCACCGAGGCCGACCAGTTCCACTGACCCATCCGATCGGCGGGAGCAACCGCACCTTCGGCGGGAGCAGATGCCGCACCGGGCGGCGAACCCGTCACCCGGCGGGAGCAACAACTCCCGCCGGGTCACAGGTTCTCCCGCCGATCGACACACACAGAGAGACACACCCATGAAC
>JAEYVF010000107.1 GCA_023432005.1 Actinomycetes bacterium
TCCTCGCCCCGCGTGCGCCGCTCTTCACGGCCGCCTCGGGGGCCGGTCAGGAGGCCGCGGCCTTCGCCGACTCGCGCATCGCGCTCTGGGTCGACTACCGGTACCTCGCAGGGCCTGGGCTGTCGTCCGCCGGCGGTCGCGGTACGGTGTACCAGCTCGAGCGCGTGGGCGAGCCCGAGGAGGTGCTCACCGCTGTCGCGGGAGCGCTCGGCGTGGCGGGCGCCCCCGTCGCGTCGCGGTACTCGAGCCCCGACTCCCCCACGTACGTCGTGGGCGCGGAGGACGGCAGCGCCGCGGGCATCACCCTGAGCTGGTCCGGAACGGGCAGCTGGTGGTACAACGACCCCGCCGCCTATCCGGCCGCCGTGTGCACCGACGTGACCATCGAGACGGGCGAGACCTACCAGGACTGCGTGCAACCCGAGATCCCCGCGTCGGAGTCGAGGGCCCCGTCGGAGCCCGACGCCCGCTCGCTCGCGGCCGAGATCTTCGACGCGACCGGCCTCGACGTCGATGCGTCCGACATCCGGGTCACGGCCGACAGCTGGCAGACCCTCGCGACGGCGAGCCTCGTGGTGGACGGCACCGCGACCGCGCTGGAGTACAGCGTCGCGTGGTCGCCGCTCGGCGCGATCTCGTGGGCCACCGGGCACTCGATCGAGGTCGTGGAGCGCGGCGACTTCGACACCGTCTCGCCCGCCGCCGCGGTCGACCGCATCGCGGAGGGCCGCTGGTACGGCGCCGCGGGCCCCGACTACCAGGGCGGCATCATGGCGTACGCGGCGGATGCGGGCCTCGCGCGCGGCGCCGAGGGCGGGCAGGCCGAGGGCTCCCCCGGCGCGGGCACCGACCCCGTCGAGCCCCTCGAGCCCGGTGCGACGGAGCCCGCCGACCCGGGTGACCCGGGCGTCGTGCTCCCCGAGCCGATCGACCCCGACGCTCCCGTCACGGGGCCCGCCGTGCCGGGGGACCCGGACGGGCCCGTCGAGGAGCCCATGCCCGAGCCCACGCCCGAGACGGTCACCGTGACGCTCGACCGCGCCGAGGCGACGCTCCTCATGCTGTGGGACGTCGACGGCAACGCCTGGCTCGTCCCGGGCTACGCCTTCGACAACCCCGAGGGCGACTTCTGGACCACGATCGTGTCGCTCGTCGAGGGCGTCATCGAGCTTCCTGAGGCCATGCAGATCGAGCCCTTCGTCGATCCGGCCGCCTGACCGCGGCCGTCTGATCTCGCCCGGGACCGGGGGTTCTGCCCCCGGTTCTGGGGCGCCGGGCGCACGCCTCCGGGCGTGGGCGCGCCGATAGCGTCGAGCGGTGCATCGTCTGCTGTGGCTCGTCGTCGGATCCGCCGTGCTCGTCGGCTCCCTCGTGACGGGCGCGATCCTGTTCGCGTCGGGCTGGGCTCCCGGGGAGTCCGGCGGCTCCGAGCGAGGCGACTCGAGCGGGGCGACGGTCGACGAGGACGAGGACTGGGGCAGCGTCCGGGTCTACGAGGTGGACGACGACGGCGGCCTCTCCCCCCGGGCGAGCGGCCTCACGGCCGAGGTGTGGGAGGTCTTCACGCGCGTTGCCGGCCCGGAGACCACGGCGGCGAGCCTCGTGCAGTTCCGCGTCGGCGACGCCCCCGAGAGCGACACGCTCGCCTACGTGTACCAGGACGAGGACGACCCGTCGCTGTGGATCCTCGCGGCGAACCTCGCGACGAGCGAGGACCGCACCGGGCTCATCGCGACGCTCGTGCACGAGTACGCCCACATCCTGAGCCTCTCGATCGGCGAGATCGACCCCGCCGGCGAGTGCGAGGACGAGGTGCGGCTGTGGGAGGGCTGCCCGGTGAGCGGGTCCGTGCTCTCCGAATTCCGCGCGGCGTTCTGGGCGCAATACGGCGACGAGCTCCCGGGCGATGATCAGGACGACATCGACGCGTTCTTCGCCGACCACGAGGACGACTTCGTGAGCGACTACGCCGCGTCGACCGTCGTCGAGGACTTCGCCGAGACCTTCATGACGTGGGTCGTCGAGGACGAGACGAGCGGCTCCGGCGCCGTCGCCGACAAGTTCGCCTTCCTCGACGGGATCCCGTGGCTCGTGGAGGAACGCGAGCGCATCCGCGCCAAGTTCGCCGACGAGCTGGGGCTCGCCGTCTAAAGCCCCCCGAGCGCCCCCGCGACGGCCATCACGAGGAGGCCGAGCGCCGCGAGGCCGAACCCGACGACGAAGAACCAGGTGTCGAGGCCGACCGCCTTCGGGAGCCGCACCTCCGCTTTCCAGCGCGCCGCGACGGGGCGGTAGCTCGCGGCCGCTGCACGGTCGAGGGCGCCGTGTGGACCGCGGTCCTCGACCCACATAGCGCGAGCGTTGTAGCCGACGACGATCCCTCGGCTGCGCAGCGGCACGGGCCGCGTCCTGCTGCTCTGGGCTCGCGCGATCTCCTGCAGCCGGAGCCGCCATCGCCATATGGCCACCTGCAGGGGCACGCCGAGGATGAGGGCGAAGCCGCCCAGCAGGCCCACGACGCCCGCGATCAGGAACGGCACGGAGACGCTCATCCCCCACGGGCCCGCGAGGATCGCCTCCACCGCGACCTGCACCGCGAGGTACGCCGCCCCCGCGAGAACGCCGATCACGGCGAGCGTCGGCACGGCGACGAGCGCCGCGACGACCGCGAGCTCGTCCGGCGTCGCCGGCGGACGGCGGTCCCGCGTGCTCAGGAGAGCGACGCCTCGAAGCGCGCCACGAGCTCGGTTGCGGGCACCTCGGTGCGCTCGTTCGTGCGACGGTCCCACAGCTCGACGAGGCCGTCTGCCGCGCCCCGGCCGACGATGACGATCGTCGGCACGCCGAGCAGCTCGGCGTCGCCGAACTTCACGCCGGGCGACACCTTCGGCCGGTCGTCGTAGAGCACGTCGAAGCGCGCCGCCTCGAGCTCTCCCGCGAGCTTCGCCGCGAGCTCGAAGGCGATGTCGTCCTTGCCCGTGGCGACGACGTGCACGTCGAACGGTGCGATGCCGCGCGGCCACAGGAGCCCGCGCTCGTCGGCCGTCGTCTCGGCGATCGCCGCGAGGATGCGCGTCACGCCGATACCGTACGAGCCCATCGTGACGGTCACGAGCTTGCCGTTCTCGTCGAGCACCTTGAGCCCGAGCGCCTCCGCGTACTTACGGCCGAGCTGGAAGACGTGCCCGATCTCCATGCCGCGCGCGAGCTCGACGGGGCCCGAGCCGTCGGGGGCGGGGTCCCCCGCGCGCACCTCGGCGATCTCGACGGTGCCGTCGAGCGTGAAGTCGCGACCGGCGACGAGGTGGAAGACGTGCTTGCCGTCGACATTGGCGCCGGTGATCCAGCTCGTCCCGTCGACGACCCGGGGATCGCCGAGGTAGCGGATGCCGGACGCCGACTCCTCCCCCAGGATCGGCCCGGTCGGCGACCACGGTCCGATGTAGCCCTTCACGAGCGCGGGGCTCGCGTCGAAGTCGGCCTCGGTCGCGGGCTCCACCGCGGCGGGCGCGAACGCCACCTCGGCGCGCTTCAGGTCGACCTCGCGGTCGCCGGGGACGGCGACGATCACGAGCTCGCGCGAGCCGTCGAGGTGCGTGAGCGCGAGGACGACGTTCTTGAGGGTGTCGGCGGCGGTCCACGCGCGGTCGTCGCGGGCCACCTGCGCGTTGGCGACCTCGACGAGGGTCGCGATCGTGGGCGTGTCGGGAGTGTCGTGCACGGTGGCCTCGGGCTGGCCCTCGATCGGCAGCGCCTCGGGGACGACCGTCGTGAAGGCCTCGACGTTCGCCGCGTACCCGCCGGGCGAGCGCACGAAGGTGTCCTCGCCGATCGAGGTGGGGTGCAGGAACTCCTCCGAGCGCGATCCGCCCATGGCGCCCGCATCCGCCTGCACGATGACGTACTCGAGGCCCAGACGCGCGAAGATGCGCTCGTACGCGTCGCGCTGAGCCTGGTAGGAGAGGTCGAGCCCCGCATCCGTGTAGTCGAAGGAGTAGGCGTCCTTCATCGTGAACTCGCGGCCGCGCAGGAGGCCCGCGCGCGGACGTGCCTCGTCGCGGTACTTGTCCTGGATCTGGAAGATCGTGAGCGGCAGGTCCTTGTACGACGAGTAGAGATCCTTCACGAGGAGCGTGAAGACCTCCTCGTGGGTCGGGGCGAGCAGGTAGTCGGCGCCCTTGCGATCCTGGAGGCGGAAGAGGTTGTCGCCGTACTCCTCCCACCGGCCCGTGGCCTCGTAGGGCTCACGGGGGAGCAACGCGGGGAAGAGCACCTCCTGCGCGCCCGCGGCCGCCATCTCCTCGCGGATGACGCGCTCGATGTTGGCGCGCACCCTCAGGCCCAGGGGCAGCCACGCGAAGACACCCGGCGCCTGGCGGCGGATGTAGCCGGCGCGGACGAGCAGCTTGTGGCTCGTCGCCTCGGCGTCCGAGGGGTCTTCCTTCAGGGTGCGGACGAAGAGCTGCGACAGGAGCGTGGGCACCCGTTCACTTTAGCCGCGCCGGCTCGCCCGCCCGTGCGCGGAGCCGGGCGCGGACGCGGCGCGTCAGCTCGTGACGACGACGGGCTCGCCGACGGGCGCGTCGGCGCCCATCTCGTCGGCGAGGCGACGCGCCTCGGCGATGAGCGTCTCGACGATCTCCTCCTCGGGCACGGTCTTGATGACCTCGCCCTTCACGAAGATCTGGCCCTTGCCGTTGCCGGATGCCACCCCGAGGTCCGCCTCGCGAGCCTCGCCGGGTCCGTTGACGACGCACCCCATGACCGCCACGCGCAGTGGCACGGTCACGTTCTTGAGCCCCTCGGTCACCGAGTCGGCGAGCGTGTAGACGTCGACCTGGGCGCGACCGCACGACGGGCACGACACGATCTCGAGCTTGCGCTCGCGCAGGTTGAGCGACTGCAGGATCTGCAGGCCCACCTTCACCTCCTCGGCGGGAGGTGCCGAGAGCGAGACGCGGATGGTGTCGCCGATGCCCTCCGAGAGCAGGATGCCGAACGCCGTCGCCGACTTGATCGTGCCCTGGAACGCCGGGCCCGCCTCGGTGACGCCGAGGTGGAGCGGCCAATCGCCGCGCTCGGCGAGCATGCGGTAGGCCTTCACCATGACGATCGGGTCGTTGTGCTTGACCGAGATCTTGAAGTCGTGGAAGTCGTGCTCCTCGAAGAGGCTCGCCTCCCACACGGCGCTCTCGACGAGCGCCTCGGGCGTCGCCTTGCCGTACTTCTCGAGCAGGCGCTTGTCGAGCGAGCCCGCATTGACGCCGATGCGCAGCGAGACGCCGGCGTCCTTCGCCGCCTTCGCGATCTCGCCGACCTGATCGTCGAACTTGCGGATGTTCCCCGGGTTCACGCGCACGGCGGCGCAGCCCGCATCGATCGCCTGGAACACGTACTTCGGCTGGAAGTGGATGTCGGCGATGACCGGGATCTGGCTCTTCTTCGCGATGATGTGCAGCACATCCGCGTCGTCCTGACTCGGCACCGCGACGCGCACGATGTCGCAGCCGGAGGCCGTGAGCTCGGCGATCTGCTGGAGCGTCGCGTTGATGTTGGTCGTCGGGGTCGTCGTCATCGACTGCACGCTGATCGGGGCATCACCGCCGACGAGCACCTTCCCGACCTTGATCTGACGGGACTTTCGACGGGGAGCCAGCACCTCGGGCGGAGGCTTCGGCATCCCGATGTTCACGGCGGGCACACGACCAGCTTAGGCCGGTCGGCCGAGTGCCGCCGGTGAGTGAGGCGTAGCCTCCCGCCATGAGCACGCGACCTCCGCTGCACCATCGCCTCCGCCCGGTGATCGGGCGCGACCCGGATGAGGCGCACCGGGCCGCGACGCCGCTCGAGCTGCTGTACGACCTCACCTTCGTGATCGCCTTCGGCGCGACCTCGAGTCAGCTCGCCCACGGCATCGCCGAGGGGCACGCCGGTCCCGCCCTGATCGCCTTCGCGTTCTCGACCTTCGCCGTGAGCTGGGCCTGGATCAACTACGCGTGGTGGGCGTCGGCGTTCGACACCGACGACTGGTTCGTACGCCTGATGACCCTCGTGCAGATGTCGGGGGTGCTCATCATGGCGCTCGGCATCCCGGACGTCTTCCGCAGCATCGAGCATGGTGCGCTGGAGTACGGCGTCGTCGTGCTCGGCTACGTCGTCATCCGCGTGGGGCAGCTCTCGCTGTGGCTGCGCGTGGCGATGCAGGACCCGGCGCACCGCCGTCCCGCGCTCGCGTTCGCCGCGTCCCTGCTCATCGCGCAGCTCGGCTGGAGCGCGCTCGGCCTCTCCCAGCCGCCCCTCGGTGTCGCGCTGCTCGTGACGATCCCGCTCTACCTCGTCGAGCTCCTCGGGCCCGTCGTCGCCGAGCTCCGTCTGGGGCCCACGCCGTGGCATGCCCACCACATCGGCGAGCGCTACAGCCTCATCGTGATCATCACGCTCGGCGAGGTCGTGCTCGGCACCGCCTCCACCGTGAGCGCCATCGTGCAGGAGCACGGCTGGAGCACGGATGCCGCCCTCGTCGCCTTCGCGGGCACGGCGCTCGCATTCTCGCTGTGGTGGGTCTACTTCACGCTGCCGTCGGGGGCCGTGCTGCGTCGCCACCGTCGACGGGGGTTCGTGTGGGGCTACGGGCACATCGTGGTGTTCGGCGCCCTCGTCGCGGTCGGCGCGGGCCTCGACGTCGCGGCGCTCGCGACGGAGGGCGAGAGCGCGCTCGATCCCGTATCCGTCGCGATGTCGGTGGCCGTGCCGACCGGGGTCCTGCTCACGGCGTTCGCCGTGCTCTACTCGCTGCTGTTCCGCGCGTTCGATCCGTTCCATCTCGTGCTCTTCGCGGGGGCCCTCGCGCTGCTGGTGCTCTCGGGGCTCTCGGCGGCGGCGGGCGCACCGCTCGTCGCCTGGCTCGGGCTCATCGTGCTGGCGCCCGTCGTCGTGATCGTGGGCTTCGAGACCGTCGGTCACCGCCACCAGGCCCGATTGCTCGAGCGCGTGCTCCCCTGAGGTCAGGCGAAGCCGCGCGACCGCCGACCGCGGCGAGGGCTACTGCAGCGTGACGGGGTTGACGATGTCGGCGTAGATGAGCAGGGCGCTCGAGATGCCGAGCACCGCGACGATCACGAGCGTGACGGGGATGAAGCGCGCGATGTCGATGGGCCCGGGGTCGGCCTTGCCCCGCAGCTTCGCGATACCGCGGCGCAGCGCCTCCCAGATGGCTCCCGCGACATGCCCTCCGTCGAGCGGCAGGAGCGGGATGAGGTTGAAGACGAAGAGCGCCACGTTGAGCGCCGCGAGCATCTGGATGAGGCTCGCCGCGCGATCCGCGACGGGCGCGGAGTCGAGCGACGAGATCTCGCCCGCGAGGCGACCCACGCCGACGACGCTGATGGGGCCGTTCGGATCGCGCTCGTCGCCTCCGAAGGCCGCCTGCGCGACCTGCACGAGGCGCTGCGGGAGCGTGACGATGATGCGGCCGACGGCGACGGAGTTGTCCCACACCGCCGGGAGCACGGCCGTCACCGGCTGCTGCACCTTCTCGGCGGCCGGGCCCACGCCGATGAAGCCGACGGACTGCGTGACGGGGTCTCCGTCGTCGTCGAGCACCGCCTGCCCGCTCGCGTCGACGACGGGGCGCTCCGTGAGCAGGGGCGTCACCTCGAGCGTCAGCTGCTCGCCGTCGCGCTCGACGACGAACGGGATCGTGTCGCCCGGGTGGGAGCGGATGAGGTCGGTCGCCTGATCCCAGCTCGTCACGCCCACGCCGTCGATCGAGACGAGCCGGTCGCCGGGGCGCAGCCCCGCCTCCGCGCCCGGCGCCGCGGGGTCGGAGGGCAGGCACTCGGTCTGCGAGGCATCCGTCGCGACGCACTCGTTGACGCTCCCGAGGGTCGTCGAGTACTGGTACACGCCGAAGCCGCACAGCACGACCGCGTAGAGCACGATCGCGATGAGCAGGTTCATGAACGGCCCGCCGAGCATGATGACGATGCGCTTGTGGACGGGCAGCCGGTAGAAGACGCGTTCCTCGTCGCCCGGCGCGACCGTCTCAGCCGACTGGTCGCGGGCGTCCTGGACGAGGGTGTCGAAGAACCCGGTGCTCGACGTGCGGGCGCCCTCGCCCTCACGGGCGGGCGGGTACATCCCCGCCATCGAGATGTAGCCGCCGAGCGGGATGAGCTTCACGCCGTACTCGGTCTCGCCGCGGCGTCGCGAGAACAGGGTCGGCCCGAAGCCGATCATGTACTGCCCGACCTTGACGCCGAAGCGCTTGGCCGGGATGAGGTGGCCGAGCTCGTGGAGACCGATCGAGACGGCGAGCCCGATCGCGACGATCACGACGCCGAGCACGTAGAGGAGGACGGTTTCCACGGCGAAAGGCTAGGACACGCGCGCTGGGAGCGGGCCGAGGCGGAGCCCTGCGCGCGCCGTGCGGCCTAGAAGACGCGTCGGCGGCGGCGTTCGGAGCGCGCGTGCACGACCGCCCCGACGATGACGATGAGCAGCATGAAGCCGAACACGGATGCGACGCCGACGATGGCGTAGCCGAGCGGGATGCCGCCGATCTCGACGTACTTCGTGCGCGTCTCGACGGGGGTGTAGTCGGCGCGCGTACCCGTCGAGGTGATCGTCAGATCGCCCGTGATCTGGGTCGCCGGCTCGGGGAGATACGCCTCGACGACCGTCAGGTACGCGCCGAGGCGGGTGAGGCCCGGCTGGGTCACGGGTCCCGCCCACGTCACGTCGCCGAAGACCGTGCCGTCGGGGAAGGCCGCCTGCATGCCCTGGTCCCCGAAGAGGTAGAGCCGCACGGTCTGCGGGGTCTGGGCCGCCTGCGACAGCAGCAGCGGGTACACGATCTCGGTCGCCGCGAACTCGAGCCTCACGGGGTCGAGCGCGCCGTCGAGCGGCTCCTCGCCCGTGAGCTTGAAGGCCGCGAACGACCAGCCGCGGGCGATGTAGTCGGCGAAGAGCGACTGCACGGCCGGATCGATGCCGTAGCCGTTCGCCGTGAGCCACGCCTGCAGGCCCGCGGCATCCGACGCGGCGAGGGTGACGGCCGAGATCGGGCCGAGATCGATCTCGGAGAGCACGTCGGGCGCGCCGCCCGCGGACCCGTCGCCCGGGGCGCCCCACCAGTTCTCGACGATCTCGACCGTGGGGGCGGTCTGCTTGGCGAGCGACTCGAAGATCGTGCGCTCGCCGAGGCTCACCGTCGCGGGCGTCGGGGTCGGGATGACGAGGCCCGTGTCCGCGCCGTCCGCGAGCATGTCGAGCACGAGGTCGATGCGCTCCGTGGCGCCGTCGAAGGTCACGAGAGCGTGCTCCTCGCCGACCGACACGCTGATGCCGTCGGGCGGCGTGGGAGCGCCGCACGCACACGCCGCCGCCGGCTGCGCCATGCCCACCCCCGTGAGCGTCGCGGTGGCGAGCGCGAGCGCCGCCGTTCCCGCGAGAATCCGTCGCCTCATCCGTCCACCCCTCCAGCGAGCAGCCTGTCGGCCGTGACGCGCGCCCACCGCTCCGCGGCGAGCACCCCTTCGAGGGTGGCAGGCCCGGGCTCGTGCTGGTCGACGACCCGCCGCACCGTCTCGACGATGCCGAGGAACGGCACGCGGCGATCGTGGAACGCCTCGACGGCCTGCTCGTTCGCGGCGTTGTAGACCGCGGGGTAGGTGCCTCCGAGCTCGCCCACCCGGCGGGCGAGCGCGACCGCCGGGAAGATGGCGTCGTCGAGCGGCTCGAAAGTCCACTGCTGCGCCGTCGTCCAGTCGATCGGGGCGCCCGCTCCCGCCACGCGGTGCGGCCAGTCGAGGCCGAGCGAGATGGGCAGTCGCATGTCGGGAGGCGACGCCTGCGCGATCGTCGAGCCGTCGACGAACTCGACCATCGAGTGCACGACCGACTGGGGGTGCACGACGACCTCGATGCGGTCGTACGGGATCCCGAACAGCAGGTGCGCCTCGATGACCTCGAGACCCTTGTTGACGAGGGTCGCGGAGTTGGTCGTGATGACGCGCCCCATGTTCCAGGTCGGGTGCGCGAGGGCGTCCTCCGGGCCCACCTCGGCGAGCTGCTGCCGCGTGCGTCCGCGGAACGGGCCGCCGGATGCCGTCACGACGAGCCTGCGCACCTCGCCATGCTCCCCCGCGCGCAGTGCCTGGGCGAGGGCGGAGTGCTCGGAGTCGACGGGTACGATCTGCCCCGGCGCCGCCGCGGCGAGCACGAGCTCGCCCCCGACGATGAGGCTCTCCTTGTTGGCGAGCGCGAGCGTCGCACCCGTCTCGAGCGCCGCGAGGGTCGCCGCGAGCCCGACCGAGCCCGTGATGCCGTTGAGCACGACATCCGCCTCGGTGTCGCGCACGAGCGCGACGGCCTCGTCGATGCCGAGAGCCGTGCGCACACCGCCCGCGCCCGCCGCCTGGCCCGCGAGCGCCTCCGCGTTGCGGCCGGCGGCGAGGCCCACGAGCTCGAAGCGATCGGGGTTCGCCGCGATCACCTCGAGCGCCTGCACGCCGATCGATCCCGTGGATCCCAGGACGATGACGCGGCGACGGCTCATGTCGCGAGCCTAGCGAGCGGCCCGATCAGGACCCGTTGACGCCGAGGATGTCGATGAGGAAGACGAGGGTCTGTCCGCCGAGCTCATGGGCCTGAGGGTCGGTGCCGTAGGCGAGCTCCGGCGGGATCACGACGATGACGCTCGAGCCGACCTTCTGACCGACGAGCGCCGCGCCGAAGCCCTGCACCACCTGCGTGGTCGAGAAGGTCGCGGGCGACTTGCCGAAGCTCTGGTCGAAGATCTCGCCGGTCTCCCAGCTGATGCCCTGGTAGTCGACCTCGACGCTGTCGCCGGCGACGACGGTCGCGCCGTCGCCCTCCTCGAGCACGGCCTCGAGGAGCTCGGTCGGGGCGTCGCCACCCGGAAGCGTGACGGTCGGGATGCCGTCGGCGTCGCGCTCGACGCTCGGCACGCCATCCGTCCACTCGGCGGGCGCGAGGGGGCCCTCGACACCCACGACGTCGACCACGAACACGACGGTGTCACCGGCGGAGATGTTGAAGTCGGCGAGCCCGTTCTCGCCGAAGGCCTGCGCGGAGGGCACGACGCCCACGACGCGCGAGCCCGCGGTCGAGCACTCGATCGTCTTGACGAGTCCGGGGATGAAAGCGGCCTCGTTGAGCACGAACTCGGCCTGGCGGCCCTCGGCGTAGTCGGTCTGCGTCGCCGCCTCCCCCGTCGTGCCGTTGTAGAGCGTGAAGTCGACCCGCACGGTGTCGCCGAAGGCGGCCGTCTCGCCGTCGCCTTCGATGAGCACGCGGCGCTCCGTGTCCTCGACCTCGATGGGCGCGTTCACGACGACCGTCGGCACGGCGCCGAACTCGCCCGTGACGTCGACCTTCTCGGTTCCGTCGCCCGGGGCCGCGCATTCGCGCTCCCCCGCGGCGGAGCTCGACGGCGACGGCTGAGAGCTCGTGTCGGAGCCGGCGGCGCACCCGGCGAGGGCGACCGCGAGCACGGCGACGGTCAGGACGGGAAGGGCGCGGGGCACGGGGACTCCTCGGGGTGCGAAGCGGGACGCTCCATCCTGCCCCATGCTTCCTCGGCGCGAGGTGTGTATCCCCGACGGGCATGCGGTGAGGCCCGAGGAGCCGCCGCCTAGACTCGGAGCATGGACTTCAGCGTGCCCCAGGAGCGCAAGCTCGTCACCGAACTCCCCGGCCCGAAGTCACGCGCACTCCAGGAGCGCCGCGTCGCGTCCGTCTCCCGCGGCGCGGGGACGCTCGCGAACATCTACATGGACCACGGCGCGGGTGCGATCCTCGTCGACGTCGACGGCAATCAGCTCATCGACCTGGGCTGCGGCATCGGCGTCACGACGATCGGGCACGCCCATCCCGAGGTCGCGGAGGCCGTCGCCCAGCAGGCGGCGAAGCTCACCCACACGCTCTTCACCGTGACGCCCTACGAGAACTACGTCCGCGTCGCCGAGAAGCTCGCCGCGATCACCCCCGGCGACTTCGAGAAGCACACCATCCTCGTCAACTCGGGCGCCGAGGCCGTCGAGAACGCCGTCAAGATCGCGCGCCGCTTCACGGGCCGCCGCGCGATCGTGAGCCTCGACCACGCCTTCCACGGGCGCACGAACCTCACGATGGCGATGACCTACCGCCCGTGGCCCGAGCGCGCCGGCATGGGGCCGTTCCCCGGCGAGCTCTACTCGGTTCCCGTGTCGTACCCGTTCCGCGACGGGCTCTCGGGCGAGGAGGCCGCCGCCCGCACGATCGACTACATCGTCACGCACATCGGCGCCTCGGAGGTCGCCGCCTTCTTCGCCGAGCCCATCCAGGGCGACGGGGGCATCGTCATCCCCGCCCCCGGCTACTTCGCGGCGATCAAGCGCTTCTGCGAGGAGAACGGCATCGTCTTCGTCGCCGACGAGATCCAGGCAGGCATCGCTCGCACGGGTGCGTGGTACTCGATCGAGCACCACGGCGTCGTGCCCGACCTCGTGGCGTCCGCGAAGGGCATCGCGGGCGGTCTGCCCCTCGCGGCCGTCACGGGCCGCGCGGAGATCATGGATGCCGTGCAGCCCGGAGGCATCGGCGGTACCTTCGGCGGCAACCCGGTCTCGACGGCCGCGGCCCTCAAGGTGCTCGAGATCATCGAGCGTGACGGGCTCATCGCCGAGGCCCAGCGCGTCGAGCGGACGCTGCGGGCCCGTATCGGCGACTGGCCGAGCCGCTTCGGCGTCGTCGGCGAGGTGCGCGGCAAGGGCGCGATGTTCGGCATCGAGCTCGTCGAGCCCGGCACCACGAAGCCCAACGCCCCCGCCCTCTCCTCGGTCCTCCGCCATGCCACGGCGAACGGCGTCATCCCGCTCGACGCGGGCTCCTGGGACTCGGTGCTGCGCCTGCTCCCGAGCGTCGTCATCAGCGACGAGCTGATCGACGACGCCGCGAGCGTGCTCGAAGAGGCCCTCGGCGCCCTGTAGACCACGACATGGCCGACGAGCTCGCCGATCGCCGCCCGTCGGCATCCGATCCCTTCCCGCGCGACGACGAGGGACCGGACGCCGAGGCTCCGCTGCTGCGCCCCCGCCGCCGCCGGCGGCGCGCCGGGCGCTGGATCGGGGCGGCGCTCGTCGCCGCACTCGCCGCGGCGGTCGTCGTCGCGGCGCCGTGGGATGCCCAGCGCCGCCAGCTGTGGGCGGATCAGTGGATCGTATGGACCGAGCCCGTGGGCGAGCGGATCGAGCAGCTCGCCGAGGCCCTGACCCTCACCGATACGGGGCGGCGCATCTTCTTCGCCAGCCGCCCGCGCATCGACGCGGCCTCCGACTTCCAGGAGCACTGCCCCCTCGAGGACGGCGTCGTGCTCGGCTGCTACGGAGGCGGGGCCATCTACATCTTCGACGTCACCGACGAACGCCTCGCCGGCACGGTCGAGGCGACCGCCGCCCATGAGCTGCTCCACGCGGTGTACGAGCGGATGTCCCGCGACGAGCGCGCGAGGATCGACGCGCTCGTCGCCGAGGTCGTCGCGGGCCTCCCGGGGGCCGATGCCAACATCGCGACCGTCGCGGGCTATCCGCCATCGCAGCACGCCGACGAGTGGCACTCGCGCATCGGGACCGGGTACGCCGACCTCCCCGCGGAGCTCGCGGCCCACTATGCGCAGATCTTCGCCGACAGATCGCGCGTCGTCGCGTTCGAGGAGGCGCGCACGGCGCAGATCGACGAGTTCTCGGCACGCATCGAGCAGCTGAGCGCAGAACTCGACGCCGGGCTCGCCGACCTCGAGCAGCGATCCGCCGCCTACGACGCCGCCATCACCCAGCTCGACTCGGATATCGCCGACTTCAACCGACGCGCGGACACGGTGGGCGGCTTCCCCTCGCAGGAGCAGTTCGAGCGCGAGCGCGAATCCCTGCTCGCGCGGCGGGACTCGCTCGAGGCCGACCGGGTGCGGCTCAACGCCGACGTCGACGCCTACAACGCGAAGATCGAGGAGCTCACGGCGCTCGACGCTCAGCGCGCCGAGCTCTACTCCCAGCTCGACAGCCGGTCGGCGCCGGAGTCCTAGCCGTTCGCCGGGTCGTCGGCGAGCACGATGCGCGGCTCGTGGTGGACGGGGAAGTTCACCGACGCCGCGATGAAGCACTTCTCGGCGGCCTCGTGGTGGGCGTCGAGCGCCTGGGCGGGGTCGCCGGCCGAGATCGTCACGACGGGCCGGAGCGTCGCCTCGGTGAAATGCCCGCCGCCGTCGGCCGTCTGCTCCATGACACCCGTCGCCTCGTCGGTGTACGCGACGACGACGATGCCGCGCGACGACGCGACGTGCAGGTAGCTCAGCAGGTGGCACTGGCTGAGCGCGGCGAGCAGCAGCTCCTCCGGATTCCATCGCTCACGGTCGCCGTGGAAGACCCGGTCGCTCGAGCCCGCGAGGTCGTGGAGCTTGCCCTCGGCGCGGACGACGTGGTCGCGACCGTAGGCGCGGTAGCCGGAGGTGCCGGTGCCGCGATTGCCCGTCCACTCGACGGAAACCGCGTAATCGTGGTGGTGATGCATGTGATTCCTCACTCTGAGCGGGCCACGGCTACGGAATCAGCAGCATCCCACACTCCGAGGTCGGAGGTAGAATCGCAGCCATGACCGACACGCTGACCCCTCACACGGTAGCGCCGCTCGAGCTCGAGCGTCGCGTCGTCACCGCGATCCCCGGACCGCGATCGATCGCGCTGCAGGAGCGCCGCCGTCAGGTCGTGTCGGATGGCGTCTCGAGCGCGCTCCCCGTCTTCATCGAGCGCGCGCACGGCGCGATCCTCGTCGACGTCGACGGCAATCAGTTCATCGACCTCGGCGCCGGCATCGGCGTGACGACGATCGGCCACACCGACGACGCGGTCGTCGCCGCGGCGGGCGCGCAGCTCTCCGAGGTGACCCACACGCTCTTCACGATCACGCCGTACGAGGAGTACGTGCGCGTCGCCGAGCTGCTCGCCGAGCACACGCCGGGCGACTTCGCGAAGAAGACCGTGCTCGTGAACTCCGGCGCGGAGGCCGTCGAGAACGGCGTCAAGATCGCGCGGAAGCACACCGGCCGCCGAGGCGTCGCCGTCCTCGAGCACGCCTACCACGGGCGCACCAACCTCACCATGGCCATGAACTTCAAGGCGATGCCCTACGCGACGGGCTTCGGGCCGCTCGCGGGCGACGTCTACCGCGCGCCCAACTCCTACCCCCTGCACGACGGGCTCTCGGGCGCCGAGGCCGCGGCCCGCACCATCTCCTACCTCGAGAAGACCGTCGGTGCGGCCGACCTCGCGTGCCTCGTGGTCGAGCCGATCCAGGGCGAGGGCGGCTTCATCGTGCCCGCCGAGGGCTACCTGCCGGCCCTTCAGGAGTGGTGCACCGCGAACGGCGTCGTCTTCATCGCCGACGAGATCCAGTCGGGGATGGCCCGCACGGGCGCGTACTTCGCGAGCGAGCACTTCGGCCTCGTGCCCGACCTCGTGCTGTCGGCCAAGGGCATCGCGGGCGGTCTCCCGCTCGCGGGTGTCACGGGCCGCGCCGAGATCATGGACGCCGCCCAGCCGGGCGGGCTCGGCGGTACCTTCGGCGGCAACCCGGTCGCGTGTGCCGCGGCCGTGGCCGTGTTCGAGCGCATCGAGCGCGACGGGCTGCTCGCCGAGGCGGCGCGTATCGAGACCGGCCTGCGGGCGGCGCTCGAATCGCTGCGCGAGCGCTTCCCGGTCATCGCCGAGGTGCGCGGCGTCGGCGCGATGCTCGCCGTCGAGCTGCTCGACCCCGAGACGCACGAACCGCGGGCCGATCTCCCCGCCACGATCGCCGCGGAGGCCGCCCAGCGCGGTGTGCTCGTGCTCACCGCCGGCACCTACGGCAACGTGCTGCGCTTCCTTCCGAGCCTCGCGCTCGACGACGCGCTCCTCGCAGACGCGGTCGGCGTGCTCGCCGAGTCGTTCGCCGCGGCGGGCGCGTGACGCGACCGCTCGACCCGTCGTCATCCGTCGAGCTCGCGCTCGTCGAGCGCTCGGGCCTGCCGGAGTCGCGGCACCTCGGCGCCGCCGTGCTCGTCGACGCCGACGGCGCCGTCGTCCGCGCGCTCGGCGACGCCGGCGCGCTCATCTACCCGCGCTCGACGCTCAAGCTCGCCCAGGCGACCGCCGTCGAGCTGCTCGGCGTCGTCCTCGACGAGGAGCAGACCGTGCTCTCGGCGGCGAGCCACGCGGGGACCCCCGCGCACGTCGCCGTCGTCGAGCGGATGCTGGCCGCGGCCGGGCTCGACGAGCGTGCCCTCGGCTGCCCAGCCGACTGGCCTCGCGACGCCGCGGCGCGGCGGGCGGCGACCGAGCCGCGGCGCATCACGATGAACTGCTCCGGCAAGCACGCGGGCTTCCTCGCGGCGTGCGTCGCGCACGGATGGGACCTCGAGGCCTACCTCGATCCCGAGCACCCGCTGCAGCGCCACGTGCTCGAGACGGTCGAGCGCGTCGCGGGCGAGCGCATCGCGCACGTCGGCGTCGACGGATGCGGCGCGCCGCTCCCGACGCTGAGCCTCGCGGGTCTCGCCCGCGCGGCATCGCACACCGCGCGGGCCGGAACGACGCTCGGCGACGCCATCCGGCGCCACCCGTGGGCGATCGACGGGCCCGGCCGCAGCAACACCGTGACGATCGAGCGCACGGGGCTCGTCGCGAAGCTCGGAGCGGAGGGCGTGCTCGTGCTCGTCACACCCGCCGGCGAGGCGGTCGCCGTCAAGGTGCTCGACGGCGCGCACCGCGCGACGACGCCCGTCGCCCTCGAGCTGCTCGTGGGCGCGGGCCTGCTGTCGCGCGAGCTCGCCGACGACACTCTCGAGGCGATCGCCGACCCCTGGACGACGCTCCGCGTCGCCTTCTGAGCCCGACAGCCCCGCCGCCGAGGGATGGCGGCGTCAGAAGAGGGACGCGACCGCCTCGCGGAAGGCCTCCGTGTGCCGGGCCACGTCCTCCGAGGTCGTGGTGGGGGCCATGAGCGCCATGTTGTGGAAGGGCGTGATGAGGATGCCGCGGTTGAGGGCGTGCAGGTGCAGGTACTGCTGCAGCTCGAAGTCGTCGGCGTCGGCGGCCTCGCGGCCGTTCACGGGTGCCGTGGGCCGGAAGCTGTACTCGGCGCGCGCCCCGATCTGGGTCACCTGCCAGGGGGCGCCGAACTCGTCGATCGCCGCCTGCACACCCGCCGTCCACTCGGTGGCCCGCGCGATCATCCCGGGATAGACCTCGGGCGTCAGCACCTCCGAAAGCGTCGCGCGGATGCCCGCCATCGACACCGCGTTGCCCGCGAGGGTTCCCCCCACGCCCCCGACGTCGAGGTCCTCGCGGCCTTCGCCCGCCCAGTCGAGGCTCTCCCGCACGCGGTCGGCGAGCTCGCGCGTCATCCCCCACGCGGCGGCGGGGATGCCGCCGCCGATCGTCTTGCCCACGACGACGACGTCCGGGCGCAGTCCGTCGCGAGCGGTCATGCCCCCCGGCCCGGCGCACAGCGTGTGCGTCTCGTCGATGACGAGGACCGTGCCCGTGCGGTCGCACGCGGCGCGCACGGCCTCGTGCCAGCCGGGACGGGGCAGCACGATGCCGATGTTGGTCATCGCCGGCTCGGCGAGGACCGCCGCCACCTCGCCGGTCTCGAGCGCGGCCTCGAGTCCCGCGATGTCGTCGAACTCGACGACGACCGTCGTCTCGTCGAGCGGCACGGGTGCGCCGATGTTGCGGCGCCGCGAGACGACGCGGCCCTCGTCGTCGAGAGTCGCGTAGGCCTCGTCGACGGTGCCGTGGTAGCAGTAGTCGATCACGAGCACCTTGCGCCGACCGGTGGCCTGGCGGGCGTAGCGCAGAACGTGGCGGTTGGCGTCGGTCGCCGAGAGCGTGAACTGCCACTCCGGCAGCCCGAAGCGCTCGGCGAGCAGCGACGCCGCCACCGCGGCGTCCTCGGTCGGGAGCATGAAGGTCGAGCCCTTCGCGAGGCGCTCCGAGATCGCGGCGACGGATGCCGGCGGCGCGTGCCCCACCATGGCGCCCGTGTCGCCTAGGCACAGGTCGACGTGGTCGATGCCGTCTGCGCAGCGGAAGTGCGCGCCCGAGGCCTCCTCCACATACACCGGCCAGTCGCCCGGCCATTTCGACATCCACAGCATCGGCACGCCGCCCGGGAGGTGGGCCCTCGCCTGCTGCCAGAGCTCGCCCGAGCGGGGATGGAGCCGACGGAACGTCTCGAGCTCCGCCTCCCACAGCCGCCTGAGGCGTGCGCGGTCCTCGTACATGGTCACCCCGTCTTGGCGAGCTTGCGGCGCCGAGCACCCGCCGACAGCTGCGCGACGACCACGAGGACGATCGCGAAGACGAACACCGCGGACGCGATGACGTTCGACTGCGGCGGGATGCCGCGGCTGGCCGCGACGTACACGAACTTCGGGAACGTCTCGGCGTTGCCCGAGACGAAGTTGGTGATGATGAAGTCGTCGAAGCTCAGCGCGAAGCACAGCAGAGCGGCCGCGAGGATTCCGGGCATGAGCAGCGGGAGCGTGACGCGCCAGAACACCTGCCCCGGGCTCGCGTACAGGTCCCGCCCGGCCTCCTCGAGCGAGGGGTCGAGGCTCGCGACGCGCGCGCGCACGGTCACGACGACGAAGCTGATGCAGAACATGATGTGCGCGACGATGATCGACCACAGCCCGCGCTCGACGCCCATGTTGACGAACTGCGAGCCGAGACCCGATCCGAGCACGACCTCGGGGGTCGCCATGGGCAGGAACAGCAGGATGGTGACGAGCGTGCGCATGCGGAACGTGTAGCGCACGATCGCGATCGCGATCATGGTGCCGAGCACGGTCGCGGCGATCGTCGCGGTGACTCCGACGATGATGCTGTTGCCGAACGACTCGCACACGCGGTCGTCGTCGCAGACCCCCAGCCAGTTGTCGAGCGTGAACCCGCGCCACACGATGTTCGTGCGCCGCGCGTCGTTGAAGGAGAACACGATCGTGTACGCGATCGGGATCATCATGATCGCGAGCGCGAGGATCGAGTACACGCCGACGACCCACGAGCCGGCCCCGCCGCGTCCGCTGCGCTCGCGTCCCCGCCGGCGGGGCGCCGTGTCGGCCTCCGCGATCGCCGCGGCTTCCTGAGTGGTCACAGCAGGTCCTCCGATCCGCTCTTGGCCACGTAGGCGATGACGGGGATGAGGATCGCGATCATGAGCAGGATCGAGACCGCCGCCGAGACGGGGTAGAAGCTCTGGAAGAACAGGTCGTTGATGACGTTGCCCGCCATGACCGTGTTCGTCGAGCCCAGGAAGTCCTTGCTCGCGTTGACGTAGTCGCCGGACGCCGGGATGAAGGTCAGGAGCGTGCCCGACACGACGCCGGGCAGCGACAGCGGCAGGATGATGCGCCAGAACCGCTGTGCGGGTCCCGCGTAGAGGTCGCCGCCCGCCTCGACGTAGCGCAGGTCGAGGCGCTCGAGCGATGCGTAGATCGGGAGCGTCATGAACGGGATGTAGTTGTAGGTGAGGCCGAACACGACGGTGAATGCCGTGCCGTTGAGGTACTGCTCGGGGCCGAACACGCCGATCGTCTGCAGGAAGCCGACGACAGGGCCCTCGTCCGAGAAGATCGCCTTCCAGGCGAGGGTGCGCAGCAGGAAGCTGATGAAGAACGGGGCGATCACGAGGATCAGCACGAGGCTCTGCCACAGCGGGAAGCGCCGCAGGGTCACGCCGATGAAGTAGGCCAGCGGGTAGCTGATGATGAGCGCGAAGATCGTCGCGAGCAGCGAGTACCCGAAGGTGCGCAGGAAGATCTCCCCGAAGCGCCCGATGGCCTCCGCGTAGTTCTCCCAGCGGAACGCGTAGACGTACTCGCCGACCTCGAAGTCGCCGCCCGGCTCCTTGAAGCTCGTGAGCACGAGAGAGCCCAGCGGCGCGACGAACGTCGCGATGAGGTACAGGATGCCGGGGGCGAGCAGCAGGAGCGCGACGTAGCTGCGGCGGCGAGGGGCTGCGGCGGAGAGGTCCGGTCCCGAGCTGGCGAACGCACCGAATGCCACGTCAGGCCTCGTCCAGCTCGTCTTCGAGACTCCGTCGGCGCTGCACGGCGATCGTGCGCGTGTCGTCGTCGTCGGCGATGCGCGGCTCCGGCTCCGGCTCGTCGGCGAGGCCGAAGCCGTGCTCGACCTGCCACGAGACCCACACCTCGGCGCCCTGCTCGGCGACGGGTCCGAAGGCCATGTTCTGCGCGAACACCGTGATGACGGGGAGGCCGGGGATCTGCACGAGGTACTGCGTGCTGACACCCGTGAAGGACACGTCGGTGATGGTGCCGGGGCCGAGCAGGTTGACGCCCGCGGCCTCCTGCGGCTTGCGCGTGTGCAGCGAGAGCTTCTCGGGGCGCACGCCGATCGTCACCTCGCCCGCATGGCGCTGGGCGCGCTCGCGCGGGATCTTGACGCCGACGCCCGCGATGTCGACCGTGATCGCATCCGAGCCCGACTCCACGACGTCGCCCGTGAAGAGGTTCGACTGCCCGAGGAAGTTCGCGACGAACGTCGTGCGCGGCAGCTCGTAGAGCTCCTCGGGGGCGCCCATCTGCTCGATGCGGCCCTTGTTCATGACGGCGACGGTGTCGGCCATCGTCATGGCCTCCTCCTGGTCGTGCGTCACGTGGAGGAAGGTGAGCCCCACCTCGCCCTGGATCGACTTGAGCTCGATCTGCATCTGACGACGCAGCTTGAGGTCGAGCGCGCCGAGCGGCTCGTCGAGCAGCAGGAGCGCCGGGCGGTTCACGACCGCGCGCGCGAGCGCGACGCGCTGCTGCTGACCGCCCGAGAGCTGGCTCGGCTTGCGACCCGCGACGTGGTCGAGCTCGACGAGGCGGAGAGCCTCGTGAGCGAGCGCGTGCGCGTCGACGATCCCGCGGCGCTTGAGCCCGAACTCGACGTTGGCGAGGACCGTCATGTGCGGGAAGAGAGCGTAGCTCTGGAAGACCGTGTTGACGGGCCGCTGGTGCGGCTTCGTCGCGGTGACGTCCTTGCCCCCGATGAGGATGCGACCCGCGGTCGGTTCCTCGAGGCCCGCGACGAGCCGGAGCGTGGTCGTCTTGCCGCACCCGGACGGGCCGAGCAGTGCGAAGAACGACCCCGCCGGGATCGTCAGGTTGAGGTTCTCGATCGCCGTGAAGCCGGGAAAGCGCTTCGTGACGCCGACCAGCTCGAGGTCGGCCCCGGATTCGTCGAACGAACCTGCCATCAGGCGCCGATCAGGACCGACTGGAACTCGGCGCCGAACGACTGCTCCTCGGCCGGGGTCAGCGTGCGGAAGCGCTTCACCTGCGACAGGGTCTCCTCGTTCGGGAAGATCAGCTGGTTCTCCACGAGCTCGGGGTCGATCGCCTCCGCCGCCTCCTTGGCGCCCACGACCGGGGTGATGTAGTTCACCCATGCCGCCACCTCGGCGGCGACCTCGGGCTCGTAGTAGTAGTTGATGAGCTTCTCGGCGTTGGTCTTGCGCGGCGAGCCGATCGGGATGAGGAAGTTGTCGTTCCAGATCGTGCCGCCGGCCTCCGGGATCGCGAACTCCCAGCGGTCGCCGTTCTCGGCGTTGAGCGTCGTGACGTCGCCCGACCACACGATCGCGGCGAGAGTGTCCTCGTTGGCGAGGTCGTCGATGTACGAGTTGCCCTTGATGTTGCGGATCTGGCCGACCTCGACCTGCTTGCGGAACACCTCGATGGCGTTCGAGAAGTCGTCGTTGCTGAAGTCGCTCGAGATGTCGACGCCGTTCTCGAGCATGATGAGGCCGAGCGTGTCGCGCATCTCGCTCAGCACGCCCACGCGTCCCTTGAGGGCGGGGTTCCACAGGTCGCTCACGGTACGCAGGCCCTGCGGCACCTTGGCCTTGTTCCAGCAGATGCCCGCGAAGCCGCCCTGCCACGGGAGGGTGTGCGTGCGGCCCTTGTCGAAGTCGACGTCCAGCAGGCTCGGCTCGAGGTTCTTCTTGTTCGGGAGGTTGGCCTCGTTGAACTCCTGCGTGTAGCCCAGACGCACCCAGCGGCCCGCCATCCAGTCGGTGAGGCAGACGGTGTCCGCACCGATGTCCTGGCCGAGGGCGAGCTGATCCTTGACCTTCGCGTAGTACGAGTTGTTGTCGTCGACGTCGACGCGGTAGTCGACCGCGATGCCGGTCTCGTCCACGAAGCGGTCGAGCGTCGGGTGATTGCCGTTGTCGTCCTCGTCGAGGTACAGGGCCCAGTTGGCCCACGTGAGCGTCGGGTCGTTCGCGGAGTTGTCCTTCGCAGGAGTCGGCCTCTCGGAGCCCCCGGTCGAGCACGCGGCGAGCGTGAGAGCGGCGGCGCCGATGCCGGTTCCCTGGAGCATCGCGCGGCGGCTCACCTGCGCGCGACGGGCCTGGATGACAAGGCTGCGGATCAGAGGATCTTCGGGAAGAGACCGGGACATCTGAGAGGACTCCTTCACGGGGTGCGTCGGGCACAGGCGGCGATGCCGTGGGTCGATATTGGCACACGATGGGGGATCCGACGAACGGAACTACCAAAAGCGTCCATTTCGAAACATAGATTTCACGAAATCAGCACTGTTCGACGGTTTCTCCTTCGGATTCATGTGTCGAGACAGGTAGCCTGACGCCATGAAGATCGGAGTTCCGAGCGAGATCAAGAACAACGAGTTCCGGGTGGCGGTCACCCCCGCGGGGGTGCACGACCTGACCGCCGCGGGGCACGAGGTGCTCATCCAGAGCGGCGCGGGACTGGGTTCGTCCATCACGGACGAGGACTACCGCTCCGCGGGCGCACGCATCGTGGCGGACGCCGACGCGGCGTGGGGTGGGGCCGAGCTCGTCCTGAAGGTCAAGGAGCCCATCGAGTCGGAGTACCGCCACTTCCGGTCGGGTCTCGTGCTGTTCACCTACCTGCACCTCGCGGCGGAGGAGGAGCTCACGCGCGAGCTCATGTCGAGCGGCGTCACGGCGATCGCGTACGAGACGGTGCAGCTCCCGTCGGGCGCCCTCCCCCTCCTCGCCCCCATGAGCGAGGTCGCGGGTCGTCTCGCGCCCATCGTGGGCGCCAACGTCATGATGCGGCCGCAGGGCGGCCCCGGACTGCTCGTGCCCGGTGTGCCCGGGACGCGCGCCGCGCACGTCGTCGTGCTCGGTGGCGGCGTGGCCGGCGCCAACGCCGTCGCGGTCGCCGTGGGCCTCGAAGCGCAGGTCACCGTGCTCGACACGAACATCCAGCGCCTCCGCGAGCTCGACGCGCACTACATGGGCCGCGTGCGCACGATCGCCTCGAACAGCTTCGAGATCGAGCGCGCCGTGCTCGACGCGGATCTCGTGATCGGCTCGGTGCTCGTGCCCGGTGCGAAGGCGCCCAAGCTCGTGACCAACGAGCTCGTGTCGCGCATGAAGCCCGGCAGCGTGCTCGTCGACATCGCGATCGACCAGGGCGGGTGCTTCGAGGACTCGCACGCGACGACGCACGCCGATCCGACGTTCAGGGTGCACGACTCGCTCTTCTACTGCGTCGCCAACATGCCCGGCGCCGTCGCGAACACCTCGACCTACGCGCTCACGAACGCCACGCTCCCCTATGTGCGGGCGATCGCGAACGCGGGGTGGCAGGAGGCGCTGCGGGCCGATGCGGCTCTCGCCCGCGGTCTCAACGTGCACGCCGGCAAGGTCGTGAACGCGGCCGTCGCCGTGGCGCACGGCCTCGAGCCGGAGCACGCGCCGCTCGGGCTCGCCTGACGCGTCGAGCCGCCGCTCACGGGATCACGACGCGCACGCGGCGGGTCTCTCCCGCCTCGACGAGCCACGCCTCGTCGTCGCCGGCGAGCGGCGGCACGGCGTCGCGCGTCCTGGTCAGCATCCGGTGGTCGGCGCGGCTGCAGCCGTGAAGCAGGAGCCGTCCCCCTCGACGGATGCGCGTGAGCGCCGTGTGGGCCGTGAGCCAGGTCTCGGCATCCGCGACGAGCACCGCGGCGGGATCCGCCTCCGCTCGCTCGGCGCCAGCGGTCGGCACCCCTGCAGCCTCGAGTCCCACCAACCACCGCCGAGGACGCGGCGTGACGACGCCCCAGGTGCCGTCACGAGGCTCCGCGAGCGGCGTCGCGGAGCGCCACGGCTCGGGCACCGCCGGGATCGACGCCAGCTGAGCCTCGTGGCCGCGCCACAGGGCCGCGCCCGGGCGCCGGCTGGGCCGGTATGCGCGCGCCTCCCCTCCCGCGAGGAGGTGCTCTTCTCGCGAGGGGAGACGCAGCAGCAGACGCTGCTCGAATGCGCCCGCTGCGGCGAGCAGGGCGCCGCCCGCCGTGCGACTCGATGCGGCGAGGGCGATGCCCGTGCGCGCGCCCTCGCGTGCCACGCGGGCGACGAGCTCGGCGAGGT
>JAEYVF010000111.1 GCA_023432005.1 Actinomycetes bacterium
AGAGGATGCGCTCGGTCGTCGTCGTCTTGCCGGCATCGATGTGCGCCATGATGCCGATGTTGCGGACCTTCGTGAGGTCGGTGAGCACGTCTTGTGCCACGGGGTGTTCCTTCTTTCGGGAATCGGAGAGTTCAGGCCGTCCGGATGCCGACCCTCAGGGGGTACAACATCCGGACGACCCGGATGCTTACCAGCGGTAGTGGGCGAAGGCCTTGTTGGACTCGGCCATCTTGTGGGTGTCCTCACGGCGCTTCACCGCGGCGCCGAGGCCGTTGGAGGCGTCGAGGATCTCGTTCTGCAGACGCTCGGTCATCGTCTTCTCACGACGCGACTTCGAGTAGCTGACGAGCCAGCGCAGCGCGAGGGTGTTCGCGCGGTGCGGCTTGACCTCGACCGGCACCTGGTAGGTCGAGCCACCGACGCGGCGGCTCTTGACCTCGAGGGTGGGGCGGACGTTGTCGAGAGCCTTCTTGAGCACGACGACCGCATCCTGGCCCGACTTGGTGGCGACGCCGTCGAGCGCGCCGTAGACGATGCGCTGGGCGAGGTCCTTCTTGCCGTCGAGGAGGATCTTGTTGACGAGCTGGCTGACGACCGGCGAGCTGTAGACCGGGTCGGCGACGACGGGGCGCTTGGCGGCGGGTCCCTTACGAGGCATGTTCCTTAACCCTTCTTCGCGCCGTAGCGGCTACGGGCCTGCTTGCGGTTCTTGACGGCCTGCGTGTCGAGGGCGCCGCGGACGATCTTGTAGCGCACGCCGGGGAGGTCCTTCACACGACCGCCGCGGACGAGCACCATCGAGTGCTCCTGCAGGTTGTGGCCCTCGCCGGGGATGTAGGCGGTGACCTCGGTGCCGTTGGAGAGCTTCACACGGGCGACCTTGCGGAGGGCCGAGTTCGGCTTCTTCGGGGTGGTCGTGTACACACGGGTGCACACGCCGCGCTGCTGCGGGTTGGCCTTCAGGGCCGGGGCCTTGGTCTTGGTGACCTTCGGCGTGCGGCCCTTGCGGACCAGCTGCTGGATGGTGGGCAAAAGTGCTCCTTGCTCACGCTGCACGGTGACAGCTTGATGGTGGATCCATCGGGATCCGTCACCTCTCGGAGAGCTCCGGGGAGGACTGCTGACGGACATGCCGTGGGGGTCAGCCGCGACGGGTGCCGGGGCCTGGCCCTGTGCGGCGTCCTGCGCGCTCCCACGCCGCGACCCGCTCCGATGGAGCGGCTTCCAGGGCATGGGGAACGTGCGCGAAAGCACACACGAGGTCAAGTGTACCTGCGCGCGTAATCTGCCGCAATGTGGCGCCGGCGCCGGCTGCCGGGCATGAGAAAGGCCGGCGGCCGCGACGGGAGGGACGCGGCCGCCGGCGGTCTGGGGTCAGCCGTTGGCGACGTCGGATCCGGCGTCGTCCGCCGTGCCGTGCTGATCGACGATCTCCTGGCCCGGGATCGGGTCGCCGGGGTGGATGAGCACGTACAGGTAGCCCTTCATGACCGTCGAGTAGGCGACGTCGGTCGTCTCCTGCTCGATGCTCGTGTAGGTCACGAGCCGCTCGCCGAACTGCAGGGCGTTCACGAACGAGAGCGACTCGACCCATCCGCCCGAGACGGTGACGGAGAAGGGCACCAGCACGAAGTTGTCGGGGCCGATCTTGGGATCGGTGAAGGGCGCGGGCGCGAGCTCGTCGAGCACGGCGTCGGCCTTCGACACCGGCGGCGAGTACTGCTCGAACGAGTCGATCTTGATCTCGGTGACCGTCACGCCGTTCGCGATCGCGAGCGCGTCGAGCGTGCGGATGAACCGCTGGCTCTGCACCGTGCGCGGGACGAGCTCCTCGTACTCGGCCGCGAGGTCCTCGTACTCGTCGAGCTTCGTCTCGGTGACGCGGAGCGCCGCGATCTCCGCCTCGAGCGTCGCATTGGCGTCGGCGGCCTCGGAGCGCTCCGCATCCGCCTTCTTCTGCTGGTCGAGGAACGGCGCGACGCCGAGGAAGTAGCCGCCCGCGACGAGCGCGCCGACGACGACGACCGTGATGAGACCCCAGACGCGGGTTCCGAGCTTCATTCGTCCGTCTCCTCGTCATCGGATGCCGCCGGGCCCTTGCGGAGCTCGTCGGCGCGCGCGGCCTCCTCGGCCATGCGGTTCGTGTACGCACCGGCGTTGAGGTGCAGCGTGATCTCGACCGTGTAGCCGCCGCCCTCGTTGAGCAGCACGACGCTGCCGGGGACGGCGTCGACGAAGCCGGGCAGCTCGCTCAGCCCGTCGAGCCACACGGGGATCTGGGGAAGACCGGGGCTGATGGCGGTGAAGGTCAACTTGCCGATGCGCGGGCCGTCGAGCGGGATCGTCGACTGCGGATAGAGCGTCGTGATGCCCTGGCTCTCGATGTTGAACGTATCGAGCACCACGCCCTCGGGAAGCGACTGCGCCACGAGCGAGAGGTATCCGAGCAGGTCGATCTCGGTCGACCCGCCGACGTGCACGCCGGCTGCGCCGAGCGTGACGGCGTCGATCGCGTCCTGCACCTTCTGGTAGGTGAGCCGCTCCGCCTGCAGGTCCTGCGTGCGGGCGACCTCGGCATCGCGAGCCAACGCCGCGCCGAGCGCGAGGTACCACGAGCCGCCGATCGCCGCGACCACGAGGGCCGCCACGAACACCATGAGCAGGCGCAGGCCGCGCTGCACGCCGAGCTGCTTGTTGCGCTCGCCGAGCTCGGGCGGCATGAGCGACACGCGCGGCGCGAGCGCCACGGGCGCCGAGGCGGTCTTGCGCCCGGTCGGCTCCTTCCCCGTCGTCTGCGGCGGGGTCATCGTCGCGGTCATGCCTTGCTCCCGAGGGTCAGGCCGGCAGCCACGGGGATGCCGGCGGCGCCTGCCGCCACCTGCGCCTGGTCGACCGTGCGGGCGATCGCGAGGCGCTCGATCGGCGCCGGGGCGCGGACGGGCAGTCGCGTCGCATCCGCGAGGGCGGTCGGGAAGCCGTTGAGCTCGGCTCCGCCGCCCGAGAGCAGCACGCGCTCGACGACGGCACCGGGCCGGCTCGACAGGTAGAACGAGAGGGTGTTGCGGATCGCGACCACGAGGTCGCCCGTGGTCTCGTAGATGACCTCGAACGCGGGACGCAGCTCGGGTCCGGCGCCCTGGGTCGCGAGACCGAAGCGGCGCTTGATCTGCTCGGCCTGCATGTCGTCCATGCTGAGCCGGGAGACGAGCGCGCGGTTGATGTCGTCGCTGCCGTTCTGGATGATGCGCACGAAATGCGGGATGCCGTCGACCGCGATCGTGACCATGGTCGTCGCGGCGCCGATGTGCACGAGCGCGACGGAACCTGCGGCCGCGGGGCCGACGAGGAGCGCGCGGCTGAGCGCGAACGGGATGAGGTCGACGTCGACGGGCTCGAGCTTGGCCGCCTCGACGGCCTCGACCGTCGCGAGCACGCTCTCCTTGACGGCGGCGACGAGCAGGCCCTGGATGACCGGGGCGCCGTCTTCGACGCCGTGCGCCACGGGGTAGAAGTCGAGCAGGGCCTCGTTCACGGGCACCGGCAGGATGTCCTGCACCTGGAACGGGAGCGACTCCCGGATGCGGTTCAGCGGCGCCGCCGGGACGGACAGCTCGCGCACGAGCACGCGCGCGTTGCCGACGCCGACGATCACCTTGCGCGTCTTGAAGCCGCCCTGAGCCCAGAGCTGCTTGAGCGCCGCCACGACGGTCTCGCGCTCGAGCACCTCGCCGCGGTCGACGGCTGTCGTCGGCACGGCGATCTGGTGATAGCGCACGAGCTGCGGGCGAGCACTCGATGCCCCCTGCACCTCGGCCGCGCGGATCACCCCCCGACCGAAGTCGAGCCCCACAATGGTCGATGCCATCGTTTCCCCCCTGATTCCTCCCGTTGAACCCGCGTCAGCCGAGACCGACCGCCGCGAGATAGCCGGCGGCGATCGCTTCGCCTCCGACGATGCCGATCCACGCCCCCGCGAACATCCAGGGACCGAACGGCACCCGGCGGTCCGCGAGGGACCTCCGGGCGATGAGCACGATCGCCCCCGCGATCGCGCCGACGGCGAACGCCGCGATGACCCCGACCGCGAGCTGCGCCCATCCGAGCGCGCCGAGGTAGAGCCCGAGGACGCCCGCGAGCTTGACGTCGCCCATCCCCATGCCGCGCGGGCTGATGAGCGCGAGCAGCAGGTAGAAGGCGAGGGAGCCGACGGCGCCGACAGCCGCCGAGACGAGCAGATCCGGTCGGCCGGCGAGCAGCACCGCCGGGACGAGCAGCACGACGCCCGCGACGAACGCGAAGGCGAGGATGCGGTTCGGCAGCCGGCGCAGCTCGAAGTCGATGGCCGACAATGCGACCGTCACGGCGACAAGCACGAGGAACGCGAGCAGCTCGAGCACGGCGCCCACGATCTCGGCGGCGCCCTGCGCCCGGGCGATGGCCGGTGCGAAGAAGAGCGCGACGAGCACGAAGGCGATACCCGTGAGCACCTCGATGAGCGGGTACCGCGCCGAGATCGGCATGCGGCACTCGCGGCACCTGCGGCCGAGCGCGAGCCACGACACCACCGGCACGTTGTCGCGGCCGCGGATGTGCATCCCGCAGCCGGGGCACGCCGACGGAGGGTTCACGACCGAGAGCGCCCGGGGCACGCGGTAGATGACGACGTTGAGGAACGACCCGATCGAGAGTCCCGTGACGCCGGCGAAGGTGGCGAGGAGCGGCATCATGTGCGCGGCGCCCCGTTCGCGCCGAAGGCCGAGGGCACACCGGCGATCTGCGTCGTGCCGTAGGTCGTCGAGGTGGGCGTGAGGTACTTCGGCGGCGCCGAGTACGTCAGTCGCGCGTCGTAGTTGTAGTCCTTCGCGTAGCCCGTCGAGATGCTCGTCGACGAGCCGGTGCCGACGGGGCCGCGGAACTTCTGCGCCATGCTGCCGACGATCTTGAGCGTGCCGCGCGGGGAGCCCACGTTGTAGTTCTGCACCTGGATGGTGTGCGCGACCGAGAGCAACGAGGCGTAGATCGTGCGGTTGCTGCCGAGCAGCGCCGCGTTGCTCGAGTTCACGGGGTTCCACACCCAGATGACGTTCTGTGCGACGACGCCGATCATGTCCTCGACGGGGTCGTTGTAGAGGATGTCGCCCGTGATGTAGACGTTGTTCTCCGCCGCGACCGTCATCCGGCCCTGGATCGTGCCCTTGATGAAGAGGTCGCCGTTCTTGCAGCCGTAGGCCGGGTTGGCCGAGCTCGAGCTCGACGGGATCGCCTCGTTCGACATGGGGAAGCGCTGCGTCGCGGACGAGATGTTCGTCGTGCCGCCGATGTACCAGGCCGAGCTCGCGCCCGTCGCCGTGCAGCTGAAGTTGCCGTAGCGGAACGTGCTCGTGCCGAGCGCGCTCGTCGGGTAGTTCGGGTCGCTCGTCGAGATCGGGATGTTCTGCACGAAGAGCAGGTTGAGGTTGAGCACGGGGATCGTCGCACCGCCCGTGCTGCCGAGCTGGCCCGTGCCCGTACCCGGGGCGCCGCACTTGGAGGGCGTCGTGGCGCCCGCGGATGTCGCGGCCACCTGCGTCTTGCGGGTGAAGGGCGACCAGACCGTCATGGTGCCGTTCGAGTTGAGCTGGATGACCGTGGGGCCCGTGTACAGGCAGCCGGGATCCGGCACCTCGGACGGCAGGTCGTTGCGCGTCTCCATCTTCATCTGCGAGTTCGTCGCGGGCATCGGGATCGAGCCCACGCGCACGGGCGCTCCCGCCTGGAAGCTCGGCGAGGAGCATCCGCTCGCCGTGCCGTAGAGCGGGTTCGTCTGGCTCGCGGTGGTGACCGCGCCCTTGAAGGTCGCGGAGCACAGGTAGAGCCGGTCGTTGGTGTGCACCTTGCCCTTGATGACGTCGCTGCCGGCGAACTGGATGTCGTTGCACGACGGAGAGCCCCAGCCGTACCCGGGCACGCCGCTCGTCTTCTGCGGCGGGCGGTTCCACCAGTAGTTGGCGCAGTACTCGTCCGCGCCCGAGGTGACCTGCGGGTCGGAGGTCTCGAAGTCGGTGAAGTACACGAAGTCGCTGAAGCCGTCCTGGCGGAGGTCCGCGATGACGGAACGCGTCTGGTCGCCCACGAGGCCCGTCGAGCGGATGCGGATCACGCCCGTCGCGGGGTACATCGACGTGTCGATCTCGTAGCGGTACTTGGCCTTGCCGTCGGATCCGGGCACGGTGGCCCACGGCGCGCCCTCGGCGATGTTGAACGCGGGGTTCGCGTTCGTACCGGTCGGGAGCGTGAGGTGCGTGCTCGCCGAGCTGAAGGGCGACGCGGGGTTGCCGAACTTGACGTAGCCCGGGTCGTTCTCGACGCGGCTCGAGTAGTCCTCGATGCCCGCGTAGGACGCGGCGAGTGCGGCGTTCCAGTCCGACTCGGTGTCGGCCTTCTGCACGCCCGTCACGGTCGCCGTGAGCGCGGTCGCCGTCACGAGCACGAGCACGAGCGCGATGCCCATGACGAGCGGGAGCACGTAGCCGTCTTCGCGGCGCAGCAGACGTCGGAGCATCGTGATCATCCCTCCGTGAGCCCGAGGTTCATGTTCGGCATCCCGACGGTGTTGTCGAGCACGACGACCTCCTTCGAGGTGTCCGAGCGCACCTTGACGTAGAAGCGCACCGACGTGACCGCGGCGCGCTCGGCGGCGCTCAGGGTGCCCCCGACGCCGAGCTGGGTGCCGTTGACGTCGAAGTAGCGGAAGAGGGGCTCGGCGGCCGTGTTGACGACGACGTTGCCGAGCACGCGCGACGTCGTCGGGGGCGCCGTGATCGCCGGGAAGACGGCGTACCCGCCGACGTTCGTCGCGAGCCACGACTGCTCGCGCATCCGTCCCTGGGCGTCGATCGAGTACCGCAGGCGCTGCGGCAGCTCGAAGCTCGGGCCGGCGTCGGTGTAGGTGATGATCGTGATCGCCGTGCGCGTGCCCTCGACGATCGCGGGGTCGGGGTTCGGCGACGTCGCGATCGGGTTGCGCACCGCGGCGCGGATCGAGGTCGACACGACGTTCATGATGTTGCTCGCGTCGGCCGTGGACTGGCGCGTGCCGACCGCGTGCATCGTCTGCATGCTCACCTGCGTGAAGAAGGTCACCGCGATCGTCATGAGCAGAGCGCTCAGCATCATGACGATGAGCGCTTCCACGATCGTGTAGCCCTCGTCGTCTCGCAGACGGCGGAGCACGGTGTTGAGCCGGCGCGTCATGCTGCCGGCCTCGGGTCGAGCGTCACGGTGCCCGCACTCACGTAGCCCGTGGGGGCGAGGTTGGTCTGCGGCTGGATGTTGGCCGCCGTGATCGCGGTCGTGGTCGAGCCCGAGGTGCTGCCGTAGTACAGCCGCCAGGTGCCGTACGGGAGCACGAGGTCGCGGCTCGAGGTGCCGCCGCCCGACGTCGCCTCGCGCTCGAAGCGGTAGGTCATGCCGGCCGTGCACGTCGGCTGGCCGGCGACGGCCGGCGTGGCGACCGAGACGGCGGTGACGTAGGAGGTGCGCGGCACGTTGTTGACGCGCACGACGCCCATGCGCACGGTGTCGGATGCCGTGCCGCCGGGGTCCGCGACGATCGGCGCCGAGGCGACGCCGTTGCCGAGCGCGACCCCGCCCACCGTCGCCGCGGTCCACTCGGAGGGGTCGAGGGCGCGGCAGCCGCCCGTGCCGTCCGCATCCGGAGCGACGTAGTGCCCGGCGATCGCGGTGTAGCCGCCGAAGGGGTAGAGCTTCACGGTCGAGCTCGTGCCCGTCACGTAGAAGGTGCCGTAGGTGTTGAGGTAGGTGGTCTCGTTGTTCGTCGCGTAGCGGTTGCTGCCCGAGCTGCTGCCGTAGACGAGGCCGAGGGTCGCCGCGCGGTCGTAGTCGAAGGGGACGCTCACGGTGCCGCCCGCGACGACGGTGATCGACTTGACGGGCGAGGTCGTCTGATCGGTGGCGATGTAGCCCGAGCGGGAGAGGGTGACGTTGTAGGTGCCCGGCACGACCTTGAGTGCGTAGGTGCAGCCGAGCGCGTTGGTGGCCGCGGGCTGGGCGTCGAGGGCGGCGGCGCCGCCCGACACGGGCGTGATGGTCACGCCGACGCCGGCCGATCCGGTGCCGGCGGCCCCGCGGACCGAGACCATGATGGTGCCGCGGGCGGGGTCGTTGATGCGGCCGTCGGGGGCGAGCACGGTGTCGGACGAGACGGGCGGCGTCATGCCCATCCGGCTGTCCCACGTGACGCGCACGTTGACGCGCTTGTACTCCATGTTGCCGGTGCCGCCGGCGCCGCACGGGATGTCGAGCCCGGAGCTCGTGACCCATTCCGTGTTGCGCTCGACGGTGTACTCGGTGCCGTCGATCGTGATGTCGTAGTCGCCCGAGAGGACGTCGAAGGGATCGGCGTAGGCGCGGACCTTGTCGATCTCGCTCGCCGCGAGGCTCAGCGCGGTGATGCGCGCGCGCTGGTCGGCGGACTGGCGGATGGCGGTGACGGTCGCCTGGGCGACGCCGACGGAGATGATGGCGAAGATGAGGGCGGCGACGAGCACCTCGACGATCGAGATCCCCGACTCGTCCCGGGCCGCGCGCGCGAACCGGCGCATGATGCCCGGATCCTTCCCCTGATTCATCTCCACCCCCCTGGAGTACCGCTCGGCTCAGAAAGCCTGTCGGTGGGGCGCCGCGCGTGCGGCGCCCCACCGGTGGT
>JAEYVF010000133.1 GCA_023432005.1 Actinomycetes bacterium
ATGTAGACGAGCCCCATCCCGAGCCGACGGGTGCGCCACAGGATCAGCAGCGCGCCGACGGCGACGACGGGCAGCAGCGGCGGCGTCGCGACCCACCACGACGAGAAGGCGATCCCGCTCACGCCGACGACGACCGCGGCGAACGCGGCCGGGTTCACGAGGTGCCGGCCGCGCCACGCGATGAGGTACTTGGAGAGCGCCGCGATCGCGGCGGCGAGCGCGAGGAACAGCAGTCCCTCGGGGTCGCCCGCCGGCTGCAGCACGAAGAGCAGCAGGAGCGCGGTGATGACGCCCGACTCCGTGAGCGGGCGGCTGCGGAAGGCGAGCCCGAGCACCTGGTTGGCGATCCAGGACGTCGCGAGCAGCACGGCGGCGGAGGCGAGGATGGGGAGCGGCTCGATCGCGATCGCGTCGACGAGGGCGAGCACGAGCGCGACGAGCCCGATCACCCCGAGCACCACGACGACGAGCAGGTACATCGTGATGCGTCCGAGCAGCCGATCGACCGCGGCGGTCACACGGGTCATGCGAAGACCTCTCCCGGGAATCCGCGGCTCGTCTCGAGCGTGCCGTCGGACAGCATCCTTGCCCATCCGACGCCGCGGCGCTCGAGCCAGCCGGGGTCGACGTCGAAGAACAGCGCGGTCGCGGCGCCGTCGGCCGTGAGGTCGTCGGATGCCACGGTCCACGTCGCGACGACGTCGCGCGCGGGCAGGCCCGTGACGGCGTCGAGCACGTGGTGACGGCCGTCGGCGAGACGACGGCGGTTGCCGGCGCTCGCGGAGAGCGCGCCGTCTGCGAGCTCGACGACGCCGACGGCCTTCGTCGGGTCGGCCGGATGCTCGAGCGCGATCCGCATGGGCACGTCGCGGATGCGCAGATCGCCCGAGCCGTCGACGACCGATCTGCGGATGCCCGCCTCGGCGAGCAGCTCGCTCACGAGGTCGACGAGGTACCCCTTCCCGGCCGCGCCCACGTCGAGCAGCACGGGGGCGACGGTGTCGAGGTGGGTGCCGTCCCACGCGAGCGCGTCGCCGAAGCGGGGTACGGCATCCGGAACCCCCGCGAGGCGCGGCCCGAAGCCCGCGGCCGCGAGGGCACCGCCGACGAGCGGCGACACGCGCCCGCGGGTGGCGGTGTGGAGCTCGGCGTACAGCGTGAGAAGCGGCGCGGCGTCGGCCGGCAGCCGGTGGCGTCCCGGGTTCTGCGCGATGCGCGTGACGAGCGAGTCGGCGCGGTAGCGCGACCAGTCGCGCTCGAAGCGCTCGACGCGCTCCGCGACCGCGGCGCGCACCTCATCCGCGAGCGGATCCTCGGTGTCGATCCGCCACGGGGTGCCGAGCGCGTCGAAGCGCCACGCGTTCGGCAGCGGGTCGGCGATCACGCTGGCCTACGCGCGCGCGTCGGCCTTGATCGCCTCCACGGCCTTGTTGAAGCCGCCGCTCGTGAGCGACGAGCCCGCCACGCGTGAGACGTCGAGGGTGTCGATGTCCTTGCCCACCACGACCTCGGCGATGCCGCTCGCGAACTTCTCCTGGAACGTGCGGGCCTGCGGGTCGACCGCCTCCGGGGTGACCGTGACGGCCGTCACGACGTCGCCCTCGAGGGTCAGCTCGACCGCGACCGACTCCTCGCCGGCCGGCGAGAGGTAGCTCGCCTCGGCGCGGTAGTCGCCGTCGGCGTAGCTCGCCGAGGTGTCGGCGCCCGCGTTCCCACCCCCGCCCGCGCCGGTGGGATCGCCCATCGCGTCGGAGGGGGAGGCGGCGCATCCGCTCAGCGCGAGGAGGCCGATGCCGGCGACGCCGGCGAGTCCGAGCAGGGGGCGTGGGGAGGGCGCCTGGATGGTCATGGGCATCAGGATCGCAGCGGATGCTTGGTCGCGGCTGGCAGTTTCGATGAATTCGCATGGAGTCGCCGTCGGCACGGCGTTCATCACGACTCGGTAAACGTCGGAGTCGGGTATTGCGCGCTATTTGTTCGTACGCTTTACTAACAAACATGTCCGCACCGGAAGCGCAGCGCAGCGCTCGGCCCCGCGCCCTCCGCCCCTCGGCGAAGGTGCTCCCGGAGCACGCGCGCGGCCACAACCGCTCCCTCGTACTGCAGAACCTGTACCGGGGCGGACTGCAGAGCCGCGCCGACCTCGCTCGCGAGACCGGCCTCACGCGTGTCACGATCTCCGACCTGGTGGCCGAGCTCATCGCCGACGGTCTCGTCATCGAGACCGGCCAGCGCGAGGAGGGCCGTCCCGGCAAGCCCGCGATCCTCCTCGACATCAACCGTGACGGCCACCGCATCATCGGCATCGACCTCTCCGACACGGGCGTCTTCCGCGGCGCCGTGCTCGACATCGACGGCCGCATCGTCACCCGGATGGAGGCCGAGACGGATGGTGCGGCGGGCGACGAGGTCGCGGCGCTCGCCGTGCAGCTCGTGCGCGACCTCGTCGCCCGAACCGACCGCCCCCTGCTCGGTGTCGGCATCGGATCACCCGGCATCGTCGACCTCGGGGGCCGGGTGCTGTCCGCCCCGAACCTCGAGTGGTCCGACCTCGCCCTGCAGAGCATCGTCTCCGACGCCACGGGCCTGCCCGTCATCGTCGCGAACGACGCCAACGCGGCGGCGCTCGCCGAGCACAGCTTCGGCGGGGCGCTCGGGGACTTCATGCTCATCCGCGTCGGACGCGGTGTCGGCGCGGGCCTCATCCTCGGCGGCATGCCGGTCTTCGGCAGCCGGTTCGCCGCGGGCGAGCTCGGCCACGTCGTCGTCGGCACCGACGGCGGCGAGCTGTGCGTGTGCGGCAAGCACGGATGCCTCGAGACGTGGCTCTCGGTGCCGCGCCTGCGAGCCGGGCTCGCCGCCGCATCCGACGATGCCGACCGCGACGAGGTGCTGCGCCGCGCGGGCGAGCGCCTCGGCATCGCCCTCGCGCCGGTCGTCGGCGCCCTCAATCTCGACGAGGTCGTCATCAGCGGCCCCGTCGAACTCCTCGACGGCCCGCTCACCGAAGCGGCCATCGAGACCTTCCGCGCTCGCACGATGGCCGAGTTCCACGGGCGTCTGACGGTGCGGATGTCCGACCTCGGTCAGGACATCGTCATGCGCGGCGCAGCCGCCATGGTCCTGTCGGGGAGACTCGGGGTCTCCTGAGCCCGAAACCGCAACACCCTGCACCAGCGGTGGCGCCACCCGGCGCATCCGCAATTCAAAGAAGAAGGAAAGCACGAATGAAGCGAAAGATCGCAAGCGTCGCCGCGGCGACTGCTGCGCTCGTCGTCCTCGCGGGCTGCTCGACTCCGGGCGACACCCCGAACCCGGACGACGCCAAGGGTCAGGACATCACGTTCTGGGTCATGGGAGGTGACACCCCGGACGCACTCCGCGACTACCTGAAGACCGAGTACGAGAAGGCGACCGGGGGCACCCTTACCATCGAGGAGCAGGGTTGGGGTGACGCTCTCGCGAAGCTCACCACGGCCCTGCCCGACGCCGAGAATACCCCGGATGTCACGGAGATCGGGAACACCTGGTCGCCGACGTTCACGACCGTGGGCGCCTTCAGCGACATCTCCGATCTCTACGACGAGCTCGGCGGCGACAAGCTGCTGAAGTCGTTCGTCGAGGTCGGCGAGGTCGACGGCGCGAACTACGCGCTGCCGTACTACTTCGGCTCCCGCTACGTGTTCTACCGCAAGGACCTCTACAGCGCCGCCGGCGTCGAGGTCCCGACGACCCTCCCGCAGCTCACCGAGGTCGCCGCGAAGCTGCACACCGACGCCCTCTCCGGCTTCTACCTCGGTGGCGAGGACTGGCGCAACGGGATCTCGTGGATCTTCGCCTACGGCGGAGACCTCGCGAAGAAGGACGGCGACACCTGGAAGTCCTCGCTCTCCGACGCGAAGACGATCGAGGGTCTCGAGGCGCTGCAGGAGCTCTACACCACGGCGTCGAACGCGCCGGTGACCGAGGCCGACAGCACCCCGTGGGTCAACATCAACACCCAGCCGGAGGCCGCCGCGCCCGAGGCCGCCACGATCATCGCCCCCGGATGGGCGCACTGGTCGATCGGCGACCTGACGCCCGACCCGGCGGATGCGACCAAGACGATCGCGACGTGGAACGACGACGTGTTCGGCGCCTACGTGCTCCCCGGCGTCGACGGCGGCGTGGCCCCCGTCTTCGCGGGCGGCTCGAACATCGCGATCTCGGCGGCCTCGAAGAACCAGGCCGGCGCTCGCGAGCTCATGAAGATCATCTTCAGCCCGGAGTACCAGAAGATGCTCGGTGAGAACGGCCTCGGCCCGGCCAACTCGGACTACGTCTCGTCGCTCGGCGACGACCAGTTCGCGAAGGCGCTCATCGAGTCGGCCCTCGGCTCGAAGCTCACCCCCGCGGCGCCCGGCTGGGCGGCCGTCGAG
>JAEYVF010000158.1 GCA_023432005.1 Actinomycetes bacterium
GCCCGCACCTCCGCGCGCTCGAGCGCCTCCGCACGGCGACGCTCCTGCTCGAGCAGCCGCTCGGTGCGGGCGACGTCGCGCGCGGTCGCCTCGACGCGCAGCTCCACGGGGGCCTCCGCCGACTCGGCCATCACGCGGATGGCGCGCTGCAGCCGCGTCGCGTTGCGCTCGGTCGCGAGGAACTCGCGGCGCCGCATCCAGCTCGGCAGCAGATAGAGGAACCACAGCACGGCCGCGAGGGCGAGCATGATCGCCGTGCCCGCGCCCGAGAAGTCCATGCCGCCCAGGGTAGGAGCGGATGCGGGCGAGCCCGGGGAGGCGCGCGCGGCTAGTACCGCAGCGGGCGAGTCGCCGCCTGCAGGTCGACCTCCGGGATGCGCGCGGCCGACTCCGGCGCGCGTCCGTCCCTCCAGCGCCGCAGCACCCCGGTCGGCACCTCCTCGACCACGAGCGCGAAGCAGAAGTGGTCGCGCCAGTCGCCGTTGATGTGGATGTAGCGCCGACGCAGCCCCTCGTACCGGAAGCCCAACTTCTCGACGACCCGCAGGCTCGGCGCGTTCTCCGGACGGATGCAGATCTCCATCCGGTGCAGGCCGAGCCCGAAGAAGCAGTGGTCGGTCGCGAGCGCGACGGCCGTCGGCGTGACGCCGCGGCCCGCGAAGCGCTCGGCCACCCAGTAGCCGATCGTCGTCGACGACAGCGAGCCGTAGGTGATGCCCGACACGTTGAGCTGCCCCGCGAAGACGCCGTCGTGCTCGACGGCGAACGCGAGGCCCCCACCCGCGCGCGCGTGCGCTTGCAGCGACCTGATCGACGCCTTCACGTCGAAGCCCGCGGGGCCGTGGGGATTGGTGGCCTCCCACTGACGCAGCCACGCGCGGTTTCCCATGAGCTCGTTCTCGAGCACGCGGGCATCCCGGATGCGGATGGGGCGGATCGTGACGGATCCGTCGCTCAGGGTCGGTGTGGCCATCTCGGCGTCAGACTACTGGCACGCGAGGCTCCGCGATGCAGGCGCGTCAGCCGTCCTCGCCGCCCCGTCGCTCGTGCTCGTCGCCCGGCATCGACTGCACGAACTCGCGCAGCCACGGGCGGAACTCGGTGCCGAGGTCCTCGCGGTCGGCCGCGAGCCGCACGATCGCCTTGAGGTAGTCGAGCCGGTCGCCCGTGTCGTAGCGGCGCCCGCGGAAGACGACGCCGTGCACGCCGCCGGCCCACGTGGGCCCGGTCGCGAGCGCCTGCAGAGCGTCGGTGAGCTGGATCTCGCCGCCCTTGCCGGGAGGCGTGCGCTCGAGCACCTCGAAGATCTCGGGGCGCAGCACGTAGCGGCCGATGATGGCGTAGTTCGAGGGCGCCTCGCCCGGCGAGGGCTTCTCGACGAGGCCCGTGATCTTGACCACGTCGTCCTCGGCGGTGCCCTCGACCGTCGCGATGCCGTACAGGTGCGTCTGGGAGGGGTCGACCTCGAGCAACGCCACGACCGTCGTGTTCTCGCGCTGCTGCACCTCGAGCATCCGCGACAGCAGCGGGTCGCGCACATCGATGATGTCGTCGCCGAGGAGCACCGCGAACGGCTCGTGCCCGACGTGCATCTTGGCGCGCAGCACGGCGTGCCCGAGGCCCTTGGGATCGCCCTGCCGCACGTAGTGCACGTCGGCGAGGTGGGTGGAGTAGTCGACCTTCTGCAGCTTCTCGTCGTCGCCCTTGCTCGAGAGCACGGCCTCGAGCTCGCCTGCGCGGTCGAAATGGTTCTCGAGCGCCGTCTTGTTGCGGCCCGTGATCATGAGCACGTCGTGAAGGCCCGCGGCGACGGCCTCCTCGACGACGTACTGGATGGCGGGCTTGTCGACGACGGGCAGCATCTCCTTCGGCATCGCCTTGGTGGCGGGGAGGAAGCGCGTGCCCAGTCCTGCGACGGGGATGACGGCCTTGGATACGGTGACGGGGGAAGCCATACGCTTCAGGCTAACCACGAAAACCCTCGTGCGGGTTACGCGCCTTTTACAATCGTCGTGTGTCCGACCACCCGGAGAACCGGAAGCGCGCCCTGCGCGCAGAGCTCCGGGAGCGCCGCCGCATCCGCACCGCGACCGAGCGCGAGCGCGCATCCGCCGCGATCACGCAGCACCTCGTGCAGCTCGCGAGCGATCTGGACGTGGGCTTCATGTCCGCGTACCTGTCGACCCCCGACGAGCCCGAGACGCGCGGGTTCCTGCGCTGGGCGGACGAGCACGGCATCCGGATCCTGCTCCCGGTGTCGCGCGAGGACGGCCTGCTCGACTGGGCGCCGTACGACGGCGCCGACGAGGAACAGGACATCCTCGGGATGCCGACCCCCTCGAGCGAGCTGCTCGGCCCCATCGCGATCAACGGGGTCGACCTCATCCTCGTGCCGGCCGCGAGCATCGCCCGCGACGGCATGCGACTCGGATGGGGGCGCGGCTACTTCGACAAGACGCTCGGGTCGATGGAGGGCTGCCCGCCCGTCTACGCCGTGATCTTCGACGAGGAGCTCGTCGACGAGGTGCCGGTGGAGCGCCACGACATGCCGGTGGACGGCGTCGTGACGCCGAGCGGGATCGTCTCCTTCGCAAAGCGCTGAGGGCGCTCTAGCCTGGGTGGAGCGGCACCGTCGCCGACCCTCCGGACAGAATGGGAGCTACCGTGAAGGGCTTCAGGGACTTCATCCTACGTGGCAACGTGATCGACCTCGCGGTCGCCGTCGTGATCGGCGCGGCGTTCACCGCGATCGTCAATCAGATCGTGAACGCGGTCATCAACCCGGCGATCGGCGCCCTCTTCCGCGCGGACTCGCTCGACACGGCCCTGCCCGTCACGATCCCGACCACCGCGGGCGGCGAAGCCACGATGTACTTCGGCGCGGTCATCGGGGCGATCATCAACTTCCTGATCATCGCCGCCGTCGTCTACTTCGTGCTCGTGCTGCCGGTCAACAAGCTGCGCGAGCGTCAGGCCGCGAAGAAGGGCATCGCGGAGGAGGAGGCGGGGCCCACCGAGACCCAGCTGCTGGCCGAGATCCGCGACCTGCTCGCGGAGCAGAAGCGGGTCTAGCGACCTCACCCCCAGTGCGGGGGCTTGTCCCGTCGCATCCGCTCGTCGTTCTCCGTCGAGCTGTGGCGGGGAGGCTCGGGCGCCGGGTGCGGATCGCTCCCGGGCGGCGGTGGCGTGGTCACGCGTCGCCTCCGCGGCGGGCGCGGCTCGGGCGGCTGCTCCTCGTCAGGGTGCGGGGTGTCCGGCAACGACGGGGATCTCCTCGGTGACGGGCCCGCCCGCGAGACCGGCCATGCGCGCGATGCGGTCGGCCACGGCGTCGGGGTCGGTGAACAGCTCGAACGCGTGCACGCGCGCGTAGTGCCAGCCGAGGCGGCGCAACACCTCGGGACGCAGCCGCAGGGCCTCGCGGAGGCTGCGTGCCGTGAACACGGAGTCGGTGTCGACGACGACGCACATGCCGCCGTTCGCGGCGACGAGCCCCAGCTTGCCGCGGTGCCCGAGCGCGACGCGCAGGCCGCGGGCCTCGAGGCGACGCGAGAGGTCGACGAGCATGGGGTCGGAGTCGTCGGGCAGCGGCGGCTCGGCACGACGGGAGGCGATCTCGCCGAGGAGCTCGGCGAGCGCGACGGCGCCGTGCTTCATCCGGCTCTCGTCGAGGTCGCCCGGCTGCACGCACGTCACGATCACGAGGGAGCGCCGGGCGCGGGTCATGGCGACGGCGAGCAGGCGCTCCCCGCCCGGGCGACCGAGCGCGCCGAAGTCGCTCAGCACGCGGCCGTGCGGCGTGCGCCCGTAGCCGAGCGAGAACACGACGCGGTCGCGGCTCTGCGCGACGGCTCGCTCGACGGGCAGCACGGCGAACGGCTCGGCGCGCTCGCCGAGCAGGAAGTCACTGAGCGCCGGATGCGCCCCCATGGCCGCGAGCACCGCGTCCATGACGCGCACGGCGTGCTTGTCGGAGGCCGTGACGACCATGAGCGACTCGCGCGGGCGGGTCTCGGCGTGGTCGATCACGAGCTCGAGCACGCGGGCCACCTCGGCGTCGACCGACTCGACGGCGCCCGTGTCGGAGTCGGGCAGGCCCGTGCCGTTCTCGATGTAGTCGAGCGAGAGGCTGCCGTGGCCGAGGAACGATCCCGCCCACGGGAGCGCGTCGATGCGTCCGCCGTAGAAGCGGCGGTTGACGAGCTCGGCGAGGTCCTCGCCGCCGGCGCGGTAGCTGCGGGTCAGGCTCAGGGTGGGCAGCACGGAGGCGAGCTGCGCGAACGCCGATCGGCCGTGCAGGTCGGTCTCGACGACCGCATCCGGGGTCTCGTCCTCGTCCGCCTCCGCCTCCCTCGCTGGTTGAGTAGCCCGCGAAGCGGGCGTGTCGAAACCAGCCCCGCTCTCACCCTCGGGCTCACCGTCGACGTCGACCTCGTCATCGCGCTCCGCCTCCGGCTCCTCCACCTTCGCGGCGCGCACGGGCATCCCGATGCGCGACGGGTACGCCACGGCGACGGGCGACTCCTCGCCCTCGTCGAGCCCGATGCGGAAGGGGGTCGGCGTCTGCGTGACGGGGTCGCCGAACGCGATCACCTGGCGGGCGCGACGGATGGCGCCCACGTTCTCGGCGATCGTCGTGGCGCCCGCGTCGACGAGTACGACGACGTCGACGGGCATCGTGTCGCTCACCTGGTCGACCTCGTAGGGGGAGGCGAGCCACACGGGCGCGACGGTGCGCGAGAGGTGCGGTGCGAGGCGCTGCAGCGACTCGGAGGTGATCCCGCCCGTCGTGATGAGCTGCTTGAGCGCGGCGGCCTCGTCGGGCCAGTCGATGATGCCGATGCGCCAGCTCTCCGCGAGCTGCCACGCGAGCAGCCCCGCGTTGCCCTGCTGGTGCGCTTCGTCCACGAGCCGGAAGTCGGCCTCGAGACGCTGCAGCACATCCGTCTTCGCGCCCAGGAGTGCGCGGTCGTCGACGAGGAGGCTGTCGAGAGCGGAGCGCCACCAGGCGAGCTCGAGCTCGGCGGGCACCTGCTCCTCGGGCACGTGGCGCGCGGCGAGGTCGGCGAGGAACTCGTCCAGGTCGAGGTCGCGCAGCCGCTGCATGAGCGCGCTGCGCTCCTGCAGGTTGTTGAGCACGTCCGACTCGGCGGCGAGCTGCTCGAGCAGCTCGGAGAGCTGGTGCAGGGGCAGCTCGGCGAGCTGCGTGCCGGGGGCCGTGCGGCCGAGCGGCGCGTCGAGCTCGGAGAGGTCGGCCGTCACCTGCTGCCACGCGACCTGCACGTCGGAGATGCCCGTCGGCACCTCGGGCGTGACGCCCGCCGCCACGTAGCGCTGCCACAGGATGCGCTGCTGCTGGATCGCGGTGAGCGCCTCGTGCAGATCGCCCACGTGCATGCCGGGGCGCACGTACTCCTTGGCGAGCTTCTTGAGGCGGCGACGATTGGCGCCCGACATCTCGGGGGCCTCGCGGCGCGGGGCGGTCGCGACGATGAGCTCGGCGAGCGAGCGGTCGAAGACGCTCGGCTCGAACTTGTCGAGAGTGTCGCGCAGATCGGAGAGCAGTCGCAGGTAGACGCCGAGCTCGGCGACGGTCGTGAACGGCCGCATCCGCGTCTTGCCGATGACCTCGTTGGCGCGCACGAGCAGGCGCGGAAGGCTCTCGGCGTTGAGGCGCTTCGCGATCGCGTGAGCGCGCGCGGCCTCATCGCCCGTCGCGAACTGCGCGCCGTACCAGGGCGAGTCGCCCGGGCCGTACCGGAACTCGCCGAGACGCGCGGCCTCGACCATGGTGTTCGCGACGCTCGCGCGGTCGCCCGCGAGTGCGCGCACGGCGCGGGGCGAGAGCCGCGCGGTCGTGGTGGGCGGATGCGGCAGCAGCGCGAGACGGGACAGCTCGGCCACGCAGTCGAAGACCGACACCCACAGGGTCCCGTCGGTGCGCGAGAGCGCCTCGCGGTAGTCGACGAGCACGCTGCGCAGGCGCACGAGCGCCTCGTCGACCTCGGCGAGCTGCGGCTGCGTCGCCTTCTCGTTGCGCGCGATGCCGCGCACCACGTCGCGGCGCAGGGTCGAGGGGGTGACGGCGAGGCCGGCGAGGCCGACATCAGCGAGCCGCTGCGAGATGCCGCGCAGGCTCGCGCGCCGCGGGCTCACGACGAGCACGCGCTTGTTCTGGCTCACGAGCATGCCGAGGGCGTTGACGATCGTCTGCGTCGCGCCCGTGCCGGGCATGGTGCGCACGACGAGCGAGTTGCCCGCGGCGATCTGCGCGACGATGTGCTCCTGCTCGGCGTCGGCGTCGAGCAGGAGCGTGTCGACGGAGGGGTCACGGCGGTCGGGGTCGCCCTGCTCGACGGCCTGGTAGCCCTCCTCGAGCGCCCACTTGGCGGTCGCGTCGCCCGCGACGGCGTCGAGCACGGGGTGCTCGAGGTTCTTCGCGTCGGCGAGGAGCGCCTGAGCGACCTCCTCGAACGACGAGACGACGAGGCGCGGCTGCACGCTGATCTCGCCGAGATGCCCGGTGAGGCGACGCAGCTGGTCGATCACGGCGTTCGGCTTGAAGGTGCCGTCGTCGTCGGAGAGCGCCACGAAGGTCGAGGCGTCGAGCGAGATGCCGTACTGCTTCTCCAGGGCGCGTGCGAGGGCCGGGTTGAGCACGGCGGCGCCGCGGAGCTTGAGCTCGTAGTCGCGGCCGTGACGCCGGATGGCGAGGGGCCGCAGCAGGAGCGGCGCGCAGTGGTCGACGCGCTCGTGCGTCCAGCGCACGATGCCGATGCCGAGGTGCACGCTGTCGAGCCCGCGGGTCGTCGACAGCTCGAGTCCCTTCGCAGTGATGCGCTCGGCGGCGATGCGAGCGGCCCGCAGGGCAAGGTCGTCGCGGATGAGCTGCGACAGCAGGGTGGGCTTGCCCGTGATGAAGCGCGCCAGGCCGCCGGGGTGGGTCGTGGAGAGCTCGATGCGGGTGGTCGGCGAGTCGACGAAGTGCAGCAGGGGGGAGGTTCCCCCGAGGCGCGACAGCTCGTCACGCCACGTTTCCCGCGCGGGGTCGGCGACCGCGGGCGGATGCGGCGCGGGCACGAGCAGCGGCGCCGTCGAAGGCGGTACGGGCGCGTTGGAGTTCACGGGAATCTCCCCGGAGTCGTCATCCCGACGGTTGGCAGGCCACACACGGCCACGATAGGTCGGCTGCGCCCCGGATCCCGGGAGCGAAACGCGTCGATCCGGCAGCCGCCGCCCCGGGCGCTCCGCGGCGTCGTTCGCGCGGATGACGACGCCGGCGGCCCACCTATGGTTGGCTGCGGGCGTGGATGCGGCGAGCGACCCCCGGTGGAACCACAACCTGCACTACCAGCGTGTGATCCTCGACGCACTGCCGGACTCGGCCCGCAGTGCGCTCGACGTCGGATGCGGGGACGGGCTGCTCGTGCGCGAGCTCGCCGCACGCGTGCCCCGTGTCGTCGGCATCGACCTCGACGGCCCCTCGCTGGCTAGAGCCCGTGACGAGCTCGCGGGAATCGACTCCGCGCGCGTCGAGCTCGTCCGCGGTGACGTGATGACGCATCCGTTCGAGCCCGCGTCCTTCGACGTCGTCGCATCCGTCGCCGCACTGCACCATCTCGACGCACGCGCCGGTCTCATCCGGATGCGCGAGCTGCTCGCGCCAGGGGGGCTCCTCGGGATCGTCGGCCTGGCGTCGGTCGAGTCGCCGGCGGACGCCGCGCGCAGCGTCGCCGGGGTCGTCGCGAACCGGCCGTACCAGCTGCTCACGGGGCGCCGTCACTGGGAGCATGCGGCGCCGACCGTCTGGCCGCCCCCGGAGAGCTACCGCGCGATGCGACGGATCGTGGCCGAGCTGCTGCCGGGGGCCGTCTTCCGTGCGCACCTCTTCTGGCGCTACACCGTGCTGTGGACGAAGCCCCCGCGCTGAGCGGGTCGCTCGGGTCAGTCCCCGAGCTCGAGCGTCATGAACGTCGAGTTCGGATCGAGCACGTAGTCGGCGAAGGGGCCCGTCTCGGTGAAGCCGGCGCTCGCGTAGAGCGCCCGGGCGGGACGGAAGAAGTCCTCGGTGCCCGTCTCGAGGCTGAGACGCGTGTACCCGCGGGCGCGTGCCTCGTCGAGCACGTGGGCGAGCAGGAGGCGACCGAGCCCGCGGCCGCGCGCCGCCGCATCCGTGCGCATCGACTTGAGCTCACCGTGGTCGGGAGCGAGCTCCTTGAGCGCGACGCAGCCGAGCAGATCGTCGCCGTCGGAGAGCGCCCAGAAGGTGACCGTCGGATGCTGCAGCCCCGAGACGTCGAGCGCGTGCACGCTCTCGGGCGGCGAGGTCGCGTGCATATCGGCCAGGTGGTCCTCGAGCAGCCGCAGCACGCGCGGGTCGGTCAGGTCGCCGAGGGCGATCACGGGTTCGCTCATCGCTCCCATCATGGCGTGCGCGCGTTTCGGGCGCGTGTCAGCCGGGGCCGCGCGGAGGTCGTACGCTCGTGCGGTGCGTCTCGCGATCGTCGGCTGCGGCCTCCTGCTCGTCGGCGGCGTCGCCGTCGTCGCGGGCGTGCTGCCGGCGGGGGATGCGGGCGCTGTCGCCGAGCGCGTGTGGCCCGTGCTGCTGTTCGCGGTCGCCGTGACGATCGTGGCCGAGCTCGCCGCGCGCGCGGGCCTCTTCGCGGCCGTCGCCGAACGCCTCGCGCGTCTCGGGCGCGGACGCGGCTGGGTGCTGTGGGTGCTCGTCGTGCTGCTCGCCGTCGCGTCGACCGTGTTCCTCTCCCTCGACACGACCGCCGTGCTGCTGACGCCCGTCGTCGTGCTGCTCGCACGCGAGCACGGGTACCCACCGCTGCCGTTCGCGCTCACGACGGTGTGGCTCGCCAACACCGGCTCGCTGCTGCTGCCGGTGTCGAACCTGACCAACCTGCTCGCCGAGCACGCCCTCGGCTTCTCCGACCCCGGGCGCTTCGCGGCGCTCATGTGGGCGCCCGCGCTCGTGGCGATCCTCGTCCCGTGTCTCGTGATCGCCGTCGTGTTCCGGCGCGACATCGGCACGCGCTACGTGCCGGCCGCGGCCGAGGCGCCCCACGACCCCGTGCTGTTCCGGCTGTCGGCTGCGGTCGTGGCCGTGCTCATCCCGTTCCTCGTGAGCGGGATCCCCGTGTGGATCCCGGCGTCGGTCGCGGCCCTCGTGCTCGTGGGCGCGTTCGCGGTGCGCGACCGGGTCTCCGTGCGGCTCAGCCTCGTGCCGTGGGGACTGCTGCTGTTCGCGGGCGGCCTCTTCCTCGTGGTGGAGGCGGCGCACTCGCTCGGACTCGCATCCGTGCTCGCGCAGCTCACGGGCTCGGGCGACGACCCGCTCGCCCTCGTGCGGATGGCGACGGCCGGCATGCTCGGCGCGAACGCGATCGACAATCTGCCCGCCTACCTCGCGCTCGAGCCGCTCGCCGACTCGCCCGCCCGCATCGCCGCCCTGCTCGTGGGCGTCAACGCAGGCCCCCTCATCACCCCGTGGGCGTCGCTCGCGGTGCTGCTGTGGCACGACCGCCTGCGCGCGCTCGGCGTCGAGCTGCCGTGGCGGCGCTACATGCTGCTGGGCGTCGTCGCGGCGCCGCTCACGGTGCTCTCGGCGACGCTCGCCCTCGCGCTCACCGTGTGAGCGAGAGGTGCGCATCCGTAACGACGGCTGGGCACAAGTGTCCGCCTCGAGCGCGGCGAAGCAGCCCTTGCTGTCCAGCTGACGTGCGTTCAGCCGCGCAACAGGAGGTAGTCGCGCAGCACGATCGCGTGGTTGCGCTCGGTGTCGTGCGAGCCGAACAGCAGCGTCACGCGGTCACGGAAGCGGATGACGTCGAGCGCCCCCGCGAGGTCGACGGCGTCGAGCTCGGCGCGGTAGGCCGCCGCGAACTCCTCGAAGCGGTCGGGCTCGCTGTGCCAGGCCGTGCGCAGCTCGGCCGACGGCGCGAGCTCCTTCCACCACGCGTCGAGCTCGGCGCGCTCCTTCGACACCCCACGAGGCCAGAGCCGATCGACGAGGGCGCGGAAGCCGTCTGCGGCATCCGCGGGCTCATAGACGCGTTTGACGACGATCTCGCCCATGCCCCGAGCCTGGCCCGGCCCCGTCGCGGGGTCAACCCGCGCGGCGGTCAGAGACGTTCGAGCAGCTGCGAGACCTTCGCGAGGCGCTCCCGCGGGATGGCGGCGGCCGTCTCGCTCGGTGCGCTCTTCACGGCGCTCGCGAGGATGTCGTAGATCACGAGCTGCGCCCAGCGCGGGGCGTCCTCGTCGGACTGGGCGCGGATCTGGTGCTCCATGGTGCCCGTCACGGATCCCGTGGCGGCGTCGTACTGCACGAGCAGCCCGCGCCACGAGTCGCCGTCGGGGAAGCAGAGCGCCTTGATGCCCGGCAGCACGTCGAACTCGGCGGCGTGCTCGAGCCCGCCCGGATTGGGCGGCAGGGTGCCCAGGCGGGGGTTCAGCTCGGGCAGGTCCCAGACGAGGGTGTCGACGAGGTCGCGCGCTCGCTTCTTCTCCGCGCGGGTGGCCATGCGACCAAGATAGTGGTTCCGCGAGCGCCCTCATGCCGCTCGTCCTGGGGACACGACGGCGTCGAGCCCGTGACGCGAGCACGGCCGGACGACGGCTGAGTGCCCCTGGAGGGACTCGAACTCCCGCGACGGCACCCGCACCAGGCACCCCCTAGGTGCTCCTAGCCCGATGATCTCGGGGCTGGGACAGGGACGACATGCACGGAGCCTCACCGCCCAGCATCGCGATGCAACAGCGGTGTTGCATCGTTTGTTGCATCAGGCCTTGAGGAGGCGGCCGACATAGGCCTCCGCGATCACGTGGTAGTCCGCCTTGACCGTCGCGAGCTGGATGGGCGCGAGCCCACCCTCGTAGCGAACCGCGATGCTGGCCATGTGCAGCCGCACGTACTGCTTGGAGATCGTCGGGTAGAACATGCGGACGATGTCGTTGACCCCGGGCTTTCGAGGGCCGTTGCCGAGCCGACCGCGATGGTGGGTGACATACCGATCATCCGGAACGAGATCGGTTGAGAAGCTCTGGAGTCGGTTGAGGTCACCAAAGACGGGATCCTCGATGAATGCGGCCTTCACCGTGTGATAAGCCGAATAGAAGTAGCAGACCGCGGCCCACTCCTCGTCCGACCCGGACAGCCGTTCCGCGGTCTCTTTCATGACCACCGCACGCTCGAGGCACCGTTCAACGGTGCGCAGCGCGCTGTGGGTCATGCGTAGCTGAACTGACGAACGGTCTCCCGGTCGTCGGCCGTGGCGTCAATCGCCTCGACGAACGAGTACGAAAGGACGACTTCCTCGAAGTACATCTGCTCGAGCTCGAACATCACGTCGAGGACACGTAGCTGCTCGGCGTCGCTCGGCTTCTTCAGCTCGATCGACACTTGGGCGCTACGGTTCCGCCGATCCACCGTGACCTGCAGCGCGTCGAGGTTGTCTCGTCCGATCAAATCGACGGTGTACTCGCCGATCGACTGAGCAAGGGCCTGGAGCTCATCCATACCGCTCATAGTACGAGCATATCTCCTGTGTCAAATGCGGCGGCGAAAAGGGCAAGTCTACGCCATATCAGCGAGTGCCAACGGGTCGCCAGTGCAGTTCGCCAAACTATGCCGCCAGCACGGGCAAGCCAGTAGTCCCCCATTTGGGGGCCATCTTCTAGAGGGTCGGCGCTGCTGGATACCATGGCTCCGAGCCGCGCGGCACAAGACGGAGAACTCCGAGGTCCGCGCGGCTCGACCCACTCGCAGAGGCCGGCTGCCCGACCAGGAGCCCACCCGTGGGGAGCAACAAGCGCTACAGCGACCACTACGACGCGCTCATGGACAGGCGCATCCTCCAGTCACTCGCGACCGGCCGGGCGCCCGAGTGTCTCAGCGAAGCAGAGCTCGACTTAAGCCACGAGCCTCGGACCATCCCGCCACGCGCTCAGCCATGCCGCGCATGGGTGCGGTACGCAGGCACCCCGGTGCTCGTCGATGCCGAGCTATGCGCATGGACGCCGCGCGCGGCCGCGGTGCGGTGGCGCGTCGACGAGCAGCGCGTGGATCGCGCGTGGGTCTGGGCCTCGGCCATCGAAGTCAGGTAGCAGAATCAGCGGCATGGCGGACGACGAGCTCGACGAAGTGGGGACACCGAACTGCCCGCACTGCCTGACGCCTCTCGAGCTGGCGGGCGGCGCGCACCCCCGCTGGCATTGCTCGACATGCGGGCTCGTGCTGCTTGTCTGACAAGTAGGTACTTGCACCGTCACTACCGTCACACCGTCACACGCGCGGCTGCGGGCACCGGAATAACAGGGCTCGGCGCTGCCCGAGGGCGTGACGGATGCCACGGAACACCGTCACACCGCCAGCCGCAACCGTCACACGACCTGCCGCGACATGCCGGGAGCAGCGAAGATGCTGAGTTCTGGAAGTAGCGCGGCGTATCGTGACGGTCAGGCTGCCGCAGGCAGCAGTCTTGTCGTGCCTAGAGAGAAAGAGAAGTGCGCGCAAGCAAGAAGCGCAGAACGCCCGACCGAAGAGGCCGGGCGTTTTTTGTACCATTTTTTGTACTAGGGGGGAGAAGCCGCTTCGAGAGCCGAAGGCGGGGGTGGCGCGCCATCCTAAAAAAAGCTCATGGGCGAGTGATGAGGTAGCTCTCGACCGAGCCTGAGCATCCGCGGTGCTCAAGGTGAGCTGCGCCGAGAGATCCGGCCTCGGCCGCGCACGTGAGGCAATAGAGGTCGACACCCTCACACGCTGCGCAGTAGCCCACAACCGTGGGCGGGTGCCCACATGCCCAGCCCGCTTCGCGGATCAGGCCCGCAATCACCTGATCCGCGAAGCTCTCCCCAGCTGGCTCCCTCATCGCGTAGCGCCCGCATCCGCGTGAGGCACCTCAGTACCGTCCGTAGCTCTTGCCGTCGATCGCGACACGAATCGTGCGGTCCTTCTGGATGAACTGCTGCACCTTGCGCTCGGCAGCCGAGATGTCGACCTCGAGGCTGGTCTTGATCTCGCCTGGGATCTTGGCGAGCTCATCGCGGTACGTGCGCGCCTGGTGCGTCTGCTCGTCGATGCCTGTCGTGTTGAGTAGGGCGTCGTTGTACTCCTGGTAGGCGGCGCGCGCCTGCTCGTATGCGTCGAGCTGGTCGCGGATCACGGCCGTGGCGTTCTTGTAGTTGATCTGCATGGCCGCGGCATCCTCCGCGGCCGCCGTCGAGGTCGAGTCGAGCACCGCCTGGTATCGAGCCTGGAACTTCTCGATGGCCTCGGCGTTGCCCGCGTATGCCGCGGCCGCGGTCTCGAAGGGCAGCTTGAGCGCGTCGGCGGCCCCCTGGATCTTGTCGCGGGTCTCGCCAGGGTCGAACGCCTCGGCCAGGCGCTCCTGGTAGCGGAGCTCCTCGAAGGCCTCGATGCCATCCGACACCATCGCGTTGAAGGCGTCTGAGGCGGCCTCCTGCATTTCCCTCGCGTGCTCCTGGAAGCCCGTGAGGGCGGCGCCGGCTGCGGCGCCGAGAACACCGATCGCGATGCCGCCGACGCCGCCAATCGCAGCGCCTGCGCCCGCGAGGGTCGCCTGCGCCCCGTCCGCGATGGACTCCATCGAGCCGTCGAAGCTCGACGCGACCTCGGCGAAGTTCTGAGTCGCCTCGCTCTTGAACTCGGCGGCGGCTGTTGAGCCACTGGACATGCCGTCCTCGGCGGACCGCTTGACCGAGCGGTAGCTCTCGCGGAAGTCCTTCTCGATGTCGTCGGCGGTGCGCTCGATCTCTCGGCCGAGCTGCTTGGTTGCCGCCTGAGCGTCCTCGAGCGAGCGCTCGAGCTGGTCGGGCCCTCGCGACTTGCCGAGGTCGTCGAGCTTGTCGGCTGCGTCCTCGAGCGGCTTGGTGACGCCGCTCTCGATGCCCTGCTTGAACGCCTTGGTCTCGGAGGCGATGCCGATCTCGATGGGTGCGGCCATCGTCACTCGCCTCCCGTCACGAACGACGGGCTGAACACCTGAGCCCGGACGAGGGTCTCGCGGGTGCTCATCTTCGGCAGGAGCATCTCACCTCGGAGCTCTTCGATGTAGATGGCCTTGGCCACCTCGAAGCACTTTGCGCACGAGGTGAGTTCGGGCACGGGGTCGCAGCCGTCCTGGGCGATGCGTGCCTCCACGTAGCCGGGCTTGTCGAAGCTGTCGACGAGGTGGCGGCGGATCGGGTACCCGGTCGTCGTGTCGCCGCACACCGGGCAGGCCACAGCGAGCTTCGCCGCGGCCACGCGCTTCGCGCGCTCCTGCGATTCGTCTGCGATCTGCTTGACATGCCGGGCGCGGATGGCGTGCTCCGCCCGGGCGCGGTAGCCCTCTGCGTCGCGTTCGATGCGAGCGTTGATGGTGCTCTCGAAGCCCCCTGTGGTGCCGGCCCACAAGGGGGTTCCCGGGGTCGGGGCGCCAGCGGCAGCGGCGAGCGAGAACATGTCGACGCTCTCCCTGCGCACGGGGCCGCCGCTGGGGACGACCTCCTGGAACGGGCGCGGGTGCAGCAGAGTGGGCCGGGAACGCTCCCCGCGGGCAAGCTCCCGCGTGCGGTGTTCGCTCAGCTGAATGGCACGCTCCTGCTCCACCTCGTTGATGCACATGCCTCGCGCGACAGTGCGCCAGTCGGACGTGTCGACGGTGGGCGCAACCTCCTCCCAGGTGTCGCGGTACTGGACGGGGATGAAGAACCACGAGGCGGGGTTCGTGTAGTCGTGCTTCGGGCGAGCGCTGTCGAGTGCGGGCGTCTGGGTCTTGCTCTTCATGGTGTTTCCTCTCGGTTGGGGTTACGGCGTCAGGGGACGAGGGTGAGGTTCGAGCGTCGGCGGCGGTTGATGCCGGTCTCGCAGACCGCGCACATGTCGGGCCCGACGATGGGCGCTTGGCAGCGCTCGCATCGGTCTGAGGTCGCCGCCTCCGCGGCGGCGATACCTGCGAGGAGCGCCCGCGCGAGGGCGCGCGCCTGCTCGACATCGAGGTGGACGGCGGTGGGCACCTCGGCCGCCGGCCGCGGGCTCGCGAGCTCGAAGAGAGTGCCGGTTTCGTCGACATGGAGGTCTAACGTGAGACTGAAGAACCCTCCCGCGGTGTGGCCGTCGTAGAGGTGCATCATGGTCATGGCGTTGGGCCTTTCGTGTCGGCGGCGATGGCCGCTTGGGCGAGTCGGAGAATGGCTCGGTCGCGGGCGGGCAGCGGGTCGGGCGCCCATCCCTGGCGCCAGAGGTGCGCGGTTGCTGCGCACGTTTCGCCGGCGGCCTTCGCGACGTCGGAACGCGAGGCAGCGAGGAGGCCCGCCGCTCGCTCGAGGTCGTCGCATGCCGCGGCGACGCGCGGGCTGAGGGCCACAGCCTTCATGAGGCCACCGCCTCGACGAGGCGGCGCATGTGGTCCTCGTGGACCTGGACGTACCCCTGTGTTGTCGTCGGTGAGGCGTGGCCGAGGAGTTGCTGCACCGTGAACACGTCGCGGTCGACGTTGTAAGCCTGCGTGGCAAAGCGGTGCCGCAGCATGTGCATGGTCACGCCTGTGGGGAGCGCGCGCGAGACCAGCTTGCCGAGGTAATGGGACGAGATGTGCCCGTTGACCTGCCCCGGGAAGAGGAAACCCTCGGGCGCCGCGCGGAGCATCGTCGCAAGGGCCGGGCTCAGCGGCAGCACCCGTGTCTTCTGTCCCTTGCCGTGCACGACGAGGGAGAGTGTGCCGCCGCGGTCGATGAGGTCGCGCGAGTGCACGACGGATGCCTCGGCGCACCTCAACCCCAGGTCGGCGGCGAGGCGTAGGGCGAGCTGTGTCCGGCGGTCGGCGCGGGCGTACGCGAGCTTGATGTCGAGCTCGGCGGCGGGGCGAGCGGCGTACCTCTGGGACTTAACCGATGCCAGGCGCTTCGCCGGGTTCGTGCTCATACGACCCGTTTGCTTCGCCCAGGCGTAGAACATGCGGAGCCCCGAGCGGTGCCCTCGTCTCGTTGCCGCCGACCAGTTCTTGGATGCCATCCATTCGGCCAGGTCGTCAAGAGTGGCTGACATCGGGTCGAGGCTCGCGCGGTCGCGCGCGAAGCGGCGCATCTGCGAGACGCGAGTCTGGACTGTGGTCTCGGGCATGCCCTGCGCGCGCATGTAGCTGCGCCATGCGCGGATCGGCTCATCCCACGCCTCGGGGACAGGAAGGCGTTTGGTGACGAAGCTGGGCTCGTCGGTGGGGTCGGCCGCGATCTTGCTGGCGCCATGGGCCCATCGGTAGAAGCTCCGCAGCGATGTGCGGTGTGCGAGGACGGTGTTGCGCTGGCAGGTGAGGCCGTCGATCCACGCACGGTAGTGCTCGTAGTCGACCTGCCACGGGGCGCGTTCGGTCCAGACGGCGAACCGGCGCACATGCTTGACGCGCTGAAGGACGGTCGACTCCTTCATTCCGGCGGCGCGCGCAGCTGTCGCAAATGCGTCAATGGCGTCTTGCCACTGTTCGTCGTGGGTGTACATCAGAACGGCTCCTCACAGGTTGGGTGGGTGTTGGCCCCGTCGCGGATGATCGCCTCCGGGAGGTTGACGCCGCAGACCGCGCACCGCGGCGCGTCCGCGTAGCGGATGACGTAGATCGCGCCTCGGTTGCTGCGCTGCTCGCTGCGCGTGACTTCGACGCCGGCGGCGCGCAGCGAGGGCGCCATGCGCTTGAGGATCCCGGAGGCGGCCTTTGCGGTGTCGGGCCAGGCGTGCCCTTGCCGGGACTCCGCGAGCGTGCTCAGGAGATCGAGGCATGTGCCGGACCACAGACCGCGCTCAAGAGCGAGGTTGCGAACGGCTGTCGTGAATACGTCGGCGTCGACAACATCGCGGGCGGCCGAGTTGGTGGCGGCGAGGTAGTCGCTCAGTGTGCTCCACCCGGTCACCTGGTCGACCGCCGCGAGCACGGTGGCGAAGTCCGCCATGCGGGGCTTCTCCGCGAGCTCGACAGCCGGAAGCGTCTTGAGCACCTTGCTGAGGAGGCCGAGGAGCGCGCCGAGAGTCGTTGCGCGGATGCGCTCAAGTTCGAGCTCGAGCTCGGCCTCGGTGCGGCGCTGCGTGGGCGAGATCGGGTCGAGCTCGACGGGGATCATCCGGTCGGCAACATCACCCTGCAACGCCCCCGGGTCGATCGAGGTGAGGACGATGGGGCGGCGGAAGGACGACACCGCGATGTCATTGTCTGTGAAGAGCGCACGGTGGACCCACGCGTCGCCAGTCACGGCGCGACAGAGCGCATCCTGGAACCATCCGGGCATCCTCGACACGTTGTCGATGCCGATGCCGTAGCTGTTGGCGGCGAGGGCGCGCCAGTCCTCGGGCTTGCTCGGCTGGGAGCGAAGGCCGCCGCCGGCGGAAGGGTCGATGAACGACAAGATCACGCGGGCGGCGCTGCTCTTGGCGGAGCCCTGCTGGCCGAGCAGCGCGAGGATCGGGTGCGCGATGTCGGGCAGGTATGCGGCGACGATGTAGGCGACGATGAGCCGGAAGCGGCTGTCGTCGACGTTGAGGAGACCGCGCAGCCCGTCAAGCGTGCCGCCCACGGTGGGTGCGTCGAGCTCGAGCGACAGCGACGTGCGGCGGAAGAGGACGGGTGCGGTCGCAATGAGGCGCCAGCCCTTCTCGTCGATCTGGACGGCAGCGCCGTTGGCTGTGGCGCGATCGATGACGACGGCGCTGCCGGCGCGGCCCGCGCGGAGGTGCACTTTGCGCTCGTCGGCGCGGAGGGCGTCGCCCTCGAGCGTGCCGATTGCGTCGGCGAGCGCGGCGCCCGAGGCCGCACGTCCGCGGTCGTTGTAGAAGTCGGCTGCGAGGCGCTGGCGTAGGCCCGCGGTCCCTCGCAGCCCGAATGCCACGCCAGGGAGGTCGTTCGCTACGGCGTACACGTTGCCCTCGCTCCGGACCACGGTGTAGCGCGAGCGTGCGAGCTGTACGAGCTCGGTCGCTTGTGAGGGGCCCGAGCGGGTGCGCTCGGCGGCCGTTCGCTCGACGGGAGCGGGCGCGGAGTCCTTGAGCACGTCGGGATCGAATGAATCCGGCACCGGGGCTGCCGATGCGTAGAGACCGCCCCAGCCATCGTCATCGCTCATCGGCTCGAAGCGCGGCTTCGATGCGCTCGCGCTCGTCGCGCGCGGCGAGCCTGCGCGCGACCGCGAGCGGCGCAGAGGGGTCAGCCGCGCGCTCGGCGGGTGGCAGGTGCTTCTGCCGCTCGGCGTGGGCTGCCTGAGCCTGCGCGACGGCGGCCGGGTTGAACCGGGCCGCGAATACCGTGCCGCCTTCCTCGGTGCTCATCGCGGGGCCTCCACCTGGAAGAGCGCAAGGAAGCGCTCGCGCGGGACGAGGATGCGGCGCCCGACTCGGATGCTCGGGATGCCCCCTTGCCTGATCTCCTCGCTCACAGTGCGCGGGTTCAAGCCGAGGATGCGAGAGACATCGGCAACCGTCAGTACGGCGTCCTTCGAAGCTCGAGCCTCGTCGAGGGTGGCAATGGCGCTCATCGGCCGACCTCCTCGTGGCGCTCGTGCGAATCGACGAACTCGGCAAGCGCCTCTCGTCGGTACATCACTCGCTTTCCGAGCTTCACGGCGGCGGGCCCCGTCCCACACACGCGCCAGTAGCGGAGTGTGCCCTCGGGGACGTTGAGGTACTGCGCGGCTTGCGGGGTTGTGAGCAGATCCATTGTTGGGACCACCCTTCTGTTTAGTCTCTTCTTGACGAACCAAACTAGACCCAATAATAATCGTTAGTCAAGCGCGTCAACAGGTAACAGTTGAGGCGCTCGACGTGCCACGATGTGGAGGTGACTGAATCGGAACTCGCACGCTATGTGGCCGGCGAAATACCAAGCGACCGCGGCTACTACGTTCCGCTTGGGGACCCTGGGTTCCACCGTGAGCAAACCCTCGAGGAGCTCGGAGACGGGCTATTCGCGTGGCTTCCCGCGATGTTCGTCGCGCGCGACGTGGACGGTGTCGATGTGACGATGGTCCTCGACATGGTCGACGAGGGCATTCGGCCTATCGAGGTACGCGTGTCATCACGAGACACCGCCATGCCAGTGACGGGCGAGACCCTCCGTCGCGTCCGTGTGGCGGAGCTGTTCAAGATCGCGGTGGGAGCCATCATCAACTACGACCCGGAACGCGTCGAGGGCACTACCCGAACCCGGCTCACGCCGATCGCCGCCGACGTCGCGATCCGCATATTCGACGCACCTGAGCCTCCGAATGCCCTGCCGGAAAGGCCGGAGTCAAGGGAAGCGCTATTGCAGCGCGTCGCGACCATGTACCGGGCCGCTTCGGTTGCAGGCATACCACCGCAGAAGTTCGTCCTCGAGTCATTCCAGGTGCCGCGCTCCACGGCCGGCTACTGGATCTCTCAGGCGCGCGCGCGCGGCTACCTCGCACCGGCGAGACGCGATGGCTCCCCGGAATAGTCGTCGGAGGGGAGTCGGCTCAATCACGAGCTACTCCACACGCAACGGCACCCGATGGCGCTGGCAGCTGCGAGTCCCGATCGACTTTGACGAGCCCGAAGCTGGGACTCGGCTCGCCGGCCAGGGCGGCTTCCTCACGGCCAAGGATGCCGACGACGCCCTCCAGTCCGCCCGCGCGACGATGAGAGAGCACCAGGCTCTTCGGTCTGGGCGCGCGCCCACGCTCGGCGCGTTCGCTACCGAGTGGCTCGCGGGTCTACGAATCGCCAACTCCACCCGCGCCGGGTACGAGAAGCTGCTCCGGAACTACATCACGCCGCGCATCGGCAACTTGCCGTTGGATCGGTTGACGGCGACGCGCCTCTCGAAGCTGTACGTCGAGCTACAGGCGGGCGGCGGCGTCGACGGACGCCCGCTCTCTGCGAACACGGTCAACAAGGTGCACGTGCTCCTCGGCGCCGTGCTCGATGCCGCGCGCGACGAAGCGCTCATCGGGGGCAACCCGGCGAGGAAGTCACGAATCGTCCGGGCACCCACCGGCAAGCAGATCCGGGAGCAGGCTCCCGAGCTCGTGACATGGACCGCAGACGAGCTGCGGACCTTCCTCGCATGGGATCGCGACGAGTATCGAGACGAGCTCCACGCCCTCTGGCACCTCATCGCGCACACCGGCATGCGCCGCAGCGAGGCGCTCGCGTTGCGCTGGTCCGACGTAGACCTCGACGGAGGGCGGGTCAGTGTACGCCGTGCCGCCGACACCATCGCGCGCGGTGCCGTGAAGTCGACGAAGACCGGACAAGCGAGGGTCATCGACCTGGACAACACAGCATGCGCGTCCCTCCGCGCGTGGCGCGCAGAGCGCGGCCGACTCGCGCTCGACTTCGCCCGCCCGACTAGTTACGTGTTTGGCGACCTCGCGGGCTGCCTCCGAACACCCAACAGCGTCACGATGCGCTGGGACGTGCGCATGCGCGCGATGGCACGCGAGCTCGGGGACCGCGCCCCTAAGCGGATCAGCCTGCACGGGCTCCGCCACACACACGCGACCCTCCTGCTCGAGCTCGGTGTGCATCCGAAGGTCGTGCAGGAGCGGCTCGGGCACAGCAACATCAGCACGACGATGAACATCTACAGCCACGTCACCCCGACGATGCAGCAGGACGCGGCCGCTCGCCTAGCCGCGCTCATCGGCTAGTTCGCCCGGCCGCTGTTGCATGGCGCGTTGCATGGGAGCTTGCGGCGCGGGCGGTGACGGCTAGAAACCGCAGGTCAGCAGGTCAAAGCACTCGGTGCCCCTGGAGGGACTCGAACCCCCAACCCTTTCCTTAGGACGGAACTGCTCTTCCATTGAGCTACAGAGGCTGACCGCCCGAGTCTACCGAGCGGATGCGCGCACGACGGGTGCCGGGGCCTGCCCGGCCGAGGCGAGACGGATCAGCGCGGGGGCGGGGAGAGGTAGATCGCGGCGCCCGCGTCGATGATGCGCTGGTTGTAGATGTCGGCGCCGCCCCAGTTGTACTCCTCGATGAGCACGGAGCCGTCGCCGAGGACGCTGTTGACGTACGCGACGTGGTTCTGGCCCGGGAACCAGGCGACCCATCCGGGTGAGGGTGTCGTGCTCGTGGCCCAGCCGTGGTTGTCCCACTGGCGCTTCCACGACGACGCGTTGCCGCCTCCGGGCGTGAGCGACGACCAGTCGTACTTGAACGGGGCGCCGTAGCTGCCGGCGTCGCGGTTGAGGCGCCACGCCACGAAGTCGACGCACTGGCGCACGAAGTAGCGCAGCGGCGAGAGGCCGCCGCCCTGGCTCATGCCGAGCTCGGTGGCCCACGGATAGTCGTCGCCGAGGGCCTGCGCGCCCGAGGCGAGGTACACCGCGATGCGCTCCTGCTTGAGCGCGTCCCGGTAGAGGCGCTTGAGGTCGCTCGCGCTCACCGTGTCGTAGGTGTCGCGCGTGTCGGCGACGGCCGCGGTGGAGGCGACATCGGCCTTGAGAGCGAGGGTCTGGCCGTCCGCGTCCTCCGCCGCCTCGACGAGCTCGCCCGTGTAGTCGGCCGAGCCGTACGCGGGGAGGGTCAGCGACACGAAGAGGCCGCCGACGAGCACCATCGTGCCCGCGACGCTCAGACGCTTGCGCGTGGCTCCGGTGCGGCGACCGGCGGGGCCGGTCGTGACGGCGCGGGG
>JAEYVF010000163.1 GCA_023432005.1 Actinomycetes bacterium
GCTCCGCCGCGAGCGCGGGGGTGATGTGCTCGACGAGGCCGCCCCGCGCGACGGGCGAGCCGACGCCGCGGTTCGACTCGCCGTGCGCGTTCGCGATGACCGAGGCGTACGGCGCGACCACGACCGACTGGTCGAGCAGCGGCGCGAGCTCGGCGAACGGGCGCAGGCGCTCGAGGATCGTGTCGGGATCGGCCGAGTCGACGAGCATGAGAGCTGTCGCGACCGTGCGGCCGCCGCGCGGCCCGCCGAGGATGACCTCGCCGGAGATGTCGCGGGGCGCTGCCTCCATCGTGGCGGCCCAGCGCTCGAGGAACTCCGCGGTGTCGGATGCGTCGAAGGCCAGCTGCGCCCACCCGACCTCGCCGATCTCCGCGGCCTCGAACTCGAAAGCCGTGACGATGCCCAGGTTCGCGCCCGCCCCGCGCACGCCCCAGAACAGCTCGGGGTCGTGCTCGGCGTCGACGCGCACGACGCTCCCGTCGGCGAGCACGAGCTCGGCGGCGCGCATCCGGTCGATCGTCAGGCCCTGCTCGCGCGCGAAGTAGCCGACACCTCCCGCCGTCGCGAGGCCTCCGACGCCGACGCCGCCGAAGTCGCCCGAGGTGATCGCCCAGCCGTGGGGCTCGAGGGCGGCGGCGACCTCCTGCCAGCGCGCTCCGGGTCCGATGCGCACGAGACGCCGTCGCTCGTCGATCACCTCGATGGTGTTGAGGGCGGACACGTCGATCACGAGCCCGCCGTCGTTCGTCGAGCGGCCGCTGATGCCGTGGCCGGCGCTGCGCACGCCGAGCGGGAGCTCGCGGTGCTCGCGCGCGAACGCGACAGCCTGCACGACCTCGTCCGCGGTGCGCGGCCGCAGCACGAGGCCGGGCGAGCCGCCGCGGAGGTAGTTCGAGCGCACGCGCGCGTACTCGCGGTCGCCCGGCTCGACGGCGTTCTCGGCGAGCTCCGGCGGCAGGGCGTCGTAGTCGATGCCGGGTCGGCGCGCGCCGAGGGCGGATAAGGGCCGGACACGGTCGGTCGTCGTCACGCCGCGAGCGCCCCGCTCCCGCTCGACGCGCTCGCGCAGCTCGGGCGCGACGTCCTCGGCGAAGGTGCGCAGCGCATCCGGGTCGTCGCTCGAGAGGATGAAGGTGCTCATGCCGTCGTCGAGCACGAACGGCAGCAGCTCGTCGACCCACTGCGCGGGCGGGCCCTGCAGCTGGCCGCCGTTCCGGTCCTGGAAGCGGCCGCCGATGTTGAGCATGCGACGGATCTCGCGCGGGTCGCGGCCCGTTTCCTCGGCCGCGGCGTCGATCTCGGCGTTGCCCGGCGCGACACCGCGATCGTCGAAGTAGGCCAGGCTCGGCAGCCAGCCGTCCGCGAGGCGCCCGACGAGGCGCAGCATCCGGGGCTTGTAGGCGCCGACGTGGATCGGGATGTCGTGCGCCGGCTCGGGGCCCCGCTTCGCGCCGTTCAGTCGGTAGTGCTCGCCATCGATGCGGAGCGGCGCACGCTCGTCGATGTCCCACAGGGAGCGGATGAGCGGGATGGCCTCCTCGAGCGCGTCGATGTTCTGCGCCGCGGTGCGCTCGGGCGCGCCCATGGCCGTCGCGGCGGCGCCGAACGCGCCCGCGCCGAGGCCCAGCTCGAAGCGCCCGCCCGAGAGCCGGTCGAGGCTCGCTGCGGAGCGTGCGAGCACGGCAGGCGGACGCAGCGGCAGGTTGTGCACGTTGGCCGCGACGTGCACGCGCTCGGTGCGCGCGGCGACCCAGGAGAGCAGCGTCCAGGTGTCGAGGAACGCCGGCTGATAGGGGTGGTCCTGGAAGGTGACGAGGTCGTAGCCGAGCTGCTCGCTCAGCTGCGCGAGGGCGACGGGCACGTCGGGCTGCGCGGCGGTGGGCGTGATGAAGGTTCCGAAGCGGAGGGGGTGGCCGTAGTCGGGCATGCACTCAGCCTCCGCCGTCGCGCGCGATCCGGCAATCCTCGCGTAAGCCGCTTACGATGGGTAAGTGACCAACGGACCCGACCTCCAGCACATCGACGACGACGCGTGCCACCGCTTCCTCTCGTCGGCCGAGCTCATCGGCCGCCGATGGAGCCCCGGCATCATGCTCGCGATCCTCCGCGGCGCGCATCGCTTCAGCGCGATCGTCGCCTCCGTCGACGGGCTCTCGGACCGGATGGCGGCGCAGCGCCTGCGCGAGCTCGAGGCCGCGGGGCTCGTCGTGCGCCACGTCATCCCGTCGACGCCCGTGCAGGTGCGCTATGAGCTCACCCAGCCGGGATCGGAGCTGCTGCGCTCGCTGCAGCCGCTTGCGGCGTGGGCGCACCGCTGGGGCGAGGTCGTGGGCGAGCCGGAGCGCGCTGCGGCGTCGTGAGGGCTACGCGTCGGCGAGGAGCGCCTCGAGGTTGCTCGCGAGCTGCGCGCGGTAGTCGACGAGCCACTCCCCCTCGAACCCGCGCGGAACGATCTCGGTCGTGATGACCGTCGTGAACCACAGGCGGTAGAGGCGGATGCGGGCGAGCTCGGCGTCCGTGAAGGCGTCGACCGCGGCGAGCCGCGGGTCGGGGTCGCCGACGTTCATCGCGTCGCCCGCGACGACGTCGAAGAGCGGGTCGCCCCACAGCGCGCGCTCGACGTCGATGAGCCCGAGCACCTCGCCCGTCTCCGGCACGACGAAGACGTTGCCGGGCCACGGATCGGCGTGCACGAGCCGCGGCTCCGTCACCGCCGCGAGCGCCTCGCGCCCGTCGGCGATCACCCGCCGGATGCGGTCCTCCGGCAGCGGCACGCCCGCGCGGCGCGCGTCGGCGAGCAGGCTCTCGACGATGCGAGCCACGGCATCCGGCCACGTCGCCGCGCGCAGCGTCGACGACGAGGGGTAGCCGAACTCCGGCCCCACCTCCTCGTGCACGCGCGCGAGCACGCGCCCGAGCTCGCGCTTGGCGTGGTCGTTCGCCTCGGGCGTCATCGCGGGCTCGGCGAGATCCCAGCGCGCGCCCGGCATCCGGCTCATCGCGAGCACGTCGACCGGCAGGGCCTCGCGGCTCGTGTCGAGCAGCAGCAGGCGCGGGTACGGCCAGCCGCGCTCCTCGGCGAGCCGCAGGACCATGGCCTCGGTGCGCAGCATCCGCTCCTCGTACAGCAGCAGGCTCGGGGCGTCGTCGGGCGGCGCGATCTTGACGATCGCCTCGTCGCCCGAGGCGAAGCGCGCCTCCCACACGGAGGCGAACGTGCCGCCCTCGAGCACGTCGAGCTGGACGAGCTCCCCCAGCGGCGCGAGCACGCGCGCGACCGCGTCGGGTTCGGGCCACTCCATGTCGTGAGAGTAACCACTCCCAGCCCCCCGAGTAGTCGTATCTGCACCCCGAACCCACCGGATAAGGGGGATATACGACTACTCGCGAGGGCCGGGCGGGGAGCAGGTGGCGCGCAGTCGGGCGCGACTAGACTCGACCCCCGTGACCGCACGCACCCTCGTCAAGCAGCTCGCCGCCCAGCCCGACGGACCCGTCTCCGTCTCCGGATGGGTGGAGACGGTGCGCGATCAGAAGAAGGTGCAGTTCGT
>JAEYVF010000186.1 GCA_023432005.1 Actinomycetes bacterium
TTCGCGTCGAGGTAGCCCTCGTTGAACTCGCCCACGCCCACGACGAGCGGCACGAGAGCCTCGACCTCCACCCCGCGCTCGGCGAGCTGGCGGGCCTTCTCGGGGTTGTTGCTCAGCAGCCGCACGCGGCCGATGCCGAGGTCCTTGAGGATGCCGACCGCGGCTCCGTAGTCGCGCGCGTCGCCCGGGAGCCCCAGCGCGAGGTTCGCGTCGAGCGTGTCGAAGCCCTCCTCCTGCAGCCGGTAGGCGCGCAGCTTGTTGATGAGGCCGATCCCGCGCCCCTCCTGGCCGCGCAGGTAGATCACGACGCCGCCCTCCTCGCGGATCGTGTCGAGCGCCGCCTGGAGCTGCGGGCCGCACTCGCACTTGAGCGAGCCGAAGGCCTCGCCTGTGAGGCACTCCGAGTGCACGCGCACCAGCGCGCCGTCGCGGGGCTCTCCCGAGATCCAGGCGACGTGGTCGGCCCCCGTCGAGCGGTCGCGGTAGGCCCGCACGCGGAAGGTGCCGTGTGAGGTAGGCACATTGGTCTCCACCTCGAAGTTCACGCGCTGCCACTCGGGCACCGTGACCTCCGCCTTCGGGTCGGCCTCGCAGCGGCGCTCCTCCATGAAGCGGATGAGCGCCTCGATCGTGATGACGGGAACGTTCTCGCGCTCGCCGAGCCGGATGAGGTTCGGCAGGCGCATCATCTCGCCGTCCTCGTCGACGATCTCGACGATCGCGGCGACGGGCGTGAGCCCCGCGAGCTTCAGGAGGTCGACCGATGCCTCGGTGTGCCCGTCGCGCTCGCGCACACCGCCGTCGACCGCGCGCAGCGGCAGGATGTGGCCGGGCCGGTTCAGGCTCGCGGGGGTCGACGCGGGGTCGGCGAGCACGCGCAGCGTGTGGGCGCGATCCGCTGCCGAGATCCCTGTCGAGAGGCGGTTGGCGGCGTCGACCGTCACCGTGTAGGCCGTGCCGCGCGGGTCCTCGTTGTGGGAGACCATCGGGGGCAGCACGAGACGGTCGGCGATCTCGTTGGTCATGGGCGCGCAGATGAAGCCCGAGGAGTGCTTGACCGCCCAGGCGATCCACTCCTGGCTCGCGGTCTCGGCCGCGAGCACGAGGTCGCCCTCGTTCTCGCGTCCCTCGTCGTCGGCCACGATGACGGGCCGTCCCTCCCGCAGCGCACTGAGCGCCGTGGGGATGTCGCTGAGGCTCACCGCAGCGCTCCTTCCTGAGTGGTAGCGGCGGGCTTCGCCATTCCGCCGGTTGAGTAGCCGCGAAGCGGCGTATCGGAACCCGCTCCCTGCAGCGCGAGCAGCCGCTCGACGTGCCGCGCCAGGATGTCGGTCTCGATGTTGACGCGGTCGCCGGGGGCGAGCGCGCCGTGGGTCGTGGCCTCGAGGGTCTCGGGGATGAGCGACACCTCGAACCACTGCTCGGGCTCCGACGCCTCGGACACGGCGCTCACGGTGAGCGAGGTGCCGTCGATCGCGATCGAGCCCTTGCGGGTCACGAGCGCGGCGAGCTCGGGGGCGAGCGTGAAGCGCACGACGCGCCAGCCCGATCCGTCCTCCGTCGAGAGCACCGTCGCGGTGCCGTCGACGTGGCCCTGCACGATGTGACCGCCCAGCCGGTCGCCGAGGGCGGCCGCGCGCTCGAGGTTGACCCGGTCGCCCGGGCGGCGCTCGCCGATCGTGGTGACGGCGATGGAGACGCCCATGACGTCGGCCGTGAACCAGTCCTCGCCCTGGTCGACGACCGTGAGGCAGACGCCCGAGACCGAGATGGAGTCGCCGTGGGAGGCGTCGGAGACGGCGAGAGGGGCGCGCACGGTGATGCGCGCGGCATCGCCCACGGGCTCCCACGCGAGCACCTCGCCGACCTCCTCGATGATGCCGGTGAACATGGTCAGCTCCTTCTCTCGGGTCGTGCCATGACGAGCAGGTCCTCGCCGAGCTGTTCGACGCTCGTGACGGTGAGGCGTCGCGCCTCGGAGATGGTGCGGATGCCGAGGTCGCCGATCGCGAGCAGGTCGCCCCCCAGCAGAGCCGGCGCGAGGTAGACGGCGTACTCGTCGGAGTAGCCGGCCGCGATGACGGCGGAGGCGAGCGTCGGCCCACCCTCCACGTACACGCGTCGGATGTCGCGCTCGTGCAGCTCGGCGAGAATGCGCTCGAGGTCGCGCGTGCCGGTCTCGAGGAGCCCGGCGGGGTGGCGACGCAGGGCGGCATCCGCCGGCACGGGCCGCTCGCCCACGACGACGGGGAGTGGTTGATGCACGAGCAGCTCGCCCGCATCGCCGCGCGCCGTGAGGGCGGGGTCGTCGGCGAGCACGGTGCCGCTGCCGACGAGGATCGCATCCGATGCGGCTCGCTGCTCGTGCACGCGCTGGCGGGCGGCGGTGCCGGTGATCCACTGGCTCGTGCCGTCGGATGCCGCGGCGCGCCCGTCGAGGGTCGACGCCCACTTGACGGTCACCCACGGGCGTCCGCGCGCGACCGCCGTGAGCCACACGTGCAGGAAGGCGGCGACCTCGTCGGCGAGCACGCCCGGCACGACCTCGACGCCGGCCTCGCGCAGGCGCTCGGCGCCTCCCGACGACTCGCGACCCGGGTCGGAGACCGCGTAGACCACGCGCGCCACGCCTGCCGCGATGAGCGCCTCGCTGCAGGGGCCCGTACGGCCCGTGTGGTTGCACGGCTCGAGGGTGACGACGGCCGTGAGCCCGCGGGCGTCGGCGATGCGCGAGAGCGCGTCGATCTCCGCGTGGGGGGTTCCGGCACCGCGGTGCCACCCTTCGGCGACGACCTCGCCGGCTGCGTCGATCAGCACGCAGCCCACCTGCGGGTTGCCGCCCGTCACCGGGCCGCGCGCGGCGAGGTCGAGGGCGCGTCGCATGGCGGCGTCGTAGACGGTGGCGGCCATCGCATCCCTTCCGGTTCCGGTCCGGGGATGCACGACAGGAGTCGCGGCGCCGCGCTCCGTACGGGACGGATGCCTCGGCGCGTGCTTCCTCTCATCCGGACTCTGACCGTCGGTCCCGGAATTCCACCGGATCGGCCCTGTTCCTCACGGAACGGGGTTCGCGGACTGTAACCGCCGGTGCGGAATTCCACCGCCCCCGGAGCACTTGCTTCGTTCGGAGTCTACAACGCGCCCCGGGGGCGCGTATTCCCGCACGTCACGCGGGGTAGTGCGTCGGCGGCGCGCACTAGCCTCGCGGCATGAGCGTGCGCCTCGACCGGTCGGGCTACCGGATCGTCGTCGACGAGAGGTTCGAGCGGCTCGACACCGGGCGGTGGTGGCCGTATTACACGCCGCACTGGTCGAGTCGGGAGGCGTCCGAGGCGCGCGTCGATACCGGACTCGAGGGTCTGCGGCTGCGCATCGACGCCGCGACCGAGCCGTGGTGCCCCGAGTTCGACGGCGGCATCCGCGTCTCCCACCTGCAGACCGGCCAGCTCTCGGGACCTCTCGGCAGCGGCGTCGGCCAGCATGCCTTCCGCGACGGGCTCGTCGTGCGCGAGGAGCAGCCCGAGCTCGAGCTGCTGACGTTCCGCTACGGGTTGCTCGAAGCGCGCGCGAAGGCGATCCGCCATCCGGATGCCATGGTCGCCCTGTGGCCGATCGGCTTCGGCCGCGACCCGCGCGACTCGGGTGAGATCTGCGTCTTCGAGATCTTCGGGTCGGAGCTCGACGACGACGGCGGCTGGGTCGGCGTGGGCGTCAAGCCGCAGCACGACCCCCGGCTCGTCGAGGACTTCGAGAAGGTGCGGATCGACGGGCCGCTCACCGAGCTCCGCGACTACGCGGTCGAGTGGACCCCCGACCGCATCGACTTCTTCGTCCACGACACCCTCGTGAAGACCGTCGAGCAGCGCATCGACTACCCGCTGCAGCTCATGCTCGACGTGTTCGAGTTCCCGCGGGCCGACGGCGCACGCGACCTCGACGCGCTCCCGCACGTGTTCGAGGTCGAGCGCCTTCGGCTGTGGAGCCGCGAGTAGCGGGCGTCAGAGCAGCGCCGGCAGTTCCTCGAGCGAGCGGATGACGTGCGCGCCCTCCGCGGCAGCCTCGGCGAGCTGCTCCGCCGTCGCGACGCCGCGGCGGTCGATGAGCACGCCGAGCATGCCCGCACGGGCCGCGCCGATCGCATCCGTGTGCAGGCGGTCGCCGACGTAGCAGGCCTCGGCGGTCGTCACGCCGAGGTGTTCCACCGCGAGCTCGAAGATGCGCGCATCCGGTTTCGCCACGCCCACCTCGCCGCTCGCCACGACGTTCTCGAGCGGGATGAGCGCTTCGAGCCCCGTGCCCAGGATCTTCGCGCTCTGGAACGCGAGCTCGCCGTTCGTGATGATGCCGAGGGCGCGCGGCGTGATCGCCGCGATGCAGTCGGCGACGTCGTCGTGCAGGCGCCAGCTCGTCTGGTAGTGCACGAGGTACGTCTCGAACCATGCCTCGGCGGCCTCGTCGTCGAGCTCGATGCCGTACGGGGCGACGAAGCCTCGCGCCCGCGCCCGCCGCTGCTCGCGGAAGTCGACCTCTCCCGCGAGGTAGCGGTGGTAGTGCTCCTCCTCGAGCGCGTTCCAGCGGGCGAACTCGACCGCCGGCTCCGCGCGGGCGAGCGGGTCGCCGAGCGCGGTGCGGTAGGCGTGGATGCCGGTCTCGACCGACTCCCGGTGCGCGAAGAGCGTGTCGTCGAGGTCGAAGAGCACCGCGCGGATCACAGCGGCACCCTACGAGCGGCGGGGGAGGAAGCCGACCGCGTCGTACGCGCGGGCGAGCGTCGCCTCGGCGATCGCGTTCGCGCGGTCGGCGTTCGCCGCGAGCACGCGGTCGAGCTCGGCGGGGTCGGCGAGCAGCTCGAGCGCCCGCTCGCGCACCGGTGCGAACTCGGCGACCACGGCATCCGCGACGGCGCCCTTGAGGTCGCCGTAGCCGCGGCCCGCGAAGTCATGCTCGAGCGTCTCGATCGCGGTGCCGCTCAGCACCGACAGGAGGGTCAGCAGGTTCGAGACGCCGGGCTTGCCCTCGGGGTCGTAGTGCACGGAGCCGTCGTTGTCGGTGACAGCCGACTTGATCTTCTTCACGAGCCGGTTCGGCTCGTCGAGCAGCCACAGGATGCCGTTCTCGGTGTCGCCCGACTTCGACATCTTCGCGCCCGGGTTCTGCAGGTCGTAGACCTTCGCGGTCTCTTTGAGGATCGACGCCTCGGGCACGACGAACGTGTCGCCGAAGCGGCCGTTGAACCGCTGGGCGAGGTCGCGCGTGAGCTCGATGTGCTGGCGCTGGTCCTCGCCGACGGGCACGATCTGCGCGTCGTAGAGGAGGATGTCGGCCGCCTGCAGGATCGGGTAGGTGAAGAGGCCGACGGATGCCGACTCGACGCCCTGCTTCGCGGTCTTGTCCTTGAACTGCGTCATGCGGCTCGCCTCGCCCATGCCCGTGATGGTGTTGAGCACCCAGGCGAGCTGCGCGTGGGCCGGCACGTGGGACTGCACGTAGAGCGTCGAGGCCGACGGGTCGATGCCCGCCGCGATGTACTGGGCCGCGGTCCGTCGCGTCTTCTCGCGCAGGGTGGCCGGATCCTGGGGCACGGTGATCGCGTGCAGGTCGACGACGCAGAACACGGCGTCGTAGTCGCGCTGCAGCTGCTTCCACTGCAGGAGGGCGCCGATGTAGTTGCCCGCGTGGAGCGAGTCGGCGGAGGGCTGCATGCCCGAGAACAGGCGGGGCTTGGTCATGTGGGACGTCTTTCGTGGGGCTGGGTTTCGATACGCCTGCTTGGCAGGCTACTCAACCAGCGGGGGAGGGGCTCCGGCACGCGGAGCGAGGGGACGGGCTAGAGCTGGTAGTCGACGACGACGGGAGCGTGGTCGGACCATCGCTCGTCGTAGGCGGCCGCGCGGTCGACAGCGTACGAGACGGCCGTGTCGGCGAGGGCCTTCGTGGCGAGGTGGTAGTCGATGCGCCAACCGGTGTCGGCGTCGAACGCCTTGCCGCGCTGCGACCACCACGTGTACGGGCCGGGTACCTCGCCCGCGAAGCGGCGGCCGACGTCGACCCAGCCGTAGCCTGCGCCGGCGTTGTAGGCCTCGTCGCCCTCCGCGCCGACGAAGCGGTCGAAGTAGGCGCGCTCCTCGGGCAGGAAACCGGCGCGCTTCACGTTGCCCTTCCAGTTCTTGATGTCGAGCGTGCGGTGGCCGACGTTGAGGTCGCCCACGACGAGGGCGAGAGGGTTGTGCTCGGCGAGCTTCGGCAGCCGCTCGGCCATCGCGTCGAGGAACCTGTACTTCTCGGCCTGCTTGGGGGTGTCGGCCTCACCCGAGTTCACGTAGCACGACACGACCGTCACGATCGTTCCGTCGACGTCGTAGTCGGCCTCGAGCCAGCGGCCGGCCGAGTCGAAGTCGTCCGGGCCGAAGGTCACGCGGTGGATCTCGGCCTTGCGTCGGCTGGCGATCGCGACGCCCGCGCGCCCCTTCGCGGTGGCGGGGTCGTGCAGCACGTCCCACTCGTCGCCGAGCAGCGCGGTGAGGTCGTCGGTCTCCGCGCGCACCTCCTGCAGGGCGAGGATGTCGATGCCGCGGGGGGCGAGCCACTCGCCCATGCCCTTGCGATAGGCGGCGCGGACGCCGTTGACGTTGACAGTCGCGATGCGGAGGGGGCGGGACACGCCCTCAACTCTAACGAGCGCCCCCGACGGTCAGCCGCGCCCGAAGATCCGCTTCCAGAGACCCGGCTTCCTCTCGGCGGCGAGCTCGCCGCGAAGCTCCTCCTTGAGGCGCTCCCGCTCGCGCTCCTCCTCGGCCTCGCGCTCCGCGGCCAGCCGCCTGTCGAGCGGCACCCCCGCATCCGCCATCGACACGAAGATCCAGCACGCGGCGATGAGGATCACCTGGCACACGAGCGTGAACCAGATCAGCAGACCCAGGATCACGGCGAAGCCGGCGAGGAGGGGGTTGTTGGTCGCGCCGCCGAGCAGCGAGGTGCCGAGCACCTTGAGGGCGCCGAGCGCGACCGCCCCGAGGAGCGCGCCCTCGGCGAGGAAGCGCAGCGGGATGTGCACGCCCGCGAGCACGCGGTAGAACGCGGCGAGCACGATCGCGTCGATCACGAACATGAGCGCGATCGACGCCACGCGCGCCGCGATCGCGGCCGCGGCGTCGTCGCGGATGCCCACGAGGTCGAGCAGGCCCTCGAGCGCCTGCGACGAGAGCACCGAGAGCGCGGCGGACACGATGAGCAGAGCGCCGAAGCCGAGGGCGAGCCCGAGGTCCTTGAGCTTGAGGAGGAGGAAGTTGGTGCGGGGCGCCGGGAGGTCGCCGAGCAGGCGCACGGCGTCGCGCGCGGACGCGAGCCAGCCGAGCGCCGTGAAGAACAGGCCCGCGAGGGCGATGGCGCCCGTCCAGCCGAGCACGGTCGTGTCGACGAGGTCGCCGGGGTCGATGGCCCCTCCGTCGCCCGTGTCGATGAGGCCGGGCACGGCATCCGCGAGCACCTTCAGCAGCGCCGCCTGCAGCTCCGGCTGCGCCGCGACGACGAGGCCGAACACCGAGAAGGCGACCCAGATCGCCGCGAACACGGCGAAGATCGCCTGGTTCGAGAGCCCCGCGGCGAGCAGCGGCCCGCGGTGCGCTGCGTACTCCTGGAACACGCGCACGGGCTTGAGCGCCATGACCCACGCGACGACGCGCTGCACCCACGCGACGAACGCGGGCGGTCGCTTCGTCTCCGGGGCGTCGGTCTCCTCGGCCATCCCCCCACGCTATCGGCGCGGGACGAGCGGCGGAGGGGGTTGACTACGCCTTCGGGATGTCGGGTGCGCCGCGCAGCACGGCCGCCTTGACCTCGGCGATCGCCTTCGTCACCTCGATGCCGCGGGGGCACGCCTCCGAGCAGTTGAAGGTCGTGCGGCAGCGCCACACGCCCTCCTTGTCGTTGAGGATGTCGAGGCGCACGTTCGCCGCCTCGTCGCGCGAGTCGAAGATGAAGCGGTGCGCGTTGACGATCGCCGCCGGGCCGAAGTACTGGCCGTCGGTCCAGAACACGGGGCAGCTCGAGGTGCACGCGGCGCACAGGATGCACTTGGTGGTGTCGTCGAAGCGCTCGCGCTGCGCGACCGACTGGATGCGCTCCTTCTCGGGCTTGTCGCCCGCGATGAGGAACGGCTGGATCTCGCGGTAGGAGGCGAAGAACGGCTCCATGTCGACGATGAGGTCCTTCTCGAGCGGAAGGCCCTTGATCGCCTCGACGTAGATGGGCTTCGTGATGTCGAGATCCTTGATGAGCGTCTTGCACGCGAGCCGGTTGCGGCCGTTGATGCGCATCGCGTCGGATCCGCAGATGCCGTGGGCGCACGAGCGGCGGAAGGTGAGCGAGCCGTCGACCTCCCACTTGATCTTGTGGAGGGCGTCGAGCACGCGGTCGGTCGCGAAGAGCTCGACGTCGAAGTCCTGCCAGTACGGCTCGGCATCCTTCTCCGGGTCGAAGCGCCGGATGATGAGGGTGACGGTGAAGGCCTGGATGGGCGCCTCGGCCTTGGGCGTGTTGTCGACCGCCTCGAGGGTGGCTGCGCCGGCCATCAGTACTTCCTCTCCATCGGCTGGTAGTTGGTGATCACGACGGGCTTCCAGTCGAGCGTGATGTGGTCCGCGGCGTTCGCCGAGTGCGGGTCGCCCGTCAGGTAGGCCATCGTGTGCTTCATGTAGGTCTCGTCGTCGCGCTTCGGGTAGTCGTCGCGCATGTGGCCGCCGCGGCTCTCCTTGCGATTCTTCGCCGAGAACACCACGACCTCCGCGAGGTCGAGCAGGAACCCGAGCTCGATCGCCTCGAGCAGGTCGGTGTTGAAGCGCTGACCCTTGTCCTGGATCGACACGTTCTTGTAGCGCTCGCGCAGCTGGTGGATGGTCTCGGTGACCTTCGCGAGGGACTCCTCGGTGCGGAACACCTGGGCGTTGCGGTCCATCTCGTCCTGCAGCTCCTTGCGCAGCGCGGCGATGCGCTCGGTGCCCGCGGAGTTGCGGAGGCCCTCGACCATCTCGCGCACGCCGGCCGCGGCATCCGCGGGGAGGGGCGTGAAGTCGACGGTCTCGGCGTAGTCGACCGCGTTGTTGCCGGCGCGCTTGCCGAAGACGTTGATGTCGAGGAGCGAGTTGGTGCCGAGGCGGTTGGAGCCGTGCACCGAGACGCACGCGCACTCGCCGGCCGCGTAGAGCCCCGGCACGACGGTGTCGTTGTCGCGCAGCACCTCCGCCTTGACGTTGGTCGGGATGCCGCCCATCGCGTAGTGCGCGGTCGGCATGACGGGCACGGGCTCGTACACGGGGTCGACGCCGAGGTAGGTGCGCGCGAACTCCGTGATGTCGGGGAGCTTCGTCTCGAGCACCTCGGCGCCGAGGTGGGTGCAGTCGAGCAGCACGTAGTCCTTGTGCGGACCTGCGCCGCGGCCCTCCGCGACTTCCTGCACCATGCAGCGGCTCACGATGTCGCGCGGTGCGAGGTCCTTGATGGTGGGCGCGTAGCGCTCCATGAACCGCTCGCCCGAGGCGTTGCGCAGGATGGCGCCCTCGCCGCGGGCGCCCTCGGTGAGGAGGATGCCGAGGCCCGCGAGGCCGGTCGGGTGGAACTGGAAGAACTCCATGTCCTCGAGCGGCAGCCCCTTGCGCCACACGATGCCGACGCCGTCGCCCGTGAGGTTGTGGGCGTTCGAGGTGGTCTTGTAGATCTTGCCGAAGCCGCCGGTGGCGAAGACGATCGACTTGCCCTGGAAGACGTGCAGCGCGCCCGTCGCGAGCTCGTAGGCGACGACGCCCGACGGCTGCTGGACGCCGTCGACCTCGGTCATGACGAGGTCGAGCGCGTAGAACTCGTTGAAGAAGTTGACGCCGAGCTTGACGCAGTTCTGGAACAGCGTCTGCAGGATCATGTGGCCCGTGCGGTCGGCCGCATAGCACGCGCGGCGGACGGGCGCCTTGCCGTGGTCGCGCGTGTGGCCGCCGAAGCGGCGCTGGTCGATCCGGCCCTCGGGCGTGCGGTTGAACGGCAGGCCCATGTTCTCGAGGTCGAGGACCGCGTCGATGGCCTCCTTCGCGAGGATCTCGGCCGCATCCTGGTCGACGAGGTAGTCGCCGCCCTTGACGGTGTCGAAGGTGTGCCACTCCCACGAGTCCTCTTCGACGTTCGCGAGCGCCGCGGCCATGCCGCCCTGCGCCGCGCCCGTGTGGGAGCGGGTGGGGTACAGCTTGGTGATGACCGCCGTGTTGGCCCGCGGTGCCGCCTCGATCGCGGCGCGCATGCCGGCGCCGCCCGCCCCCACGATCACGACGTCGTGCCGGTGGTAGTGCACGCCGTCGATGACGTCTCCGTCTTCGAACTCCAGGTAGTCGGTCACGTTCTCTCTCACTACTGGTCGCGCGGCTACTGGGCCGCGCAGATCGCGATCAGCTCGGCGTTCGAGGTCTCGCCGAGGCAGGGGTCGAAGGTCGTCAGCACGAGCGTGCCGAGCGCGATCAGCACGACGGTCGTCACGCCGAGACCCCACAGCAGGATGCTGCGGAAACGCCCGTGCGCGTAGTCGTTGATGAGCGTGCGCATGCCGTTGGCGCCATGGATGAGGGCGAGCCACAGCATGATGCCGTCCCACCACATCCAGATCGGGTTGGCGAACTTGCCGGCCACGAACGCCCAGTCGAGGATCGACACCTTGCCCGGGAAGATGAGGTTGTAGAAGAGGTGGCCGAAGATGAGCACCACGAGCAGCACGCCCGAGACGCGCATGTAGATCCAGCCCCACTTCTCGATGTTGAAGCGGTTGCGCTTGCGGTGGCTCAGGTACGGGCTGCGCGGTGCGGCGATGTTGTCGGTGCTCATCAGTGCCCCCCGAAGACGACCATCAGGTGCCGCGGCACGAAACCGACCAGCAGCACGATCCACACGCCGATCGCGATCCAGAACATGGCCTTCTGCGCCCGGGGCCCCCACGAGAACATGTCGATGAAGATGATCCGGAGCCCGTTGAGCGCGTGCAGCCCGACCGCGGCGACGAGGGCGACCTCTCCGAGGCCCATGATCGGCGTCTTGTAGGTGCCGATGACGGCGTCGTACGCCTCGGGGCTGATGCGGATGAGCGCCGTGTCGAGGATGTGCACGAGAAGGAAGAAGAAGATCGCGGTGCCCGTGATGCGGTGCAGCACCCACGACCACATGCCTTCGCGGCCACGGTAGAGGGTTCCCGCCGGGAGCTTCCGCTTCCGGGGTTCGGGGATGGGTGCCGCTGGGCTCTCAGCTGGTGCGGCCTGGCTCGTCACGGCAGTTCTCCCTCGCGAGTCGCTCGTCGTCGGAACGGCCTCCAGTCTATGCCCGGGCCCAGGGGGCCGCAGGCGAGGGTCACCTAACTTGTCTTGATGTCGAGATATCCCCGGATGCGGTCGGCTCGACGCCCGCGACGGATGCCGCACCCCGGGGCGCCTCTCTAAGGTGGTGGCATGTCGACACCCCTCGAGCGGTTCTACGGCGTCATCCCGGCGGGCGGCGTCGGATCCCGCCTGTGGCCGCTGTCGCGCGCCGACGCCCCCAAGTTCCTCCACGACCTCACGGGCTCGGGGCGCACGCTCGTGCGCGGCACCTGGGAGCGGCTCGCCCCGATCGCGGGGCCGCAGCGCGTCATGATCGTCACCGGTCGCGCGCACCGCGCGGCCGTCGAGCAGCAGATCCCCGAGCTCGAGGACGCCAACATCGTGCTCGAGGCGGCCCCCCGCGACTCCACCGTCGCGATCGGGCTCGCGGCCGCCATCCTGCGCCGACGCGAGCCCGACGTCATCGTCGGCTCCTTCGCCGCCGACCACGTCATCCAGGACGAGGACGCCTTCCGCGCTGCGGTCGAGCAGGCGGTCGCCGCGGCCGAGGCGGGCTACATCGCCACCATCGGCATCCAGCCCACGGAGCCGGCGATCGGCTTCGGCTACATCGAATGCGCCGACGCCGCCACGATCGAGGGGGCGCCCGACGCCCTCCTCGTGCACAGCTTCGTGGAGAAGCCGGATGCGGCCACGGCTGCGCGCTACCTCGCCGACGGGCGCCACCTCTGGAACGCCGGGATGTTCATCGCGCGGGCCGACCGCCTCCTCGAGCAGATCGGGGCCTTCGACGCCGAGCTGCTCGCCCAGCTCGAGGAGCTCGCCGCGGCATGGGACGACCCTGCCACGCGCGGCCCCGCGGTCGACAGGCTCTGGCCGCAGCTGCGCCGCATCGCGATCGACTACGCCGTCGCCGAGCCCGTCGCCGCCGCGGGAGGCCTCGCGGTCATCCCGGGCCGGTTCGACTGGGATGACGTCGGGGACTTCGCGTCCGTCGCGAAGCTCAAGTCGGCGGGGCGCGCGAGCGACCTCTCCATCCTCGGCGAGAACGCGCGCGTGCTCGCGGACGCCTCCAGCGGCATCGTGGTGAGCCAGTCGGATCGCATCATCTCGCTCATCGGCGTGCACGACATCGTGGTCGTCGACACCCCGGATGCGCTGCTCGTCACGACGACGGCCAACGCGCAGCGCGTCAAGAGCGTCGTCGACGCCCTCAAGCTCTCCGGCCGCGACGACGTCCTGTGAGCTGGTCCCGGCCCCCGTCCGGGGCCGAGTGCGAGCGCGTCTCCGGCTCGTCGGTGCTCATGTGAGCACGAACATTTCCTGGCTATTTCCGGACGGGCGGGGGTGTGTAACTCTTCTGTTGCGAGCGCCGGTGCTCAGTCCTCGGCGTGCGTCACAGAAGGTAACGTGTATCGCGATCCGCCGGTCATCCTGCCCGGCGACTTCTTGGAGGACACAGTGACAATCACGACCCGCAAGGCCGGACTCTCCGGTCTCGCCATCCTCGGCGCGAGCGCCCTCGTGCTCAGCGGCTGCGCATCGGCGCCCGAGGAGACGCCGGACGCGTCCGGCGCATCCGACTTCCTCGCCTGCATGGTCTCCGACTCCGGCGGATTCGACGACAAGTCGTTCAACCAGCTCGGCAAGGAGGGCCTCGAGGCCGCCGGCGAGGAGCTCGGCATCGAGACCAAGACCGTCGAGTCGGCGTCCGAGGACGACTTCGCGCCCAACATCGAGGGCCTCCTCGGCCAGGGCTGCAACATGATCGTGACCGTCGGCTTCCTGCTGTCGGCCGCCACCATCACCGCGGCGAACGCCAACCCCGACGTCGAGTTCGCGATCGTCGACGACAGCCTCGACGGCGACTTCGACGGCAAGAACGACACCGAGAACGGCAAGCCGATCCTCTTCAACACGGCTGAGGCGGCGTTCCTCGCCGGCTACGCGGCCGCGGCCACCTCGAAGACCGGCGTCGTCGGCACCTTCGGCGGCATCCAGATCAACCCCGTCACGATCTTCATGGACGGCTTCGTCGACGGCGTCGCGTACTACAACGAGCAGAACGGCGCGTCGGTCAAGGCCATCGGCTGGGACAAGGACTCGCAGACCGGCTCCTTCACCGGCGGCTTCGCGGCCGGCGTCGAGGCGAAGACCGCGGCGCAGAACCTGCTCGACCAGGGTGCCGACGTGCTCCTCCCGGTCGGCGGCCCGATCTACCAGAGCGCGGGCGAGGCCATCCGTGAGAAGGGCGGCGACATCGCCCTCATCGGCGTCGACGCCGACGTGTTCAACACCGACCCGAACGTGGCCGACCTCCTCCTGACCTCGGTCATGAAGGGCGTCGACGCCGGTGTCCACGACACCGTCGTGGCCGCCGCGCAGGGCAAGTTCGACACCACGCCCTACGTCGGAACCCTCGAGAACGGCGGCGTCGGCATCGCGCCGTTCCACGACTGGGAGTCCAAGGTCCCGGCCGACCTCGGCAAGACGCTCGAGGAGCTGAAGGCCAAGATCATCGCGGGCGAGATCAAGGTCGAGTCCCCGGCGACCCCCAAGTAATCCCACTCCTCGCACCACGGCACGGGGAGGCCGGCCACGCCGGTCTCCCCGTTGCCGTGCCGGGGACCGATTCCTAGATTGAGACAATGA
>JAEYVF010000004.1 GCA_023432005.1 Actinomycetes bacterium
GGTCGCATCGCTCGGTTCGCAGGCGGTGATCGGCGCGGTCGACGTGCGCCTCGTCGACGTGACGTACCGCGTCGCGACGCGCGGCGGACGCGACGAGGCGGAGCTCAGCCTCGACGAATGGACCGACCTCGCGAGCCAGGTGGGCGTCGGGGAGGTGCTCGTGACGAGCATCGATCGCGAAGGCACCCGTCTCGGGATCGACCTCGGGCTCGTGCACCACGTGACGGTGCGCGTCGACATGCCCGTCATCGCTCACGGCGGGGCCGGGACGCGCGCGCAGCTCGCCGAGCCCATCCAGCTCGCCGAGGCCTCGGCGGTGGCTGCCGGCACGCAGTTCGTCATGCAGGGCGGTCGCGACAGCATCCTCATCAACTACCCCTCGCCTGCCGAGCTGGCGCGACTCTTCGAGCGGAGCATCGGACCGGGGCGCTCGGAGGTCGAGGAGCGCGTCGATCCGCGCTACGAGATCCCCGGTCGCGACCTCAGTGCGACGACCATGTGCGAGCGCTGCCTCATCACCTCGGATGTGCCCGGTTCGCGGCTCGACGAGTCGCCGATCTGCTACTACTGCGGCCTGCACGACGAGCTCGACGCCCAGTACCCGATCGGGCCCGCCAGCACGGCGGCTCTCGAGGCGTTCGCCGAGCGGCTCAAGCGCGCGGGCCGCGGGCAGAAGTACGACTGCATCATCGGGGTGAGCGGCGGCACGGACTCGTCCTACCTCGCGCATCTGCTCGTGGGTCTCGGCGTGCGCCCCCTCGCGGTGCACTTCGACAACACCTGGAACTCGCCGACCGCGACGTCGAACATCTACGCCGTGCTCGACAAGCTCGGCGTCGACCTCGAGACCTACGTGGTCGACAACGTCGAGTACGACGACATCTATCGCGCGTTCATGCGCGCGGGCGTCAAGGACATCGAGGCGCCCACCGACATCGGCTTCATGGGCGTGCTGTACCGCGCGGCGGAGAAGCACGGCATCAAGCACATCGTCGAGGGGCACTCCTTCCGCACCGAGGGCGTCTCGCCCATGGGGTGGCTCTACATGGACGGCGGCTACATCCGGGGTGTTCACAAGCGCTTCGGCACCGTCCCCATGCGCACCTATCCGAACATGGAGTTCCGCGACTTCCTGCGGTGGTCGGCATTCAGCGGCATCGAGCGCACGCGCCCGCTCTACTGGGTCGACTACGACAAGGAGGCCGCCAAGCGATTCCTCACCGAGGAGTACGGCTGGCAGTGGTACGGCGGGCACCACCTGGAGAACCGGTTCACCGCGTTCTACCACACCTTCTTCCTGCCCAAGCGGTTCCAGATCAACTTCCGGCAGATCGAGCTCTCGGCGCTCGTGCGATCGGGGCAGCTCGACCGCGACGAGGCGCGTGAGCGGTTCTTCGCACCGCGCTACCCCGACCCCGAGCTGATCGCGATGGTCAAGAAGCGCTTGCATCTGAGCGACGCCGAGTTCGACGAGCTCATGACGATGCCGGCGCGCACCTACCGGGACTACCCGACCTACAAGCGGCGGTTCGAACGGCTGCGTCCGCTGTTCTGGGTCCTCATGAAGCTCAACCGGGTGCCGAAGAGCTTCTACGTCAAGTTCTGCAGGAGGTAGCGGGCGTGTATCGGATGACGGTCCGCGTGCGATTCGCGGTCCAGGTGGTCGTTCTGCACATCGCCTGGGCGCTCGCGCGGCTGCGCCCCCGGCGCTCGGGCGACGCGGAGTGGCTCGTGGGGCCCTACGAGGTCGCCGCGCTCGTGCACCGGATCGCGACGGCGCTGCCCGGCGCGCGCTCGGTGCTGCTCGCGCCGCATCCCTTCTACACCTTCCCCTACGACTACGCGCCGTCACGTCGGGCCTTCCCGGGGCTCGACACGCTTCGCGCGTGGTTCCTCGGCCCCTACCGCCTCGGCACCCTCGCGGCCCACGCGCGGGGGGTCATCTACGTGGGGGGCGAGGGGTTCCTCAACGTCGCCCACGACCAGCGCGAGTTCGAGTTCCGCTTCCTGTCGAAGCGCGGCGTGCGCATCGTGTGCTACTTCACGGGCAACGACATCCGCTCGCCCCGGCTCATGCGCGAGCTCGAGGCCGAGACGGGGCGTCCGAACATCGCCACCTACCTGGGCGTCGTGAACCCGGTCTTCACCTCGCCCGGCTACGACGACGCGAAGCGCCGTCTCGCCGAGTCGGCCAACCGCTACGCCGACGCCGTATTCAACGCGGCCATCGACCAGTTGAGCTACCTGGCCCCCGGCGCGCATCCGTTCCTCTACTTCCATCCCGACGACGAGATCGTCGAGAGCCTCGACAAGTTCGACGACGTCGCACGCCCCGTCGTCCTCCACGCGCCGTCCTCGCCCGCGCTCAAGGGCACGCAGCTCGTGCGGGCGGCGGTCGCCAGGCTGCGCCGCGAAGGCTACGACTTCGAGTACGTCGAGTTGTCGGGGGTGTCGCACGACCGCGTGCGCGAGGCTCTCGAGCGGGCGCACATCGTGCTGAACGAGTTCTACTCCTACGTCCCGGGCGTGTTCGGGGTCGAGGGTCTCGCGGCGGGCTGCGCCGTGGTGACGAGCGCCGACGAGCGCCTCGACCCGGAGCTGCCGAAGGGCTCGAACGAGGCCTGGGTGCCGACCGAGCACTTCGCGGTCGTGGACTCGCTGCGTGCTCTCCTCGACGAGCCCGATCGCGCGCGCGCGCTCGCGGAGCGCGGCCGGCAGTGGGTGCTCGACAACGCGTCGTTCACGGCGTCGAGAGCACGGCTGACGGCCGTGCTGGATGCCCTAGGCTGAGCGGCCATGACCCGTCCTCGCATGCTGCTGATCTCGTTCTCCGAGATCGCGAACGACGCTCGCGTGCTCAAGCAGGTCCGCGCGTTCTCGGGGCGGTACGAGCTCACCACGTGCGGCTTCGGCGAGCTGGACATGCCGGGGGTCGAGCATCTCCGCGTCGACATCGTGACCCCCGCGCCATCCGGCTCGATCCCGCGGCCGCTGCGATCGCTGCGCTACCTGATGACGGACGCCATCGACAGCTCACGCAACTGGCGCGCCATCTACCACCGGCTCCCGTACGTGCGCGCGGCACACCGCGTGCTCCGCGGGCGGCGCTTCGACGTGGCGCTCGCCGACGACATCGACACGGTGGAGCCGGCCTTGCGCGTCGTCGATCCGGCGCACCTCCACGTCGACCTGCACGAGTACTTCCCCGGCATCCACGACGACAGCCCCGGGGGGCGCCGGCAGACGGAGTACCTCACCTGGCTCCTGCGCCGCTACACGCCGAGAGCAGCCTCCTGGACGACGGTGGGCCGGGGCATCGCCGACGCCTATCGAGCGTTCGGACTCGACTGCGAGGTCGTCACGAACGCCACGCCGCGCGCCGATCTCCCCGTCGGCCCGGTCGGGGAGCCGATCCGCCTGGTCCACAGCGGGAACGCGCAGCCGAGCCGGCAGCTCGAGATCGTGATGCGCGCCGTCGCGGCGTCGAGCGCCGACATCACCCTCGACCTGTACCTCATGCCCAACGACACCGCGTACCTGGCGCAGCTGGTCGACCTCGCCGGCGAACTGGGCCCCCGGATCAGGATGCGCGACCCGGTGCCCCAGAGGGAGCTCGTCGCCCGGCTCAACGAGTACGACGTGGGGGTCCACGTGCTCCCGCCGACGAGCTTCAACAACGAGAACGCCTTGCCGAACAAGTTCTTCGACTACGTGCAGGCGAGGCTCGCACTGCTCATCGGGCCCTCTCCCGAGATGTCGGTCGTGCTCGGAGAGCACGGCCTCGGCGTCGTGGCAGCCGACTTCACGACGGACGCCGTGCGCGCCGCGCTCGATTCCCTCACCCCCGATGCCGTTCGCGGCTTCAAGGCGGCAGCCGACCGCGCGGCGGACGCGCTCTCGGCAGACAGCCAGGTGGAGGTCTGGGTGCGCGCGATCGAGCGCCTCGCCCCGACCTCGCCGCGAGCCTGACGGTCGCTCGCCGTCAGCGGATGCGCTCCTCGAGCGCGCGCCGCACCCGCGCGGCCGTGTCGCCCGCGCCGTAGGGAGCGGCATCCGTCGGTGTCGGAGCGGGACGCGCGGCGGCCGCGATGATGCCCTCGCGAGTGGTGGCGAGCACGTTCCATCCGAGTTCGATCGTCTCGACCCACTCCGTCTCGCTGCGCACGGTCGTGCACGGGGTGCGGAGCAGGAAGGCCTCCTTCTGGAGGCCGCCCGAGTCGGTCACGACGCCGCGGCTCGACGCCACGGCCCGCACGAGGTCCGGGTAGGCCGCGGGTGGCCGCACGTCGATGCCGCCTCGCTCGAGCTCGACGCCGAGCTCGCCCGCCCGGGCAACGAGTCGCGGGTGCGCGAAGAGGGTGACGTGATCATCGAGCTCCGCGAGGGCGGAGAGGATCGTCTCGAGTCGCTCGGGATCGTCCGTCGTCTCGGCACGGTGGAGCGTCGCGAGGTAGCCGCTGCGCTCGAGGTCGGGAGCGATCCCCAGTCGGTCGCGGGTCGCGTAGAGCACGTCGACCATGACGTCGCCGACCTCGACGGAGACCTCGGCGAGGCCCTCGGCTGCGAGGTGCGCCATCGCGACCGCGGTGGGCGCGAGGCACAGGTCGGCGGCGTGGTCGGTCAGCACGCGGTTGTGCTCCTCGGGCATCCGTCGGTTGAAGGAGCGGAGCCCCGCCTCGAGGTGCGCGACCGGGAGGTGGAGCTTGACCGCGCTGAGCGCCGCGGCGACGGTCGAGTTGGTGTCGCCGTACACGAGCACCCAGTCCGGCCGGTGGCGAAGGAGGACGTCGTCGAGCGCGGCGAGTATCGCGCCGGTCTGAACCCCGTGGCTTCCGCTGCCGACGCCGAGGTGCTCGTCGGGCGCGGGGATGTCGAGGTCGCGGAAGAACACGTCCGAGAGCTCGGGGTCGTAGTGCTGGCCGGTGTGCACGATCACGTGGTCGACACCGGCGGCCCGGAACTCCCGGGCGATCGCCGCGAGCTTCACGAACTGGGGCCGCGCCCCCACGACACTGAGCACCTTCACCCGACGACCCTACCTGCCATCGGGCGGGCGCATCCCGGCCGTCGGTAGACTGTATCGGCTCGTCGCCGCCCCGTTCCCCGACGCAAGGATCCATGTGAAGATCGCCGTCATCGCCCTCGGCAAGATCGGCCTTCCCCTGGCCGTCCAGTTCGCGACCCGAGGGCACACCGTGGTCGGCGTCGACGTGAACGCCGACCTCGTCGCGGACGTCAACGCGGCGCGCGTCCCGTTCCCGGGCGAGGCGGGGCTCGACGGGAAGCTCGCCCAGGTGGTCGCCGACGGACTGCTCTCCGCGACCACCGACTACGCGGAGGCGGTCCCCGGGGCCGACGCCGTCGTGGTGGTCGTACCGCTCTTCGTCGACGCGGATGCCCGACCCGATTTCGCCTGGATGGACGCCGCGACCGACGAGCTCGGCCGTCTGCTCACGCCGGGCACGCTCGTCTCCTACGAGACCACCCTCCCGGTCGGCACGACGCGCGAGCGCTGGGCGCCGCGTCTCGAGGCGGCGTCCGGGCTCGTCGAGGGGCGCGACTTCCACGTCGTCTTCTCGCCCGAGCGCGTGCTCACCGGCCGGGTCTTCAGCGACCTGCGCCGCTATCCGAAGCTCGTGGGCGGCCTCGGCCCCGAGGGCGCCGCCCGTGCCGTCGCCTTCTACGAGGAGGTGCTCGAGTTCGACGCGCGCGACGATCTCGATCGCCCGAACGGGGTGTGGGATCTCGGCAGCGCGGAGGCGGCCGAGTTCGCGAAGCTCGCCGAGACCACCTACCGCGACGTCAATATCGGCCTCGCCAATCAGTTCGCCCGCTACGCCGACAGGCTCGGCGTCGACGTGTTCGCCGTCATCGAGGCGTCGAACTCGCAGCCCTACAGCCACATCCACCGACCGGGCATCGCGGTAGGCGGCCACTGCATCCCCGTGTACCCCCGTCTCTACCTCTGGAACGATCCGGATGCCACGATCGTGCGCGCCGCACGGGAAGCCAACAGCACGATGCCGGCCTACGCCGTCGGCGTGCTCGAGGGCGCGCTCGGAGGGCTCGCCGGTCGCCGCGTCGTCGTGCTCGGCATCTCGTATCGAGGGCGGGTCAAGGAGTCGGCCTTCTCCGGTGTCTTCCCGACCGTGGCGGAGCTCGAGAGCCGCGGCGCCACCGTGCTCGTCCACGACCCCCTCTACAGCCGCGATGAGGTCGCGGGCCTCGGTTTCACCCCCTTCGAGCTCGGCGAGAGCGCGGATGCCGTCGTGGTCCAGGCGGACCACCCCGAGTACGCGGTGCTCGGGGCGGAGGACGTCCCCGGGGCGACGGCCGTCGTCGACGGCCGCGGGATCGTCGACGCGGCGCTCTGGCCGGGGGTCGCGCTGCATCGCATCGGGCGCTCCGCGGCGGTGACCCCGTCGGCGGCGTCGTGATGACCTCGCCGCGCGTCGACGTCGTCATCGCCGTGCACTCGGCCACGCGCCCCATCGCGCGCGCCGTCGGCTCGGTGCTCGGGCACACGAGAGCCGACGTGCGAGTCATCGTCGTCGCCCACAACATCGACCGCGAGGTGATCCGCGCGAACCTCGGCTCCTGGGCCGACGACGAACGCGTCCTGCTGCTCGACCTGCGCGACGGCATCCCGAGCCCCTCGGGCCCGATGAACCACGGATTCGACGCTGCCACGGGCGACTTCGTGGCATTGCTCGGATCCGACGACGAGTTCGAGCCGGGGGCGATCGACTCCTGGCTCGCGCTGCAGCGCGCGGCGGACGCCGATGTCGTCATCGCGCAGATCCGCCACGAGGGCGGCGGCAAGGAGCTCTCGCCACCCGCCCGTCCTCGCCGCAGCATCGGGCTGCATCCGGTGAAGGACCGACTCGCGTACCGCAGTGCGCCCCTCGGCCTCGTCTCGCGCGCGCGGTTCGGCGACCTCCGTTTCCCGGCGGGTCTCGCGTCAGGCGAGGACCTGCCGTATGTCACGGCCCTGTGGTTCTCCGGAGCACGCATCGCCTTCGCCCGCTCGGGACCCGGCTACCTCGTCCACGCGGATGCGGCGGATCGCGTCACGTCCGGTCCGCGCACCATCGCGGCCGACTTCGCGTTCCTGGATCACATCATCGACGCCCCGCGCTTCGCGGGGCTCGACAAGGCGGAGCGGGGGGCGATCGCCATCAAGATCATCCGCATGCACGTCTTCGACGCGCTCGTCAACCGCGCCCAGCAGGACCCGTGGCCGGAGGGCGAGCGCGCCGCGCTCGCGGGGGTCGTGCGCCGCATCCTCGCATGGGGCGGGCCCGTCGACGCGTGGCTCTCGCTCATCGATCACAAGGTGCTCGACGGCATCCTCGACGAGGTCACGCCGGTCGACGAGCTCATGGACCTCCTCCGACGTCGCTGGAACTACCGCTCCGCCGACGTGGTGCTCACCCGGAACCCGGTCATGGCGCTGCACCGTCAGGGGCCGTTGCGCACCTACGTGGGCGGCTACTTCGTCTGAGCCGGCTCGACGACCACCGCGTCGGCCTCGGCGCGCGTGGCCACCCGCGCCGCGTCGCGGCGGTCCTTCCAGGCCCGCAGCCAGCGCTCGAACGGACGCTCGACGAGGTAGTGGAGCGCGGCGGCGCCGGCGAGCGCGATGACGAAGACGACGGCGAACCACACGAGGTTCGACCAGCCGACCTCCTGGGGTCCGAGCCAGGTGAGCGCGAGGTAGATGAACGTCGCGTGCACGAGATAGAAGGCGTACGACCACTCACCGAGCACGACCATGAGGCGGCTCGCGAACACCGAACGCCGTCCGGAGAGGCGGCGGGCGGCGAGCGCGACGATCGCGAGAGCGCACGCGACGGTGATGATCTCGTTGCTGAAACCGGCGACGACGCCGACGGCGGTGCTGCCCGGCAGCAGCACCCGAGCCGCGGTGAGGGCGAGGATCGTGGCGATGAGCGCGCCGACCCCGAGCGTCACGGGCACACGCGGGCGCCATCCGGAGCGGAACGCCCACGCGAGGCCCATGCCGATCGCGAACTCCGTGAGCCGCACGATCGGCCACGGCATCCCGGCGGCCCACCACTCCGTCGGCCACACGAGCGCCGCGGCACGGTACACGAACGCGACGGCGATGACGACGCCGACGAACACGAGCGCGCCGCGCGTGCGCAGCCTGTCGAGCAGCCGGCTGAGGTACGGGTGCATCGCGTAGAAGAACATCTCGCACGTGAGCGTCCACGCGGCGGGGTTGCCCGAGAAGAGGATGCCGGGGTCACGTGACCAGCCCTGCAGGAGCAGGAACGACAGCAGGATGATGACCGGGTTGAACGCGTGGACCCACCACTGATCGGGGTCCGGCGCGAAGCTCGTGAAGACGGGGATCGCGAGCAGCAGCGCCACGAAGTGCGACGGATAGATGCGCGCGAACCGGCGCCAGTAGAACGTCGACTGGGACACCCTCGGCGACCGCGACCAGGTGAGCACGAAACCGGACAGCACGAAGAAGAACGTCACGCCGATGTAGCCGTACTCGAGCACGGCCGAGGCGATGCCCGGGAGCGGCGCGAACACGAGCATGTGGTAGCCGAAGACGTAGAACGCGGCCCACCAGCGCATGCCGGTGAGCTCGTCGACGCGCGGCATGCGCTCGGTGAGGGGCGAGGGGGAGTCTGTCATGGTCGGTGCGGCCGAGTGGCCACTCACATGCTACGGCCCTGTACCTGCGGTTCCGATCCATGCGGCCGCGCGCCCGCGCTCCGCGAGCTGAGCCCGCGCACGGGACGGATCAGCGGTGGGAGAGGCCGTCGACCGCGAGCTCCTCCGCGATGCGCACGACGTTCGTTCCCTCTGCGAGGGTCACGATGCGGGAGCGATCACCCGTGCGGACGGCGTCGCGGAACGCCTCGTGCTCGGCGAGCAGGGGCTCCTTCTTCGCGAGCGCGAACCGCGTGACGTCCCCTTCGGAGACGCCTCGGAACGACGCGATCCCCTGCCACGAGTCCTCGACGACGCCGTTCTGATACAGCGTGAGGTCGGCGGTGAGGGTGTCGACGACGAGCGCGCCCTTCTCGCCCGTGATGACGGTCGTGCGCTCCTTGAACGGGGTGAGCCAGTTCACGGTGTGCGAGGCGATCGTGCCCTTGCTCAGGGTGCCGACGGCGATGAGCATGTCCTCGTGGTCGCGGCCGCTCTGGTGGGCCGTGCGGGCGTTGACGTTGAGGTACTCCTGCTGGCTGACCCACGCGGTGAGGTCGATGTCGTGGGAGGCGAGATCCTTGATGACGCCGACGTCGGCGATCCGGCCGGGGAAGGGGCCCTGGCGCCGCGTCGCGATCTGGTAGATGTCGCCGATGAGGCCGTCCTCGATGCGCACGCGCGCCGACTGGAGCGCCGGGTTGTAGCGCTCGATGTGGCCGACGCCGCCGATGAGCCCCTTCTGCTCGAAGAGGTCGCGCAGCTGCGTGGCGGCCTCGGTCGTCGAGGCGACCGGCTTCTCGATGAGGGCGTGGATGCCGCGCTCCGCGAGGGCCGTGCCGATGTCGAGGTGGTAGATCGTCGGTGCGGCGACGACGCAGTAGTCGAAGCCGAGATCGAGGAACTGCTCGAGGTCGCGGATCACGGGGCGGCCCTCGACGCTCTCGGGGGCGCTCGGGGCCGGGTCGTAGACACCGAGGAACTCGACGCCGTCGAGCCCGTTGAGAACGCGGGTGTGGTGGCGCCCCATGACGCCGAGGCCGAGCACTCCGGCGCGCAGCGTCATCAGGCGCCCGCCTTCGCGACGGTGTTCACGGCGTCGACGATCGTCTCGAGCTCGGCCTGCGTGAGCGAGGGGTAGACCGGGAGCGAGAGCACCTGCTGGGCTGCGACCTCCGTGACGGGGAGGTCGAGCTCCTGGCCGAAGGAGGGGAGACGGTGGATGGGCGTCGGGTAGTAGACGCCGCTGCCCACGCCGCGCTCGGCGAGTGCTGCCGCGAAGGCGTCGCGATCATGGTCGACGACTCGGATCGTGTACTGGTGGTAGACGTGCACGGCGCCGTCGGCGACGGGGGGCGTGACGACACCCTCGAGGTTCGCATCGAAGAACGCGGCGTTGGCCTGGCGCTTCGCCGTCCAATCCGCGAGCTTCGTGAGCTGCACGCGGCCGATGGCGGCGTGGATGTCGGTCATGCGGGTGTTGAAGCCCACGACCTCGTTCTCGTAGCGGCGCTCCATGCCCTGGTTGCGGAGCACGCGGACGGCGCGCGCGAGCTCGTCGGACCGGGTCGTGACCATGCCGCCCTCGCCCGAGGTCATGTTCTTCGTCGGGTAGAACGAGAACGACCCCGCGAGACCCCAGCTGCCGACGGGTCGCCCGTCGACGGAGGCCGCGTGCGCCTGCGCCGCGTCCTCGAAGAGCAGCAGGTCGTGCTTCTCGGCGATCTGCGAGAAACGGCGCAGATCCGCGGGGTGCCCGTACAGGTGCACCGGCATGATCGCGCGGGTGCGCGGCGTGATGGCCGCCTCGACCGCCTCGGGTGCGAGGTTGAAGTGATCGAGCTCGATGTCGGCGAAGACGGGCGTCGCCCCCGCCAGCGCGACCGCGTTCGCGGTGGCGGCGAAGCTGAACGACGGCACGATGACCTCGTCGCCGGGGCCCACGCCTCCCGCGATGAAGGCCATGTGCAGCGCGGAGGTGCCGGAGTTGACCGCCACCGAGTGCGCGCCGTCCGCGACGGCCGAGAACTCCTGCTCGAAGGCCGCGACCTCGGGGCCCTGGGCGAGCATGCCCGAGAGCATGACGCGCTCGACTGCTGCGCGCTCCTCTGCGCCGACCTCGGGCTTAGCTGCGGGGATCATGCCTGTTCTACCTCATTCAGTTCATCGGGCCCGGTCTGGTGGTATCGGTCACCCGTCACGGGGCAGACCCAGTCGCCGGGAGCTTCCTCGCGAAGGGGATGACCCGCCTTGCCGACCCATCCGATGCGCCGTGCCGGGTTGCCGACGACGAGCGCGAAGTCCGGGACATCCTTGACGACCACCGAGCCCGATCCGACGAGCGCCCACGCGCCGATCCTCACGGGGGCGATGCAGGTCGAGTTGGCGCCGACTGACGCGCCCTCGCCGATCGTGACCCCCACGGGCTCCCAGTCGTGCGCCGACTTGGGACTGCCGTCGGCGTTGATCGCGCGCGGGAAGTGGTCGTTGGTGAGCACGACCGCCGGCCCGATGAAGACTCCTCGCGCGAGCTTCGCCGGCTCGTAGACGAGCGCGTAGTTCTGCACCTTGCAGTTGTCGCCGAGGGTGACGCCCGTGCCGATGTACGCGCCTCGGCCGATGATGCAGTTCGCACCCAGCACGGCCTGCTCGCGCACCTGCGCGTAGTGCCAGACCTTCGACCCGTCGGCGATGCGCGCCTCCGGCGAGACGTCAGCGGTCTCGTGGACGGATGCGGCAGGGCTCATATCTGCTCCAGGAGGGGATCTACGTTCGGGCGGATGGCCCGTGGGACATCGTAGTAGTCGACACTGGGGACTCCCCGCACCAGGCGCTCCCAGGCTCCCGAAATGCCGGGTGCCCGCAGGAACTTCCCGTATCGTGGCTGGTCGAGCGGGGTGTGACGTCATATCGGCGTTCGGGGAGGTGCCGAGATGAGACTGCGTATTCGACGGATGCTGGCGATCGCCGCCGGGGTCGCCGTGCTGGCGACCGGGCTCGCCGTGAGTGCTCCCGCCGAACGCACCGAGGCGGTCACCGCCGCCGACTGGAACGCCGGCAACATCATCTCCGACGCGCTCTTCTACGACTCGACCGCGATGACCGAGGCCGAGATCCAGACGTTCCTCAATGGCATGGTCGGCGCGTGCGGCAACTCCCTCTGCGTCAAGAACCTGCGTGTGAACGTCGACAGCCGCGCAGCGTCGTACTCGAACTCCACGGGCAACCTCATCTGCCGCGCTTTCCAGGGCGGCTACCTGAGCGCGGCGGCGATCATCTTCCGCGCCCAGCAGGCGTGCAGCATCAGCGCGAAGGTCATCCTGGTGACGCTCCAGAAGGAGCAGGGGCTCGTCACGAGCCCCTCCCCGAGCCAGGGCGCCGTCGACCGCGCGATGGGCATGGCGTGCCCCGACACGGCCCCGTGCGCCGCCTACGCGCTGGGCTTCGGCAACCAGGTCTATCTCGGCGCGAAGCAGCTCATGACCTACAAGGCCGACCGCTTCGCGCGTCAGCCGGGCATCCAGTCGATCGGGTTCCACCCGAACACCGCGTGCGGGTCGACGGTCGTCAACGTGCAGAACTACGCGACCGCCGCTCTCTACTCCTACACGCCCTACCAGCCCAACGCGGCCGCGCTCGCGAACATGAACGGCGTCGGCGACAGCTGCTCCTCGTACGGCAACCGCAACTTCTGGCGCTTCTACAACTCCTGGTTCGGCTCGACGCAGGGCTTCCCCGTCGGCTCGCTCAACACCGCACCCGGCCTCGTCACGATCGACGGCACGGGAGGGCTGAAGCTCTACCGCGGCGACGGCCGCGGCAGCTGGTCGGTCGTGAGCGACCTCGCATCGGGTCGCACCGACCTCGTGACCGCCTTCGGAGCCGGCGATTTCGACGGTGACGGACAGCGCGACATCCTGGCGGTCAACACCGCCAAGGAGCTCCTGCTCTTCCCCATCGACAACGAGGGGCAGCTGGGCACCTCCCGTGTCGTGGCGACCGGCTGGAACGCCGACCTCACCTTCTCGCCGGGCGATTTCAACCGTGACGGCGTGCCGGACGTGATGTCGCGCGACGCGTCCGGCAACCTCACGCTCTGGGCCGGGACCGGCCGGGGCAAGCTCCAGCCGCCGCGCATCGTCGGCTGGGGTTGGGGTGCGATGACGTACATCTTCTCGCCCGGGGATTTCACCGGCGACGGTCGTCCCGACGTCATGGCGCGCGACGCGTCCGGCAACCTCTACGTCTACGCGGGTGACGGAAGCGTCAGCTGGCTGTGGGGGCGGCAGATCGGCGTCGGGTGGGGCGGCATGACCTTCATCACGTCGGCCGGCGACTTCACCGGCGACGGCAACGGCGACCTGCTCGCGCGTACGGCGGGGGGCCTCCTGTACCTCTACCGCGGCAACGGCGCGGCGGGCTTCATCGGCGACGGCACCCAGATCGGCATCGGCTGGCAGGGCATGACGTCCATCGCGGGCATCGGCGCGCCCGCCGTCCGTCAGTTCGTCGAGCCCGGCGGCGTCGGCGACCTCGACGGCGACGGCGCTCGTGACGTGCTCGCGGTGACGGCGTCGGGAGACGCGCTGCTCTACCGCGGCAACGCGGCATCCGGATGGCGGTCCTCGCTCGTCGCGGCGACCGGCTGGGGCGGCATGACGGCGATCATGGGCGCGGGCGACTTCGACCGCAACGGCACGCCCGACGTCATCACCCGCGACGCCGGGGGCTTCCTCTGGCTCTACTCGGGCGACGGGACGGGCAAGCTCGGGTCGCCGAAGCAGATCGGTCATGGATGGTCGTCCTTCACGGCGATCATGGTCGCGGGAGATCAGAACGGCGACGGCACGATCGACCTCCTCGCGCGCGATCCGGGCGGGGTCCTCTGGCTCTATCCGTCGAACGGCGCCGGAGCTTTCGGGGTGGCCAAGCAGGTCGGCAACGGCTGGAACATCATGGACACGCTGGTACCCGCCGGTGACTTCGACAGCGACGGCTACCCCGATCTCCTCGCCCGGGACACCTCCGGCCTGCTCTGGCTCTATGCGGGCACCGGTGCCTCCGGATGGCTGCCGGGTCGCCAGATCGGCGTCGGCTGGGGCGGCATGAGCAACATCTACAGCCCTGGCGACTTCACGGGAGACCGGGTGCCGGACGTCATGGCGCGCCACGTCGACGGCTCGCTCTGGCTGTACGGCGGTGATGGCCGCGGTGGCTGGGCTTCTGCACGCCAGATCGGCGTCGGCTGGGGCGGGATGAAGTGGATCGGCTGACCCCCGCGCTGCGCGCGCGAGCTGTCGTCGGGGCCCTGACGTGAGCACTCTCGTCACGGGCGGCGCGGGCTATATCGGCCGACACGTCGTCCGCGCTCTGCTCGCACGCGGCGAGCGGGTGGCGGTGGTCGACCTCCCCGGCGGCTCCGTGCGCGACGACCGCGTGGCGTTCCTGGGCCTGGATCTCGCGGACACCGGCGCGGTCGAGCCTCTGACCGAGTTCCTGCGCCGCAACGGGGTCGCTTCGGTCATCCACCTCGCGGCGCGGAAGCGCGTCGACGAGTCGGTCGCGCGCCCCGCGTGGTACTTCCAGCAGAACGTCGGGGGACTCGTCACGGTGCTCCTGGCGGCCGAAGCCGCCGGCGTACGTCGCATCGTCTTCTCGTCGACCGCCGCGGTCTACGCGTCGTCCCCTCGAGCCGTCACGGAAGACGACCTCCTCGAGCCCTCCAACCCCTACGGACACAGCAAGCTCGCGGGCGAGAAGCTCGTCGACGCGCACGCGGAGGCGACCGGCGGCGCTGCGATCAGCCTGCGGTACTTCAACGTCGCGGGCTCCGAGGAACCCGCGCTCGCCGAGGCGGAGCCTCACAACCTCATCCCGCTCGTGGTGCGCGCGATCCGGGACGGCCGGCCGCCCGTCATCTACGGCGACGACTACGACACGATCGACGGCACGTGCGTGCGCGACTACGTGCACGTCTCCGATATCGCCGCGGCCCACCTCGCGGCGCTCGACGCCCTCGACTCGGCCTCGGGGCACCGCGTGTACAACGTCGGCACGGGGGATGGGGCGAGCGTGCGAGAGGTCGTCGGCCGCCTGCTGGAGCTCGCCGGCTCGGGCATCGTGCCGCGCGTCGAGCCGAGGCGCGAGGGCGATCCGGCGATTGTCGTCGCCGACGCGACGCGCCTTCGAACGGACCTCGGCTGGAGTCCCGCGCACGACCTCGGCGACATCCTCCGCTCCGCGTGGGCCGCCCGCTGACGCTCGGCGTCAGGCGGTGGGATCTGCGTCGTCCTTCGGCGGCGGCGTCCGCAGCGCCGAGCGCCAGCTCAGCTCGCGGGACGCGGTGACGCAGCACACGACGAAGGTCAGCCACCCGAACTCGACGAGGATCGGGCTCTCGGCGAGCGAGACGAGCAGCAGCGTGACGAGGATGAGCGCGGGCCAGGCGTAGATGACGCTGCGTCGGCGTCCCGCGAGGAGCCACGACCGCGTGAACGCGAGCCCGAGCATCCCGACGAAGATCACGAGGCCGATGATGCCCAGCTGGAAGAGCACGTCGAGGTAGGCGTTGAGCGCCGACTGCGAGGGGCGCACACCCGAGGCGCTGAGCGCGATGAACGGCGGGATGTCGGGATGCCAGCGCCCGACCCAGCCCCAGCCCTCGACGGTGTTCCCCGGGAAGAGCGCCACGATCTTCTGCCACAGATGGAGGCGGTAGTCGAGCGCGCCCTGGGCGTTGAAGACGCTCACGAGCGCGCCGCGGAAGATCCAGGCGACGACGATGACGGCGACGGCCACGCCGAGGATCACGAACTGCCACGCCTGCCGGTGGTCGGGGCGGACGCGCCGCACGCCGTACAGCACCGCTGCGGCGACGGCGACGACGACCGTCGTGCCCAGGATGATGGGGGATTGCGTCAGCACGATGCAGACGCCGGCGCCGATGAGCGACAGGATGCCGACGAGCGGTCGCACCGAGCGTGTGCGCAGCTCGGTCGCGAAGCTCACCGCGCCGATCACGGCGAGGAGGCCGAGCTGGTTCCGCGTCTGCAGCACGCCGGAGATGGGGCCCAGCTCGGCGATGCGCGCCTGCACGTTGAGGAACGGGATCGGGGTGTCGATGAGGATGCCCGAGAAGACCTCGATCGCGAGCGACGCGCCCAGCACGACGCGGAGCACATCGCCCCACGTGCGCACGATCTGGATGGTGTCGCGCGTGTAGGCGATGAAGACGCCGACGAACGCGTACGCCACGAGGTAGGCGACGCCGCCGAGGGTCGCCCACTGGTACTCGCTCCAGACCACCGAGATCCCCGCCCATGCGACGAAGACGAGCAGCGAGATCGGCGGGATCTCGTGCCGATCGAGCTCGCGTCGGCGCGCCACGAGCACCACGAGCATGAGCGTGACGACACCCGAGAGCGCGGCGAGGTATCCGGCCCATCCGGTGAGGCGGACGAGGGGGTAGCTGAGCGCCGCGATGCCCACGCCCGTCGTCGCGAGCACCGCTGAGAAGCGCGGGGTGCTCAGCAGACCCGCGAACGCGCGCGCGACGTCGCGCGGCTGCGGGCGCTCGCTCACGACTCCACCGCGTCCGCGCGCTCCGGGTCGCGCCACCCGGTCTTGATGGCGATGATCACGAGCAGCGCGAAGCCGAGCTCGATGAGGAGGCGGCTCTCGGCGAGGCTCTGCACGAGCAGCGCGACGAGCAGCAGGAGCGGAGCGGCGTTCTCGGGCCAGCGCAGCTCGGCGGGCGCGTAGCGGATGCGCGTCAGCTCCGCGGCCATGCCCCAGCTGCGCACGAGGGCGCCGAACACGAAGATCGCGAAGATCGCGACTCCGATCGCCCCGAGCTGGAGGAAGACGTCGAGCCACGCGTTGTGCGCCTGCAGGTAGGTGACGCCCTTGATGACGACGAGGTCGCGGAACGGCTCGACCCAGGGGGCCCAGTAGCTGATCCAGCCCCATCCCGCCACGGGGCGCTCGAGGGCGAGCTCGCCGACGGTCTGCCAGATGTCGAGCCGGTTCGTGAGGTCGCTCGAGCGGCCGAGCAGCGCGAGCAGGGGACCGCGCGCGAGGAACGCGACGACACCCGCGGCGATCGCGAGCGCCACCCCGCTCGCGAAGACGACGACGCGCGCCCGCCCGGTGGTGCGGCGCACGATCGCGAGGAAGACCGTGACGAGCGCCACGGCGACGGCGGCGACGATGACGGTCGACGAGCGCGTGAGGCCGAACGTGGCGACGGCGGCGGCGAGCCACGTCCATCCCCAGACCGGCGACCCCTTGCGCGCGACGAGCCGCAGCACGAACACGATGATCGCGATGAGGGAGAGCATGCCGAGGATGTTGGCGTTGCCCACGATGCCCTGGATGCGGCCGCCCTCGAGGAGCAGGTTGCGCGACCAGTAGAACGCGCGGGGGATCGTCTCGAGGTCGCTGTAGTCGACCCAGAGGGGCAGCACGGGACGGCGGATGATCGTGGCGACGGCGAGCTCGAACACGAGCGAGAGGCCGAGCACCCAGCGCAGCGCGTCGCTCAGCGTCTCGAGCGCCTCCTCCCACGTGAGGCACGTCGCGACGAAGACGGCGAGGCACGTCGTGGCGAGCGTCGCGAGCACGGCGACCGCCGTCTCGGGCCGGTAGGCGGACCACGCGATCGAGAGCGCCGCGAAGCCGAGGAACGCGAGGAGCCAGAACGGGAGGCGCCGCAGGTCGACGCGCTGTCGCACGAGCTCGACCGCGACGAGGACCAGGAGCAGTCCCGCGATCGCGCCCCAGCCCCACCATCCGAGGAGGTAGCGCCAGAAGTCGCCGGCGGCGAGCGTGAAGAAGGCGAGCACCGCCAGGGTGCGCTGGTAGCTCGACGCGGCGCGCATGGCTCCAGGCTATCGGGGAGGTAACACTCGGGGACGCGGCATAGGCTTTCCGGCATGCCCGAGCGCTACACCCTCGGCCACCACGAGAGCGTGCTGCGCTCCCACCGGTGGCGCACCGCCGCCAACTCCGCTGCCTACCTCGTGCCGCACCTGCGGCCCGGGATGAACGTCCTCGACGTGGGCGCGGGTCCTGGCACGATCACCGTCGATCTCGCGCGTCTCGTGTACCCCGGCAAGGTCATCGGCATCGACGCGTCGGAGGCCGTCGTCGCCGAGGCCTCCCGGCTCGCCGAGGCGCAGGGCGTCGACAACGTCGAGTTCCGCGTCGCCGACGCCTACGCGCCCGGCTTCGCCGACGGGTCGTTCGACATCGTGCACGCCCACCAGGTGCTGCAGCACCTCGGCCGGCCCGTCGAGGCGCTCGCCGCATGGCGGGGCCTCGTGTCGCCCGACGGCATCGTGGCGGCGCGGGATTGCGACTACGTCGGCTCGATCGTCTTCCCCGACTCCGCGGGCCTCGACGCCTGGCGCGACACGTACGTCCGCCTCGCCCGGCACAACCGCGGCAATCCGGATGCCGGGCGCCGGCTGAAGTCGTGGGCGCAGCAGGCGGGTTTCACCGAGGTCGAGGCCGGCGCATCCGTGTGGTGCTGGACGGACGAGCCGACCCGCGACTGGTGGGGCGGCCTGTGGGCCGACCGCGCCGTCGAGTCGGAGTACGCCTCGGGCGTGCTCGCGACCGGCATCGGCGACCGCGCGACCCTCGACCTCGTGCGCGACGGCTGGCTCGGTTGGCGCGACGACGAGAGCGGCTGGATGGTCATGCCCCACGGCGAGATCCTCGCCCGAGGCTAGACGTCGCCCTGTGCGCACTCGGGAGACGGCGCGACCGCGCTCGTGCCGGCTCCCGGCGCTGTGCCGCGGATCATCGCGGCGCCGAAAGACTCAGACGAACGCCGCCTTGCCGGTGAGCGCGCGACCGACGATGAGCGTGTTCATCTCGCGCGTGCCCTCGTACGAGTAGAGCGCCTCGGCGTCGTTGAAGAACCGGGCGGCGTCGTAGTCGAGCACGATGCCGTTGCCGCCCATGACCTCGCGCGCCCGCGCGACGACCTCGCGCATCCGGCTCGTCGCGTAGGCCTTCGCGAGGGCGGCGTGCTCGTCCTTCTGCGTGCCCTCGTCGAGCATCTCCGAGACGCGCGTGCACATCGCGATCGATGCCGTGATGCCGCCGATCATCTCCGCGAGGTGCTGCTGCACGAGCTGGTGGGATGCGATGGGCTTGCCGAACTGCACGCGCTCCTGCGCATAGGCGAGGGCGGCCTCGTACGCGCCGATCGCGACGCCCACCGACGCCCATGCCACCTCGGCACGCGTGAGGCGCAGCACGGCGGCGGTGTCGCGGAACGAGTTGGCGTTCTGCAGGCGGAGGGTCTCGGGCACGCGCACGTCCTCGAGCACGATGTCGGCGTTCTGCACGATGCGCAGCGCCTGCTTTCGCTCGATCTTGGTCGCCGTGTAGCCGGGCGTCGAGGTCGGCACGATGAAGCCCTTGACCTGGCCGTCGGCGGTGTCCTTCGCCCAGATGACGACGATGTCGCTCCACGTCGCGTTGCCGATCCAGCGCTTGGAGCCGTTGAGCACCCACTCGTCGCCGTCGCGGGTCGCGGTCGTGCGCAGGCCCTGCGCGGAGTCGGAGCCGGAGAGCGGCTCGGTCAGGCCGAACGCGCCGATGACGGAGCCGTCGGCGAGCTTCGGCAGCCACTCGGCCCGCTGCTCGGGCGACCCGCAGACCGCGACGGCGCCGAGGGCGAGCCCGTTCTGCACGCCCACGTAGGTGGCGACCGACGCGTCGACGCGCGCGAGCTCGAGTGCGACCCAGCCGCGGTAGACCGCCGAGTTCTCGAAGCTCTTCGTCTCGTCCCACTGCATGCCGAACACGGGCTGCTGGTGGAAGGCGGGAAGGATCTCCTTCGGGAACTCGGCGCGGTCCCAGTAGTCGTTCACGACCGGCTTGACGTCGGACTCGAGCCAGCTGCGGAGCGCGGCGAGCGCCTCGCGCTCGGTCTCGGTGAGCTTCGTCTCGAAGCCGTAGAAATCGCTGGCGAGCGGCGCGAAGGACATACGGGTGACTCCCTTGTTCCGGACGGTGCATCCGGGCGTCGGGCGCGTGTCGGATGCGGGCATCCGGAGCCTACGGCGACCGCGCGGTGCGGCCAAAGCGGTTGGTAGTTTGATCCAATCCGACAGCCGACGGGAGGCTCTATGTTCGTGCCGATCACCAACACCCCCCGCGGCTACGCCTGGGGCTCGACGACCGCGATCGCGGAGTTGCTCGGCAGGCGTCCGAGCGGCCAGCCCGAAGCCGAGCTCTGGCTCGGCGCCCATGCGGGCTCGCCCGCCGTCGTCGTGGGCGAGGAGCGCACGCTGCTCGACGTCGTCGAGGGTCGTCTCCCGTTCCTGCTCAAAGTGCTCGCAGCGGCCCGCCCGCTGTCGCTTCAGGCGCATCCGACGTCGGAGCAGGCCCTCGCGGGCTTCGCGCGCGAGAACGCGGCGGGGGTGCCCCTCGACGCGCCGGAGCGGAACTTCAAGGACGCGTTCCACAAGCCGGAGCTCATCTACGCCCTGTCCGACCCCTTCCGCGCGCTCTCCGGATTCCGCCCGGTCGCAGACACGCGCAATGTGCTGGCACCGGTGTCGGACGATCCCCGCATCCGGCCGCTCGTCGACCGTCTCGCCGACGACGCCGCCCTGAGGCCGACGTTCGAGTGGCTCATCGCGCGCGGTGCGGGGGTCGAGGACCTCGTGGATGCGGTCGTCGAAGCCGCGGCGGTGCTCGACGGCCCGAGCTGGCAGACCGTCCGAACCCTCGCCGACCACTACCCGGGCGATCCGGGGATCGTGATCTCGCTGCTGCTCCACACGGTCGAGCTGCGCCCGGGGGAGGTGCTCTACCTGCGGGCGGGCAACATCCACGCCTACCTCGAGGGACTCGGCATCGAGCTCATGGCCTCGAGCGACAATGTGCTGCGCGGGGGTCTCACCCCGAAGCATGTCGACGTGCCGGAGCTGCTGGGCGTGCTCGACTTCCGTCCGCATCCGGTTCCGTACCTCCGCCCCGAGGAGCTCGAGCCGGGCGTGAGGCTCTTCCGGCCCGACGTGCCCGACTTCCAGCTCGTCGTCGTGGAACCGGATGCCGCGGAGCGCGGCGTCGAGGTGCGCCTCGAGGGGCCGGCCATCGTGCTGTGCACCGAGGGCGGGGTCGCCCTCGAGGGAGGGCCGGGCATCGAGCGCGGCGGCGCGGTATATGTCGCTGACGAGCAGTGGCTCGGCGTCCGCGGTCGCGGTGCGGTCTTCGTCGCGTCCGCGAGCGGATAGCACTCGATACGGAATCGTGACGCGGCACGTGCACCGCGAGGAATGTGGCGGCGCTACATTCCCTCCATGAGTCACGAGGAACGCTCTGGAATCAGCGACCTCCCGGGTTCCATCCCCGGAGATTCCGCGGAGGGAATATCTCAGGGCGCGCCCGCCGCTTCGCGCGCGAGCCGACGCCGCGGCGTCGTCATCGCGGCATCGGTGGTCGTCGGCGTCCTGGTCGTGGTCGGCGGCGGCCTCGCTGCGGCCGCGGTCATGACGCAATCGGACGACGACAAGCCGAATGCGGTCGAGACCCCGGGGTCGACTCCGCGCCCCACCGAGAGCGCCCCCGCCGAAGGGCCCATCCTCGTCACCGCTCCCGCTCCGCGCATCACCTGCGCCCAGTTGACGCCGGCCACCCCCATCACGGTGTCGGTGCACGACCTGGGAACCCTCTCGCTCGCCGCGACCGACCACTCGGAGGTCGACAGCGTCCTCGGCGTCGCCGGCCGGCAGGCGGGGGTCGCCGAGTGCTCGTGGTCGGGCTGGGATGGCCGGTTCGCCGCATCGATCACCGCGCTCCCGGATGCGGCCGCCGCCTACGCGGCCCAGCCGGTCGACGCCGGCGCCGTGGTCGGCACCGTGACCCCTGACTCCCGCATCGCATGTCAGGCGTCGAGCTGCCAGGTCGACCTCCTCGTGAACGACACGTGGGTCCAGCTGTGGATCACGCCCGGACCCATCGCGTTCACCACGCCCGTCCAGTCCGCTGAGCAGGAGCTCGTCAAGGTCGTCGAGCCGATCGCGATCGCGGTGCGCGACCACCTGGCGACGCAGACGATCGGCGCGGCGTGGAGCTACGACGAGCGGGTCCTCGACGCCGCCGATGCGTGCGATCCGCAGGTGGCGACCGACGTGTGGGGCGCCGCATCGACGCCGAAGCCCCGCCAGGGCGGCGGCGGCGCGGCCGGGGCTGTGCCCGGACTCGCGTTGTGCGCCGTCGGTGAATCGGTGGCGATCTCGGCGGTCACCGCGGGTGGCTGGTCGTGGGACAGCCCCACGAACACGGGTGACGACGTGGAGGTGGAGGGCGCCACGCAGGCGCGGGTCGCCTGCAGCGTCGCGTGCGCTGGGCGCCTCGTGGTCGAGGGCACGCGCATCGACCTGTGGACGAGCGACACGACGGCCGCCGCCTGGACAGAGCAGGCAGCGGCCTTCGTTGCCGCGCTGCTCGACTGACCGCGTGACGCCGCACGGCCTCCGCCGGCCCGAGCGGGTCGTCGAGCTCCCCTACCCCGCGGCGCGCTCCCCGAACGCACGGCGGTAGGCGGTCGGCGTCGTGCCGAGCACCTTGAGGAAGTGGTGCCGCATGACGGCGGCCGTGCCGAATCCGGAGCGCTGCGCGATCTGCTCGAGGCCGTCATCCGTCTGCTCGAGCTCGGTCTGTGCGCGCAGGATGCGCTGGCGGTTGAGCCAGGCGGCGGGCGTCGTGCCCGTCTCGGCGCGGAAGCGGCGGGCGAAGGTGCGGCTCGACATGAGCGCGCGCCTGGCCAGCTGGTCGACCGTGAGGTCCTGGTCGAGGTGCTCGAGCATCCACTCGATGACGAGCGCGAACGCGTCGGTGCGGCACTCGGGTACGGGGGTCGGGATGTACTGCGACTGACCGCCGTCGCGCTGCGGAGGCACGACCATGCGCCGGGCGATGACGTTGGTTGCGGCGGCGCCGTACTCCTCGCGCACGATGTGCAGGGCCGCGTCGATGCCGGCAGCGGTGCCCGCCCCCGTGACGACCTTGCCGTCCTGCACGAAGAGCACGTCGGGGTCGACCTCGGTCTGCGGGAACTCGCGAGCGAGCCGGTCGGCGTGCATCCAGTGGGTCGTCGCGCGACGTCCGTCGAGCACACCCGCCTGGGCGAGCACGAAGGCGCCCGAGCACACGCTCATGACCCACGCCCCGCGGGCCTCGGCTTCGCGGATGACGTCGAGGTAGCGCTCGTCGACGGGGCCGATCTGGTGGGCGGGCACGGCGACGAGGTCGGCGTCGGCCGCGATCGAGAGGTCGTTCTCGATGACCATGTCGAAGCCCATGCTCGTGGGCACGGGGCCCGGATCGGCGGTCGCGATCGAGAACTCGAACCGCGGCCCGCCCATCTCGCTGCGGTCGATCCCGAAGACCTCGCACACGACGCCGAACTCGAACGGCGCGGTGCCCGGGAGGGCGAGGCAGACGACCTTCTTGAGCATCCGGAACTCCTTGGCAGTTTTTGTACGACTCGTGTCGATCATGCCACTAGTGGCGGTTTCCACCAAGTCGTAGATTTCCTGCCATGATCCTTCTCATGCTCATCCTCAGCGGCCTCGCCGCGGCGGGCGTCGCCGGGAGCGTCGTCACCGTCGTGCGCGAAGGCCGCCGCGCCACGCCTCGCGTCTGACCCCCGCACGGGGGCCTCGCCCGTAACGGATCCATCACCGTCCCGCGCACGTGAGTGCGCGTGATCCGACCCTCGCTATGTTCATCCCATGACCGGTGATGTCGACGCTGACGGAGGGGGCCGCGCGCCCCGCGCGCGGACCGTGATCTGGGCGATCGCCGCCGGCGTCGCGCTCCTGTTCGTCGCGGTGATCGTCGCGCTCGTCGTCTGGCTGGCGCCGGAGCGGGGGTCGGAGGCCGTCGCCGAGCCGCCCGAGCCGACCGCCTCGCCCACCTCCGCGGCGCCGGAGCCCCCCGCGGAACCGGACGCGCCGCAGGCGAGAGTGCGGATCTCGTGCGACGAGCTCGTCGCCCCGGAGGCGGTGGCGGCGGCGATCGGCGCCCCCGCATCCGCGGGGTCGTCGTTCCCTGTCCGGGACGTACAGGACGCCCTCCTGCGTCAGGCGGGGATGGCGTCCTGCCGGTGGACGGCGGGCGACCGGGAGCTGCGGGCGATCGTGGCGCTCGACCCGACGCTCTTCGACACCGTCCTGCAGGACGAGGTGGTGTCCTCCCTCGACGGTCGACGCATCGCAGAGATGTGCTCCGTCGACGACCTCCGGAGCTGGTGCCACCTCAACCTCGCTGCAGACGACGTCTTCGTCCTGCTGAACCTGAGCGGGTCGGACGCGGACGAGATCCGTGCGGGGTTGCGTGGACTCGTGCCGGGAGTCGCTGCGGCGGTGAGCGCGGCGCCGGCGGGACCGACGGACTGGACGCCGCCGCCCACATCGCTGTCCGCCGCAGCGGTGGATGCGCTCGACCCCGCGGTCGTCGGTGACGTGTTCGGTGTCGTCGATGCGCAGCGGTGGGGCGGCGAGTACGGTTCCCTGGCGTTCAGGGCCGTGCGGGAAACCGGTGCGATCCGGTGGACCGTGGGCGACGGCGCCGGGGGTGTCGTGGAGGTGTTCCTCCTCCCTGGCGGCTCGTGGGCGATCGACGAGCTGCGAGAAGCGGGCTATACGCCGATGGCGGTCGACGGGGTCGCGCGCGCCGTCCTCGCCCCGACGCCGGATCCTGTGAGAGGCGGTGCGGTGGCGTGCATGGACGTCGACCGCTCGCTCGTGTGCGTGACGACGGTCACGGACGAGCCGACGCCGTTCGCGGAGGGGCTCGCGGCGTACGTCGCCCTGCTCCTCGCGGCGCGATCCTGACACCGGGTCCGGACGCCGCATCCCACTAGCCTGGAGCCATGACGTGGCTCGTGACCGGCGGCGCCGGCTACATCGGCGCGCATGTGGTGCGCGCCCTCCAGGAGGCCGGACTCGGTGCGGTCGTGATCGACGACCTCTCGAGCGGCCACCGCGAGTTCGTGACGGGCGGCGTGCCGTTCGTCGGGGGCACGATCCTCGACGGCGAGCTCGTGCTCGACACGCTCCGCAACCACCGCGTCGAGGGTGTCATCCACGTCGCGGGCTTCAAGTACGCGGGCGTCTCGGTCGAGCGACCGCTGCACACGTATCAGCAGAACGTCGAGGGCACGCGCGTGCTGCTCGCCGCGATGCAGGAGGCGGGCGTCGACAAGGTCGTCTTCTCGTCGTCCGCGGCCGTCTACGGCGACACCGACCAGGACCTCGTGACCGAGGACACGCCGAAGAACCCCACGTCGCCCTACGGCGAGTCGAAGCTCATCGGCGAATGGCTTCTCCGCGACCAAGGCGTCGCGGTCGGGCTCCGGCACACCTCGCTCCGCTACTTCAACGTGGTCGGATCCGGATACCCGGACGTCTACGACACGAGCCCGCACAATCTCTTCCCGCTCGTGTTCGACGCGCTCGTCGAGGGGCGCACGCCGCGCATCAACGGCGACGACTACGCCACCCCCGACGGCACGAACGTGCGGGACTACCTCCACGTGTCCGACCTCGCGCTCGCCCACGTCGCCGCCGCGCGCGCCCTCTCCGAGGGCCGGCCGCTGGAGCCCGCCTACAACCTGGGCAGCGGCGAGGGTGCATCCGTCCGTCAGATCATGGGGGCCATGGCGCGCGTGACGGGCATCGACTTCGCCCCCGAGATCGGCCCCCGACGCGCGGGGGATCCCGCCCGGATCGTCGCGTCGGGCGAGCTCGCGGCGCGCGATCTCGACTGGCGGATGCGGCACACGCTCGACGAGATGGTCGCGAGCGCGTGGGCCGCCCGTACCGGGGCCGTCGAGTCCTGATCGAGATCTCGTACCCCGGCGCGCCGCGACACGCCCGGACCTGTCCCCGCTACCATTCCGCGACTTGACGCGGGGGAATGACACGAGTGTAATTAGCAGGAACGTGACGGCCGGTGTCGCGAGGGGAGGGCGCTGATGACGAGGAACGAGTACCGTCCCTCGGTCCCCGAGGACTGGTTCGTCGATCCCGTCCGCCTCGGGATGCCGGGTCTGCGCCCCGCGACCGCCCCGGACGACGACAACCCGCTCGCGTGGCAGACCGACTCCCTCTGCGCGCAGACCGACCCCGAGGCGTTCTTCCCCGAGAAGGGCGGCTCGACTCGCGACGCCAAGCGCATCTGCACGGGCTGCTCGGTGCGCACGCAGTGCCTCGAGTACGCCCTCGAGAACGACGAGCGCTTCGGCATCTGGGGCGGCCTCTCCGAGCGCGAGCGCCGCAAGCTCCGCCGCAGCCGCACGGCCTAGCGCTCGCGGGTCTCGATACGCGGCCACGCGACCCGCGCGTCCTGCAACCGCTTCGCGGCCACTCGACCGGCGGTCCCGCTGGGCTGAACTGCGTGGCGCTGCCCGGCATCCGCTGAGCGGCGCTTAGCGTGGGAGGGATGCCCAGAGTCACCGCGATCCTCGTCGTCCAGGACGGCGACAGCCGACTCGACGGCACCCTCGCGGCCCTCGCCGCGCTGACCCGGCGACCCGACGCGCTCGTCGTCGTCGCGGAGCCGACGACCGACTTCCGCACGGAGGCCCTGGAGGCCGCGGGCGTCACCCAGGTCGTGACGGCGTCGGGCGGGTCCTTCGGCACGGGCGTCGCGCGAGCTCTCCGTGCCGTGGCGCCCGCGGAGGGCGCCGAGGAGTGGCTCTGGCTCCTGCGCGCCGACTCGGCCCCCGAGCCGGATGCGCTGCGCGCCCTGCTCGCGGCCGTCGAGGTTGCGCCCTCGGTCGCCGTGGCGGGCCCCAAACTCGTCGACCCGGACGACCACGCGCGCCTGCGCTCCTATGGCGAGACGATCTCGCGCCTCGGCGCGACGGTCGTGCTCGTCGAGGACGAGCTCGATCAGGCTCAATACGACCAGACCACCGACGTGCTCGCCGTCGCCGTCGACGGCGCCCTCGTGCGCCGCCCCGCGTGGCACGCGCTCGACGGACTCGACGCCGGCCTCGCGTCGGCCGACGCGGGCCTCGACCTCGGCATCCGGGCGCGCCTCGCGGGCCACCGGGTCGTGCGCGTTCCCGACGCCCGCGT
>JAEYVF010000028.1 GCA_023432005.1 Actinomycetes bacterium
CCATGACGACGACGTCGCGCGGCCGGAGCACCGAGCGCCGCGCCCAGCTGCGCGGGGCCTCTCCGCCGAATCCGCGCGCCTCCATGGCGGTCGCGAGCTTGCCGCCGCGGCGCACCGCGAACACGAGGAGGGTGCCGGCCTGCACGAGGAAGCGGCGCACGCGGCCCGTGTCGGCGACGCCGCGCGCGCGACGGGCGAGCCCGAGCGCCTCCCAGTCCTCGAGCAGGAGGCCGACGAGGCGGAGGGCGGCGAGAGCCCCGAGCACGAACCGCGCGGGGAGCCTCGCGAGCTGGGCGAGCGCATCCGCGAGGTCGGTCGGGTCGGTCGTCGCGAACAGCACGACGGCGGGCACGCCGACCGCGAGCACGCGCAGCAGGATCGCGATCGCGAGCAGCACCGACCCCTCGGTGACCGTCACGGGCCCGAGCGCGAGGAGGGTCGCGCCCCCGTCGACGCCGTAGAGGGCGGTGGCGACGGCGGCGAGCGCCGCCGAGACGAGGATGGGCGAGGTGCGCACCGCGAGCTGCCGGGCGGAGAGCCCGGCGAAGGGCAGCAGCACGAGCATGACCACGACGACGATGCCCGCCGAGACGAGGTCGATCGAGAGCACGAGCGTCACGGCGACGAAGAGGGCCACGGCGAGCTTCGCGAGCGGGTTGACGCTCGCGATCCAGCTGCGCCGGATCTCGGGCACGACGAGGCTCACGGCGCGACCTCCCGTGCCGCGGCCGCCGCGAGCACGAACCGCTCGTCGGCGAGCGCATCGACGAGCGCGGCGTCGTGGGTGACCGTCACGAGAGCCGTGCCCTCCGCGACGAGCTCGTCGAGCAGCCGCACGAGCTCCGCCCAGGTGAGCGCGTCCTGGCCGAAACTCGGCTCGTCGGCGACGAGCACCCGGGGGGCGGTCGCGAGCGCCGTCGCGACCGAGAGACGGCGCTTCTCGCCGCCCGAGAGCGTGAAGGGGTTGGCCTCGAGCAGCGCCGTGAGCCGCAGGCGCTGGGCCAGCCGGTCGCGCACGGAGGCGACCTCGGCATCCGGGAGCTTGAGGGCGCGGGGGCCCACCTCGAGCTCGTCGCGCACGCTGCCGCGCAGGAACTGGTGCTCGGGATCCTGGAAGACGGTGCCGATGCGCGCGGCGAGCTCGCGCGAGCGCCAGCGGATGGGCGCGGGGCCGAGCTTCCCGGCGAGCGTCGGCAGGGCGGTGACCCCGCCCGCGACGGGCGTCAGGAGCCCCGCGAGCGTGAGGCCGAGCGTCGACTTGCCCGCCCCGTTCGGCCCGAGGATGGCCGTCGTGCGCCCGCCGCGCACCGTGAGCTCGATGCCGTCCGCGGCCGTGCGCGGCTGCCGCTCGCCGAAGCGCCTGCGGCCCACCGCGAGGCCCTCGGCCACGAGCAGCTCGGGCGCGTCGGCCGGGCGGCTCCCGCGCGGCACGACGGGATGCCGGCCCGGCACCCAGATGCCCTCCGCGGCGAGCTCCGCGCCTCGCGCAACGAGCACGGCATCCGGGGCGCCGTCGGCGCGCACCCCGCCGCCCGGCTCGAGCACGACCACGCGGTCGACGAGGTCGACCCAGGTCTCGACGCGGTGCTCGACGACGATCAGCGTCGTGTCGCGGTCGGCGACGAGGCGCGCGACGGCATCGCGCACCTCGACGACGCCGTCCGGGTCGAGATTCGCCGTCGGCTCGTCGAGCAGCACGAGCCCCGGCCGCATCGCGAGCACGCTCGCGATCGCGAGGCGCTGCTTCTGGCCGCCCGAGAGCTCGGAGCTCGGATGCTCGAGCGGCAGGTCCAGGCCCACTGCATCGAGGGCCTCGCGCACGCGCCGCCAGATCTCGTCGCGCGGGAGGCCGAGGTTCTCGCAGCCGAAGGCGACCTCGTCGCCCACGCGCGCGAGCACGGTCTGGCCGTCGGGATCCTGCAGCACGAGTCCGACCCGCCCACGGGCCGCCTCGGGGCGGCGGCCGTCGACGAGCAGCTCCCCCGTGCGGTCGCCGTCCTCGGCGTCGCCGAGCACGCCCGCGAGCCCCGCGAGCAACGTCGACTTGCCGGCGCCCGAGGCCCCGAGCAGCAGCACGCGCTCCCCCGGCTCGACGTCGAGGTCGAGCCCGGACACGGCCGGACGGGGCCGGTCGCCGTGGCGCCAGCCCCATCCGCGTGCCGCGACGCGCGCTGCCGCGGTCATGCGCATCCGCTCTCTCGTGCGATCGGCCTCAGGATGCCGGCTCGCGTTCCGGGGTCGGCTCGGCCGCGACGCGCCGACGCCCCGCCGCGAAGCGGCTGAGCGCACCGGCCCGCGCGAGGGCGCGCACCGCGAGCCACGACAGCACGCCGACGACGACGCCCGACACGATCGCCGAGACCGCGTAGATGAGCTTCGCGGTCGGGTCGAAGGCCGCGATCGAGGTGAAGGTGGTGTCGAGGAAGGCGACCGCGACTCCGGCGCCGAGGCCCGCGAGCGGCGCGACCCAGAACGCCCACACGCGGTACAGCAGCACGGCGAACACGAGCTCCGCGCCGAGGCCCTCGACGGCGCCCCAGATGAGGGTCTCGAAGCCCCACTGGGTGCCGATGATCGCCGAGACGGTCGCCGCGACGACCTCGGTGAAGACGGCGGCGCCGGGCTTGCGGATGACGAGGCCGCCGAGGATGCCCGCGAACAGCCAGCCGCCCGCGAGCAGGCCCGAGAGGCCGGGCGAGAAGGCGAGCAGGGTGCTGAGCGGGGTCCAGGCGAGGCCCCACGCCCAGAACAGCACGCCGGAGGCGACGCCGAGGACGGCGGCGGTGACGATGTCGACGACGCGCCAGCGCCAGAGGGACGGACGGTCGATGGTTGCGGTGGTCACTTTCGTGCCCTTTCGTGTCTCTGAAAGTGGCACGGGTGGGCGACCGCGGATGCGGTCGGGCCCCGAGATGCCTCCCTGCGCCGGCATGATCCGGATCAGGTTCGACGGTCGAAGCTTGGATGAGCTTCCTCTCAGCCCGGCACACCGGACTCCCGTGTTCACCGCCCAGTCTACGCCGAACCGGATGGTCGAGGAGCGCCGCGGAGCGCGACGTCTCGACCACCCCCTCGCTACACTTCCCGCCATGCCCGACGCCGTCGTCAACCTGCCCCTTCGCGGTCGACCCTTCGACATCTTCTTCGCCGTGATGTTCACGATCTTCATCGTCACCTCGTGCATCGCGGACATGCTGCCCACCCTGGGCGTCGACTTCTCGCGACCCACGGGCCAGTTCCTCGTCGACTCGAACTACTGGTACGCGCACGACGCCGATCCGCTCTTCATGCACCCGCCCGTCTGGATGCGCATCGTGACGGGGCTCTCGGCCTTCGTCTACCTCGCCTTCTACCTCGTGCTCGTGCCGGCCCTCATCCGCGGCTGGAACTGGATCCAGCTGCCCGCCGTCATCTACGCGACCGCGATCAGCGTCATCACGGGCGTCATCGTGTTCGGCGTCGAGTTCTTCGGCGAGCCCGAGTTCCAGACCCAGAACCCCGCGAAGTTCCTCGCCTTCAACCTGCCGTACGTGCTCATCCCGTTGCTGCTCCTCGTCCGGATGCGGAAGCCGCTCCCGTTCACCCGGCGCTTCTAGAGGGTGCGAGACTGGTCTACCGATCCAGGAGGCCCCCATGAAGCGCTGGCAGCGCATGCGCGTGTTCGTGCTGCAGGGGCTGAACGCCGTGTTCGGCGTCGTGCTGCTCGTGTTCGGCCTCGCGAACGGCCTGCAGCCGGTCGCGATCCTCGGCGTCGTGTTCATCGCGGCCGCGATCGTGCTCGTCGTGCTCGCGTGGCGTCAGCGGGTCACCGACCCGAAGCCGCGCGATCCCCGCTAGCGCAGCTCGTGGCGCCTACACTGGCGCTGTGACCGAGCCCTTCGCCCAGCTGCTGCACGGCCTCGCCGTCGCGCTCGGCGTGCTCGGCATCCAGGCTCCGGGTTCCGTGCTCGCGACGCTCGGCGCGATCGCGCTCGTCGGCGCCCTCGCCGCCGCGATCCTCGCGCTCGTGCGGGCGACGCTCGCCTCCGCGCCCCGCCACATGACGGTGGGGCTGCGCGCCCGACGCCACGCCGTGCTGCTCGGGCACCTGCCCGACGCCTCGCACCCGGATGCGCGCGGTCACGTGCGCTCGCGGGCTCCCGGTCGGCTCCTGCCGGCCGCCTGACGCGCACCCGCGCCCCTGCTCCTGCTCGTGCGGAGCCGGGCGGCCAGACGATCTCGCCTGTCCGCATCCGACTCCAGGAGCATCCGTGAACCTCTTCGACCTCCCGCCCATCGCCGCGATCCTCGCGGCCTCCGCCGACGCGCTCGCCGCGCTCGGCACCCTCGTCACCCCCGCCGGCGCGATCGTGCTCGTCACCCTCGCCGTGCGCGCCCTGCTCATCCCCGTCGGCGTCTCCCTCGCGAGGGGCGCGCAGGGGCGCCGCCGCATCGCACCGCAGCTCGCCGAGCTGCAGCGGCGCTATAAGTCGAACCCCCAGAAGCTGCAGAAGGCGACGCTCGAGCTCTACGCCGCCGAGAAGGTGTCGCCGCTCGCCGGCTGCCTGCCGATGCTCGCGCAGGCGCCCGTCATCTCGCTCGTCTACGCGCTCTTCGCCTCCGCGACGATCGCGGGCGAGCCCAACCGGCTGCTCGGCGACGCGCTCTTCGGCGCTGGGCTCGGGCGGCACCTGATCGACGTCGGCTCAGGCTTCCAGCCGAGCGACCTCGTGTTCGTCGTGCTCTTGCTCATGCTCGCGCTCGTCGCGTGGCTCAACCGTCGCCTCGCGCTGCGGGATGCGGCGCTCGCGCCCGCTCCCGCGCCGGACGCCCCAGGTGCAGCGCTGCTCAACCCGCGCGGGCCGCTCAGCTGGGCTCCGTTCCTCGTGCTCGTCGCGGCGGCGTTCGTGCCCCTCGCGGCGACGCTCTACCTCACGGTCTCGGGCGCCTGGGCCTACGTCGAGCGTCGAATCCTGCGCCACCGCTACCCCTGAGCCTCTCCGGAAGTTTCGGAGACAGAAACGGATCTTTCGGAGCGAGCGCTTCGTCCCCTAAAGTTGCCAGCGGCAACAAAAAGGAGATGACGATGGCGTCTGACCAGCTCACGTTCGACAACCCCGTCGAGCGCCACTCACACATCAAGCCCCACGCGTCGTGGCAGCCCCTCCCCGGGCTCGACGCCGAGCTCGACCCGAAGGCCGACCACGGCGAGACCAGCTACCGCGGAACGGGGCGCCTGCCGGGGCGCAAGGCGCTCATCACGGGCGGCGACTCGGGCATCGGGGCGGCCGTCGCGATCGCGTTCGCCCGCGAGGGGGCGGATGTGGCGCTCAGCTACCTGCCCGAGGAGCAGGTGGATGCCGAGGCGATCGCCGAGGTCGTGCGCGCCGAGGGTCGGAAGGCGATCCTGCTGCCCGGCGACATCCGCGACCGCGCCTTCTGCCGGCGGCTCGTCGCGGATGCCGTGGCGGGCCTCGGCGGGCTCGACATCCTCGTCAACAACGCGGCGCACCAGGTGTACCACGAGACCTTCGACGCGCTCGACGAGGACGACCTCGATCGCACGATCCAGACCAACCTCTACGCGATGTTCTGGATCACGCGCGACGCGCTCCCCCACCTCGCGCCCGGCTCGACCATCATCAACAGCACCTCGGTGCAGGGTTACAACCCCTCGCCCATGATCATCAACTACGCCTCGACCAAGTTCGCGATCATCGGCTTCACGAAGGCCCTCGCGCACGATCTCGCGCCGCGCGGCATCCGCGTCAACGCCGTGGCGCCCGGGCCCGTGTGGACGCCGCTGCAGGTCTCCGACGGGCAGCCCGCGGAGAAGCTCAACGGATTCGGAGAGTCCTCGTGGCTCGGCCGCACGAGCCAGCCCGTCGAGCAGGCACCCGCCTACGTGTTCCTCGCCTCGCCCGAGTCGAGCTTCGTCGTGGGCGAGGTCATCAACGTCAACGGCGGGGCCAACGTGCCGTAGGCCTGTGGACAGCGGCCGCCGTCGCCGCGCGCCGCACGCCACCCTGGACCCCATGGTCCTGCGCCTCGATCCTGCGATCCCCCTCGTGTGGCGGGACCCGCACACCCTGCAGTTCGGCGTCGACCCTGCACTCGCCGTGCTGCCGGATGTGTCGCCCGCCGTCGAGCACCTCGTCTCGGTGCTCGCGGCGGGCGTCTCCCCGTCGGGGTTCCGGATGATGGCCGATGTGCGCCGCGTCCCGCGCGCGAGCGCCGACGAGCTGCTCGTCGCGCTCGCACCGTGCCTGCTGCCCGAGCGCACGCCGCAGATCCCGCAGGTGGGCGCCGCCGTGCTCGGCGACGGCGGCCTCGCCGTGGGCCTCGCGCGGCTGCTCGACGA
>JAEYVF010000137.1 GCA_023432005.1 Actinomycetes bacterium
CGATGGAACGGCGCACAGCTCCACGTGCGGCGGCAGGTCGGCCTGCTGCTCCGCGAGCGCGAGGGCGGCATCGAGCAGCAGCGCGAGGGGCGTCGCGAGCGCGGTGCGGCCGTCCTTCGCCGAGAGCACGACACGCCGCACGAGGTCGCCGTATGCGGCCCCCGCGAACACCGCGAGGCGACCCGGCGCCTCCGTGCGCACCGGCGGGGCCTCGCCGAGACGCGTCCGGCACGCGTCGCAGAGCTCGCGACCGTCGGCCCCGCATCCGGCGCAGGCGACGGGCAGCACGAGGGCGAGGGCGTCGAGCATCGCCGCCCTCACGATCTCCCCGGCCTCCATGCGGCGAGCCTCGTGCGTGCGGCCGGCACGCGGCGGGCCGCATCGCAGCTCGGTGGAGAGCGCTACTGCTGCGTCGCGAGGAAGGAGGCGGCGATGCCGGTCGACTGCCACCCGCCGCTCGAATTGCGACGCCACACGGAGCCGTCGTCGACGCGCACGCGGATGCCGTCGGCCGAGTTGCCGCCGACGAGCTGCACACCTCCCGCAACCGAGCCCCAGCCGTCGTGGCGGCCGCCGATGCGGTACAGGTCGACCTGCGTCTCGGCCCCCGCGTCGCTGAGGGTGGCGACCGTCGAGGCGTCGACCCACGCCGCATCCAGGAGGGGCGTCGTCGCGATCGGCAGCGAGAGCGGCACGCCGAGCCCGATCGGCACGCCCCCGGCATCGCGGATGATGCCCATGAGGGTGAGCGCCGAGCCTCCCGGGCCACGGGTTCCGACGAGGAGTCGCGCTCCGTCGCGGGAGACGTCGAGCGAGACGATCGCGCCGTCGAGGTTCGGTGAGCCGACCCCGTGGGCGCCGCCGTCCGGGTCGAAGGCGAGGATGCTGCCGGGGTCGGATGCGACGGCCGACCACACGAACCCGTCGCGGTCGACGCTCGGGTCGACGAGACCGGCCCGCGAGTCCACGAGCAGCGGGTCGACATCGGCGCGCACCGACCACACGCCCTCCGCGTTCCGGATGGCGGCCTGCGCGGCCCCGCGGGCGAGGGTGCCGCCGAGCGCGCCGAGCGCCTCGACGCGCGGGGAGATGCCCGGCACGGAGCTGACGGCCGAGGACGTGAGATAGCCGAAGCCCCGCTCCCCGAGACCGAGCGGGTCGGTCGCGACGGGATACGACGACTCCGCGGTCTGTCCCGATCCGGCGTCCACCGGGAATCCGCCGACGGAGACCTCGACCGACACGACGTCGCTCAGGGCGCTCAGGCTCAACCGCAGCTGCTCCTGCATGCGCCAGCGGGCATCCGCGTCCTGGTTGGCGACGTCGACGCTGAGGGCGACCGTCGCGACGCCGCCGGCCACCTCGACCCCCGGGTCGAGCTGGGTGCCGGAGGGGAAGGCCGACACGAGCACGCCGTTGCCGTACCAGGGCGAAGGGCCCGCGAGCAGCTCCTTCACGATGCGGTCGGCGCGCGATGCCGTGTTCGGGAACCAGCGAACGTCGGGCACGAGGCCGCGCCAGCCGGGATCGAAGAAGTAGAGCGGGTAGGTGCCGAAGGTGCTCGTGAAGCGCGCGCTCGTGAGCAGGATGCCCTCGGGCGCGCTCGAGATGCGCCACTCGCCCTCGGCGTTGCGCTCGAAGGTGTAGGGCAGCTCCTGCGCCTCGGTGCGCGTCAACTCGGTGTAGACGCCCGAGGCGTCGACGAACGCGCCGACGCTGACGTCGACCTCGAGGAGCACGTCCTCGGAGCCCCCCTGCACGACGATCGGGGTGTCGCTGATGAGCACGCGGGCCGTGGGCGACCACTCGGCACGGAAGTCGGGCGTGAGGAACTCCCGTGCGACGGAGTAGTTCTGCTGGGGGGCGCGCTGCGCGATGAGGAAGCCGGTGAGCAGGCGTTCGGGGGTGTCTCCCGGCTGGGGTCCCTCGGCGAGGGTCAGCAGCTCACCACCGCCCGCGTCGGTGCCGATGTCGACGGATCCGACGGGGCCGCCCGTGGGGATGCCCGCGCAGCCGGTGACGAGCAAGGCGAGGGCTGCGAGCGCGGCGAGGGCGCGCCAAGGCGATCGGGTCATGCCGCCGCCTCCGTCTCGGGTGGGAGGCCGAGCGGTGACACGCCGCCGAGCTCCTCGCCGCGGTGCCGTGGAAGGGTGAGCCGGAAGCAGCTGCCCTCACCGGGCTCCGACCAGACGGCGAGCTCGCCGCCGTGGGCGACGGCGTCCTCGAGCGAGATCGCGAGCCCGAGCCCGGTGCCGCCCGTCGTGCGCTGCCTGGAAGGATCGGCCCGCCAGAACCTGTCGAAGACGCGCTGCACGTGCTCTGCCTTCATGCCCACGCCGAAGTCGCGTACCGCGATCGCGACGGCGCGCTCGTCGGAGTCGACATAGACCACGATGGGCTTCGACTCCCCGTGGTCGATGGCGTTCCCGAGCAGGTTCTGCAGGATCCGGCGGATGCGACGTGCATCGACGTCGGCCTCGAAGTAGCCGCCGGGTGCGACGAGCCGCACCTCGCTTCCGCGTTCGAGCGCGAGCGGCTCGACCGCCGAGATCGACTCCTCCACGAGCCGGACGAGGTTGGTGGGGTCGGTCTCGAGCTCGACGGCGCCCGCGTCGTAGCGGCTCATCTCGAGCAGATCGGAGAGCATCGACTCGAAGCGCTCGACCTGGGTGTGGAGCAGCTCGGCGGTGCGGGCCGTCGTCGGCTCGAAGTGGGCGCGCTGGTCGTAGAGCACATCGCCCGCGAGCCTGATCGTCGTGAGGGGGGTGCGGAGCTCGTGCGAGACATCCGACACGAAGCGCTGCTGCACACGCGACAGGTCGGCGAGCTGGCGGATCTGCCTCTGGAGGCTGTCGGCCATACGGTTGAAGGATCGGGCGAGGGTCGCGAGCTCGTCCTCCCCCTTGACGGGGAGGCGCTCCTCGAGGTCGCCGGCGGCGAGCTTCTCGGACACGTCGGCGGCGACGCGGACGGGGCCGACGACGAGTCGCACGACGAGGTACGCGACGCCCGCGAAGAGGCCGACGAGCGCGATCCCCGCGGCGACGAGGATGCCCTGCACGAAGTCGAGGGTCTGCTGCACGTCGGAGAGGTCGTAGACGAGGTAGAGCTCGTAGCGGCCCGAGGTGACGGTGTCGATCGAGGCACCCGTCGTGATCCCGGGCCCGTCCCCCGACTCACGTTGGATGGCGACGGGCTGCCATGCCACGGTGGTGCCGGCGCCGTCGACGACCGTCTCGCGCAACTGGGACGAGACGAAGCGCTGGGTGAAGTCGACGAAGCTCGCGCGGTTCTCGACGATGACGGGGGCGTCCTGGCGGGCGGTGCGGAGGAGCGCGAGGTAGCTGGCGGTCGTGGAGCGCTGCACGGCGTCGAGGGCGGAGTCGGCGGTGGCCTGCACGTCGCTGCCGTCGCCGAGCTCGGCGGCGTTGGTGAACATCCGCTGCGCCTGGTCGGCGGCGCGTCCCGACTCGGCGAGCACCTGATCGCGGCGGGAGTCGAACAGGTTGCTGCGCACCGACGACGAGATGACGACGCCGATGACGGTCACCGCGAGGGCGGACAGCAGCACGGTGAGCACGATCGTGCGCACTCGCAGCGACCCGCGCCACAGGTGGAGCAGGCGGTCCCGCCAGGCGCGCCACTCCCACCGCACGGCCGAGGTCTCCTAGGTGACGGCGCCCGCGCGGTAGCCGACGCCCCGCACGGTCGTGACGATGCGGGGGTTGTCGGGGTCGTGCTCGACCTTCGCGCGCAGGCGCTGCACATGCACGTTCACGAGCCGCGTGTCGGCCTTGTAGTGGTAACCCCACACCTGCTCGAGCAGCATCTCGCGCGTGAACACCTGCTGCGGCTTCGCCGCCAGCGCGAGCAGCAGCTGGAACTCGAGCGGGGTCAGATTGATCTTGTCGTCGCCGCGGCGCACCTCGTGGCCGGCGACGTCGATCACGAGATCGCCGATCTGGATGCGCTCGGTCGTGTCGGGGAGGCTCGGGCGCAGACGGGCCCGGATGCGCGCGACGAGCTCCTTGGGGTTGAAAGGCTTCACGACGTAGTCGTCGGCGCCCGACTCGAGGCCCTGCACGACATCCGTGGGCTCGCCCTTGGCGGTGAGCATGATGATGGGCACGCCGGACTCGCCGCGCACCGTGCGGCACACCTCGAGGCCGCTCATGCCGGGCAGCATGAGGTCGAGCAGCACGAGGTCGGGGCGCTCGCCGCGGAAGCTCTCGATCGCCACGGTGCCGTCGGCGGCGAAGAGGGGCTCGTATCCCTCGCCGCGGAGGATGATGCCGATCATCTCGGCGATCGCGGGGTCGTCGTCGACCACGAGAATGCGCGCGTTCATGGACCTCGTTGCTCCGTGTCTCCCCGCGGTTGCGGGGCTGTGCCTGGATTCAGAGTAGTGGGCGGATGGCTCGTGGCGGGCGGGCGGGGAGCGCGGCGGTCATCCTCTCGGCGCGCGCTCAGGACGTGCGCTCGTGACGCGCGCTCCTGACGCGAGGCGATCAGGCTCGGCGTCACGCGGTCGCGCGAAGTCGGTGGTAGGCGGGGCTGCGGGAGGGCAGAGGGGTGCGGCGGAGGGTACCCGTGTCGTCGGGCGCCTCGAGCAGGTAGTCGCCGCGTTCTCGCCGGATGCGCCAGCTCCCATTTCTCGAACAGATGTTCGAGAGTCCCATCCGTGTTGGTGGAGACCTCGTATCCCCAGACGACGATTGGACAGGACTCGCTCGTGGCACCGGCCGGGACCGGACTCGTGGCGGGGCTCGACGCGCACGCCCCTCACCCCGCGGCGGCGCGCGATGAACCCCCGCGCGCCACCCGGTGTGACACGATATGCCGCAGGCGGATGAGCACCGCTCGCGAACGAGAGGGGGCCGCGTGGCGGAGTTCACGGGCGCATTCCCCGCGCCGTCGTGGACACCCCCGGCACCCGAGCCGTTCGTGCCGCTGCGACCGCTCACGCTCGGCCAGGTCCTTGCAGGGGCGTTCCGCGCGCTGCGCCACAATCCGGGCGTCGTGCTCGTGCCCGCGATCGTGCTGTCGCTCGCCGCGAGCCTCGGAGGCGACGCGTTCGGCATCCTCGTAGTCGACCCGCTCACCACTGCCGTCGGCTCCGGCTACGGCGACGCCGCGCTCTACGGATGGGTGAGCGGCTTCGCGGCAGGAGCGCTCGGCTGGCTCGTCATCCAGGCGCTCGTGATCGGGGCCGGCATCCCGCAGCAGGGGGTCGCCGCGGTCGACGTCACGCACGCGGTCATCGGACGCCGCCTGACGCCCCGCGGGTTCCGCCGGCGCACGCGCGGCATCCGCGCACGTACCCTCGCGTGGACGGGGGTCGTCGTCTTCACGATCGTGCTCGTCGGCCTCGCCGGCATCGCGGTCATCGGCCTCGTCGAGCCGACGGGGCCCTTCGCGGGCCTCTTCGCCGGCTTCGTCGTCTACCCGGCGTGCGCCGTGCTGCTCGCCTGGCTCGGCACGAAGCTCGCGTTCGTGCCCGCCGTGCTCGCCGTCGAGCGCCTGCGGCTCGGCGCCGCGATCGCCCGGTCGTGGCGCCTCACGCGCACGAGCTTCTGGCGGGTGCTCGGCACCCGCGTGCTCGCCTGGTTCATGATCTGGCTCGCCACGATGCTCGTGAGCGTGCCGGTGAACCTCATCGTGAGCTGGCTCGCGAGCATCGTCGCCGCCAACGGCGACCTCGGCGACTACCTCGCCGTGACGCGCACGGGCGAGATCGCCGCCGGCGTCGTCTCGGCCGTCATCGCCGCGATCGGCCTCGTCGTCACGACCTCGGTCGACGCGCTCCTCTACCTCGACCTGCGGATGCGACGCGAGGGTCTCGACCTCGAGCTCTCCCGCTTCATGGAACGCCGTCGCCCGACGACGCGCATCGACCCGGCCGAGCCCGACCCGTATCGCCCGCCCGCCGACCTCGCGGCATCCCGTGTACCCGGCGGCGAGGCCACGGATGCGGGGTCGCCGTGGGCGTGACGCTCCCGTTCGACGTGCCCGTCGACCCCGACCGCGACGAGGCTCGCCGCCTGCTCGAGGACGAGCTCGAGAGGTCGCGGTACCAGCAGGCCGAGCGCGCCGGTGAGACCCCGCAATGGCTGCGCGATCTCTACGCCTGGTTCGAAGACCTCATGAGCTCGCTGAGCGGTGAGGGCAGCATGCCGGCGTGGATCGTCGTGCTGGTGATCGTGCTCCTGGCGGTGCTCGTGGTGCTGTTCCTCGTGTTCGGGGTGCCGCGCCTGCGCGCGCGCAGCGGCCTGCGCTCGGCGGGCGACGAGCTGTTCGAGGCCGACGATCACCGCGACGCCCAGGCGATGCGGCGCGACGCCGACGCGGCAGCGCGGGCGGGGCTCTTCGCGGAGGCGATCGCCGAGCGGTTCCGCGCGATCGCGCGATCGCTTCATGAGCGCACGCTCGTGTCGACCG
>JAEYVF010000134.1 GCA_023432005.1 Actinomycetes bacterium
CGTCATCACGGTCGTCAACACCGGGCTCTCGTTCCTGCCGCTCGCCTTCGGGGAGACCATCGAGCCGGTGCCCGTCGAGGCGGGCGTCTTCGCCGCGACCGTCGTCATCATCCTGCTGCTCGTGCCGCTGCAGGCGGCGGCCGAGGAGTACGTGTTCCGCGGGCTCATCATGCAGACCCTCGGCGCGTGGGTGCGCCCGGTGTGGGTGGGCATCGTGCTGTCGACGATCATCTTCACCGCGGGCCACACCCAGTACGAGATCTGGGGGATGCTCTCCGTCGGCGTCATGGGCGCCGGCTTCGCGATCGTCACGTGGCGGACGGGCGGACTCGAGGCGGCCATCGCGCTGCACGTCGTCAACAACGTCATCTCCTTCCTGCTGCTCACGAGCGGCGTGCTCGGCACCACCGTGATGAGCTCGGAGGGCAGCACTCCGCTCGCCCCGCTCATCCAGGCGGTGTTCACGGTGGCCTATCTCGCGTGGATCGAGTGGGGCGCGCGTAGGCGGGGCATCGCGCGCGTGCGCGAGCTCGCGACCTCATGAACCCCCGGGAATAGCCCGGCGCTCAACGACGTTGACGCGTCATATGAGCGAGCCCATCAAGATCGACATCTGGTCAGACATCGCGTGCCCGTGGTGCTTCATCGGCAAGCGCCGCTTCGAGGCGGGGGCGGCGGAGTCCGGCGTGCCGGTCGAGGTGGAGTACCACTCGTTCGAGCTCTCGCCCGACACCCCCGTCGACTTCGAGGGCAGCGAGGTCGAGTTCCTGGCCGGCCACAAGGGGATCCCCGAGGCGACGGCGAAGCAGATGATCGACCGCGTCACCGGCATCGCCTCGTCGGTCGGGCTCCAGTACGACTACGACGCCCTGCAGCACACCAACACCGTCAAGGCCCACCAGCTGCTGCACTACGCGAAGCTCCGTGGTCGTCAGCTGGAGATGAAGGAGCGCCTGCTCTCGGCCTACTTCCAGGAGGGCCGCCACGTGGGCCGCGTCGAGGACCTGGCCGACCTCGCCGCCGAGCTCGGATTCGACCGCGACGACGTCATCCGCTCCCTCGAGGCCGACGAGCACCTCGCCGACGTCCGCGAGGACCAGGCCGTCGCACGCGAGTTCGGCATCCAGGGCGTGCCGTTCTTCGTGATCGACCGCAAGTACGGCGTGTCGGGCGCTCAGGAGTCGGCGACCTTCGCGGAGGTGCTGCGTCAGGTCGCGGCTGAGAAGGCGGATGCGGAGGTCGCCTCGTGAGCGGGCTCATCCCGCTCGGCGACCCGGCCGCCCTCGCGTGCGAGGGCGACGTGTGCGAGATCCCGCCCGCTTCCTCTCTCGAGAGCTCCCGTTCCGCGTCGTAGTCGCCGAAGGAACGGGCGCGAACACGCGGAACGGGCACTACGGGCGATCGGACGTCGGCTCGCTGATGTCGGCGACCGTCGCGTCGAGGCCCGCGATGAGGGCGTCGGCGTCGACGAAGAGGCTCACGCCGTGCTCGCCCGCGCCCATCGACACGCGACGCCCGACGATCCGCTCGTCGACGTAGACGGGCCACGCGGTGGTCGATCCGAGCGGCGTGATCGTGCCGCGCTCGTAGCCGGTCGCCTCGAGGGCGACGGATGCCTCGGGCAGCTGCAGCTTGTTGACGCCCACGAGCGCGCGGAGCTTGGGCCACGAGATGACGCGGTCGCCCGGGATCTCGGCGAAGAGGAACGTGCCGTCGCTGCGCTTCACGACGAGCGACTTGACGATGTCCCCGGGTGTGATGCCGAGGATCTCGGCCGCCTCCTCGAGCGAGCGCGCCGCCGTGCGCTCGACGAACTCGACCTCGATGCCGCGCGCCGCAGCATCCGCCGCCACCCGTTCGCGTCCCGCGCCCATGTCCGGTCTCCTCACGGCGTCATCTGAAAGAATCGAGGGGATGTCCACCCTATTCGCGCCCCCGGCGCCCGCGCTCGAGATCGGTCCGCTCCGACTCGACGTGCCCGTCGTGCTCGCTCCCATGGCGGGCATCACCAACACGGCGTTCCGCCGGCTGTGCCGCGAGTACGGCGCAGGCCTCTACGTCTCGGAGATGATCACGAGCCGCGCGCTCGTCGAGCGCACGCCCGAGTCGATGCGCCTCATCAAGCACCACGAGTCGGAGACGCCGCGCTCCATCCAGCTCTACGGCGTCGACCCGAAGACGATGGCCGAGGCGGTCACGATGCTCGTCGCCGAGGACCGCGCCGACCACATCGACCTCAACTTCGGCTGCCCCGTGCCCAAGGTCACCCGCAAGGGCGGGGGAGCGGCGCTGCCCTGGAAGCTCGACCTCTTCCGCGGCATCGTGGAGGCGGCCGTGAAGGCCGCGGGGCCGCTGCCCCTCACGGTCAAGATGCGCAAGGGCATCGACGCCGACCACCTCACCTACCTCGAGGCGGGCCGCATCGCCGAAGGCGCGGGCGCCGCAGCCGTCGCGCTGCACGCGCGCACGGCTGCCGACTTCTACTCCGGCACCGCCGACTGGTCGGCGATCGCGACCCTCAAGCAGACCGTCACGAGCATCCCCGTGCTCGGCAACGGCGACATCTGGTCGGCCGCGGATGCCGTGCGCATGGTCGAGGAGACCGGATGCGACGGCGTCGTGGTCGGGCGCGGGTGCCTCGGCCGGCCCTGGCTCTTCGGCGACCTCGCGGGCGCGTTCTCGGGCCGCGAGCACAAGGCGGAGCCGACGCTCGGCGAGGTCGCCTTCGCCTTCCGCCGTCACGCGGAGCTGCTCGTCGAGTTCTTCGACGGCGACGAGGGCCGCGCATGCCGTGACATCCGCAAGCACGTGGCCTGGTACTTCAAGGGCTATGCGGTCGGCGGCGAGCTGCGCGCCGCGCTCGCGCGATCGTCGAGTCTCGCCGAGATCGACGAGCTCCTCGCTCGCCTCGACCCCGACCAGGCCTACCCGGGCGCCGACGCCGAGGGTCAGCGGGGACGCGCCGGCACCCCCAAGCAGCCCGCGCTCCCGGAGCGCTGGCTCGACTCCCGCGAGCTCCAGGAGACCCACCGCGTGACCCTCACGGAGGCGGAACTGGACACGAGCGGTGGCTGAGCGCACCCCCGGGTACTCCGCGGCCGACGCCGAGCGGATGCTGCCCGAGGAGCACTCCACCCGCCGCAGCGACTTCGCGCGCGACCGCGCCCGGATCCTCCACTCGAGCGCCCTGCGGCGCCTCGCCGTGAAGACGCAGGTGCTGAGCCCGACCGCGGGCCTCGACTTCGCCCGCAACCGCCTCACCCACTCGCTCGAGGTCGCACAGGTCGGCCGCGAGCTCGCGCTCAACCTCGGCCTCGACCCCGACGTCGTCGACACTGCCTGCCTCGCCCACGACCTCGGGCATCCGCCCTACGGCCACAACGGCGAGCGCGCGCTCAACGAGTGGGCCTCCGACATCGGCGGCTTCGAGGGGAACGCGCAGACGCTGCGCCTGCTCACCCGCCTCGAGCCGAAGGTGTTCGACGGCGACGGTCGCGCGTACGGTCTCAACCTCACGCGCGCGAGCCTCGACGCGAGCTGCAAGTACCCGTGGCCCGAGCAGGAGGGGATCCCCGACCCGTCCGGGCGCAGCAAGTTCGGCTTCTACGCCGACGACACCCCCGCCTTCACCTGGCTGCGGGCGGGCGCCCCGCCGCGGGTGCGCTGCATCGAGGCGCAGGTCATGGACCTCTCCGACGACATCGCGTACTCGGTGCACGATCTCGAGGACGCCATCATCACGGGCTATCTGGACGTGCGCGCCCTGTCCGCGCGCGTCAACCACGACGAGCTCGTCGACAGCATGGTCGAGTGGATCGGCGGGGAGCTCGACCACGAGACCCTCATCGCGGCGTTCGACCGGCTCGACAGCCTGCCCGACTGGGTCGACTCGTGGGACGGCTCGCGCAGCGATCAGGCGCGTCTGAAGAACCTCACCTCGCAGCTCATCGGCCGTTTCGCGGGCGAGGCCGTGCGCGCGACGCGCGAGGCCCACCCGCAGACCTCGCTCGCGCGCTTCGGAGCGGATGTCGTGGTGCCGCTCGAGACACGGGCCGAGATCGCGGTGCTCAAGGGCATCGTCGCCGCGAACGTCATGTCGACGAACGCCCGCAAACCGATCTACGCGCAGCAGCGCCGCATCCTCGGGGAGCTCGCCGACGCGCTGTGGACCGACCCGTCGCACCTCGACGCGGGCTTCGCCGCGGACTTCGCCGCTGCGCCCGACGACACCGCTCGCAAGCGCGTCATCGTCGATCAGGTCGCCTCGCTCACCGACCCCTCGGCCAACGCCTGGCACGAGAGGCTGTGCTAGTCCGGCACGGCGTACGTCGCACGGGCTCCCTAGAATCACTGACATGCCCGGATTGATACGTCGAAGCGACATCGACGAGGTCCGGTCCCGCGTGAACATCGCCGACATCGTGGGCGACTACGTCACCCTCAAGTCGGCGGGCGTGGGCTCCCTCAAGGGGCTGTGCCCCTTCCACGAGGAGCGCAGCCCGAGCTTCCACGTGCGCCCCGGCGTCGGGCGCTACCACTGCTTCGGCTGCGGGGAGGACGGCGACGTCTTCACCTTCCTGCAGCGCATGGATCACGTGAGCTTCCAGGAGGCGGTCGAGCGGATGGCGGCGCGCGCCGGCATCGAGCTCCACTACGAGGACGGCGGCGCCGCCGCATCCGACCACGGCAACCGCGCGCGCCTGCTCGCGGCGAACGCGGCCGCCGAGCAGTTCTTCCGCGCGCAGCTGGCCGAGCCGGGAGCCCAACCCGGCCGCGACTTCCTGGGCGCGCGCGGGTTCGACCAGGCCGCCGCCGAGCGCTTCGGCGTCGGCTACGCGCCCAAGTCGTTCGAGGCCCTCAAGAACGCCCTGCAGAAGCAGGGCTTCTCGGTGGAGGACCTCACGGCGGCGGGCCTCCTCTCGACGGGCGACCGAGGCAACACCTACGACCGGTTCCGGGGACGCGTCATGTGGCCGATCCGCGATGTGACCGGCCAGACCGTGGGCTTCGGCGCCCGCAAGCTCTTCGACGACGACCAGGGCCCGAAGTACCTCAACACCCCGGAGACGCTCGTCTTCCACAAGTCGCAGGTGCTCTACGGGCTCGACCTCGCGCGACGCGACGTCGCGAAGTCGAAGCAGGTCGTGATCGTCGAGGGCTACACGGATGTCATGGCATGCCATCTCGCGGGCATCACGACGGCCGTCGCGACGTGCGGCACGGCCTTCGGCGTCGACCACATCAAGGTCGTGCGCCGCGTGCTCGGCGATCACGACAACGCCGCCGTGTCGCTGACGGGCGAGGTCGTGTTCACCTTCGACCCGGATGAGGCGGGCCAGCGGGCGGCGAGCCGTGCGTTCGCCGAGGAGCAGCGTTTCGCCGCGCAGACCTTCGTGGCGGTCGCGCCGGGCGGACTCGACCCGTGCGACCTCCGCATCCACCGCGGCGACGAGGCGGTGCGCAGCCTCATCGCCGATCGAAAGCCGATGTTCGAGTTCATGATCCGGCGCAGCCTCGCGGGCCACGATCTCGAGACGGTCGAGGGCCGCGTCGCGGCGCTGCGTGCGGGCGCGCCCGTCGTGGCCGGCATCCGCGACCTCGCGCTGCGGGGAGGCTACGTGCGCAACCTCGCGGGCTGGCTCGGGATGGATCCGGGCGAGGTGTCGCGGGCCGTCACGAGCGCCGGCAACGTGACGCGGCGCCCCGACCCGCGCACCGAGGGCGCGCGGCGACCCGACGAGCAGCCTGCGGCGGAGTCGCGGCCACGTCAGGCGAACCTCATGGAGCTGCCCACCGACCCCGTGACGCGCATGGAGCGCGACGCCCTCATGGCGATCCTCCAGTACCCGCAGCTCGTGGGGTCCGCACTCGTCGCGAAGGCGGTCGAGGCCCGCTTCACGAACGCGACGCTCGCGATCGTGCGCGACGCCGTGCGCGGCCTTCTCGATCAGCTCGACTCGCCCGAGTGGCTGCAACGCGTGGCCGAGGAGGTGCCCGCCGGGTTCGACTCGCTCGTGACGCAACTGGGCGTCGCCCCCATCCCGGAGCGCGCCGAGCAGATCGGGGTGTACTGCCGCGGTGTCGTCACCTCGCTCGTCGACCGCGATCTGCTGCGCCGCAAGGGGGAGATCCTCGGGGCGATGCAGCGCGCCCGCTCGGAGGGCGACCGCGAGCGCGAGGTCGAGCTGAGCCGCGCATCCGTGGCTCTCGAGGCGGAGCGCCGCGAGCTCCGCGGAGAATGACCTCGCGTCTCCGCCGAAATCTTGCAACGCACGCGCGTTCGCGCACGATATCGGCGTGAAACATTACGCATGCATTAACTGCGCGCACTCCGGTCGCACGGTTGTCCGAGGGGGCCTCGACACCGTGGTAGACCTGTTAGCCGGGCGACTCTCGGTCGTCCGCCCTTCACATCCCAAGGAATGAGGTCTACGGACATGGTTTCCGTCTCTCACAAGACCCGCGTGCTCGCCGCGGTGGCGCTCCCCGTCACCGCTGCTCTCGTGCTCGCGGGTTGCGCCTCGGACGCTGACAACAGCGGCGGCTCCGATGGCACCAGCATCATCGTCGGGACGACCGACAAGGTCACCTTCCTCGACCCGGCGGGCTCGTACGACAACGGGTCCTTCGCGGTCATGAACCAGGTGTTCCCCTTCCTGCTCAACTCGAAGCCCGGCACTTCGGACGTCGAGCCCGACATCGCCGAGTCGGCCGAGTACACCGCCGACGGCGAGTACACGGTCGTCCTCAAGTCGGGCCTGAAGTTCGCCAACGGCAACGACCTGACCTCCTCGGACGTCAAGTTCAGCTTCGACCGTCAGATCGCGATCGCCGACGAGAACGGCCCGTCGTACCTGCTCGGCGCGATCGACAGCGTCGAGACGCCGGATGAGACGACGGTCGTCTTCCACCTCAAGAACGGCAACGACCAGACCTTCCCGCAGGTGCTCTCGAGCCCGGCCGGTCCGATCGTCGACGAGGAGGTCTTCTCGGCCGACGCCGTGACGTCCGACGACGAGATCGTCGAGGGCGAGGCGTTCGCCGGTCCGTACACGATCACGAGCTACAAGTTCAACGAGCTCGTCACCTTCGCCCCGAACCCGGAGTACAAGGGCCTGCTCGGCGCTCCCGAGAACGCGGACGTCACCCTCAAGTACTACGCCGACGCCTCGAACCTGAAGCTCGACGTGCAGGAGGGCAACATCGACGTCGCGCACCGCAGCCTCTCGGCGACCGATGTCGCCGACCTGCGCACGCAGGACTCGGTCAAGGTCATCGACGGCCCCGGCGGCGAGATCCGCTATATCGTGTTCAACTTCAACACGCAGCCCTACGGCGCGACGACGCCCGAGGCCGACCCGGCCAAGGCTCTCGCCGTGCACCAGGCCATCGCCTCGGTCATCGACCGTGAGGAGCTCGCGACGCAGGTGTACAAGGACACCTACACGCCGCTCTACTCCTACGTCCCGCAGGGTCTCACCGGCGCCACCGAGGTGCTCAAGGACCTCTACGGCGACGGCGACGGCGGTGCCGACGTCGACAAGGCGAAGGCGACCCTCGAGGCCGCCGGCGTCACCATCCCGGTCGCGCTCAACCTGCAGTACAACCCCGACCACTACGGTGAGTCGTCCGCCGACGAGTACGCGCTCGTCAAGGACCAGCTCGACTCGAGCGGCCTCTTCACGGTGAACCTCGGCTCGACCGAGTGGACCCAGTACGCGAAGGACCGCACGGCCGACCTGTACCCGCTCTACCAGCTGGGCTGGTTCCCGGACTACTCCGACGCGGACAACTACCTCACGCCGTTCTTCGCGACCGAGAACTTCCTCTCGAACCACTACAGCAACGCCGAGGTGGACGGCCTCATCGTGAAGCAGCAGACCGAGGTGGACGCCGACGCGCGCTCCGCGCTCATCGAGGAGATCCAGGCCAAGGTGGCGGCCGACCTCTCGACTCTGCCGCTGCTGCAGGGCGCGCAGATCGCCGTCACCGGCAAGGATGTCTCGGGCGCCGTGCTCGATGGCTCCTTCAAGTTCCGTTTCGGTAGCCTGACCAAGGGCTGAGCGAGACCGGACACGTCCGCAGTGAGAACGGGGCGGCCACTTGCTGGCCGCCCCGTTCCCCGCGTCGAGAGGGACCCACGAGACACATGACGACCGTCACGGCACCCGCCGCGCCCCCGGGCGCGGGAACCGCGGGCATCAGGAAGGCCCGGGGTGGGGGGTTCTGGCGCTACCTGCTGGTGCGCTTCCTGCTGATCTTCCCGACGATCTTCATCCTCGTCACCCTCGTCTTCTTCCTCATGCGGCTGACGGGCGACCCCATCACGGCGTCGCTCGGAGACCGCCTCACGGCCGAGCAGCTCGCCGAGCGCATCCACGCGGCCGGCTACGACCGGCCGATCATGGTGCAGTACCTCGAGTACCTCGGCCAGATCTTCGTCGGCAACTTCGGCAGCTCGATCACCGACGGGCGCCCGATCACCGAGATCCTCTGGACCTACGGCTCCGCGACGCTCGAGCTCGTCTTCTACTCGCTCATCGTCGCGTTCATCGTCGGAATCCCGCTCGGCATGGTCGCCGCCTACTTCCGCGACCGGTGGGGCGACGCATCCCTCCGCGTCTTCGCGATCCTCTGCTACGCGACGCCCGTGTTCTTCGCGGGCCTCGTGCTCAAGCTCATCTTCTCGGTGTGGCTCAAGTGGCTGCCCGTCGCGGGGCGCGCCTCGACCCGGACCGAGATCAAGCTCCAGCAGCTCGACGACCCGACGGGCATCTACCTCATCGACGCGATCCGCACGGGAAGCGGCGCCGCCGTGGGCGACGTGCTCGCGCATGCCGTGCTGCCGGCCCTCGCGCTCGGCCTCCTCACGGCGGGCGTGTTCCTGCGGCTCGTGCGCACCAACGTCATCGGCACGCTCTCGCGCGACTACGTCGACGCCGCCCGCTCCCGCGGCGTGAGCGAGTTCCGGCTCGTGCGCAAGCACGCGCTCAAGCCCGCTCTCGTGCCCATCATCACCGTCATCGGCCTGCAGATCGCGATGCTGCTCGGCGGTGCCGTGCTGACCGAGACGACCTTCGAGTGGAAGGGGCTCGGCTTCCAGCTCGCCGAATACCTCGCGAAACGCGACTTCGTGGCGGTGCAGGGCATCGTGGCGCTTCTCGCCGTGATCGTCGCCCTCACCAACTTCATCGTCGACATCGTCGCGGCGATCCTCGACCCGCGGGTGAGGTACTGATGAGCGCCCAGACCCCGACCCAGACCACGGCCCGCGTCCGCCCGCCGTGGTGGCACCGCCTGCCCGTGCTGCAGCAGCTGCGCCAGAGCGTGGGCCTGCAGCGCGGGATGCTCGTGACGGGCCTCGTCATCACGGGCGTCTTCCTGATCGTGGCCGTCTTCGCGCCGCTCATCGCGCCGTACAGCTACAACCAGCTGCGCGGCCCCGACGGCCTGTTCGGCGCCCAGCAGCCGCCGAGCGGCGACCACCTGCTCGGCACGACGGTCGGCGGCTACGATGTGCTCTCGCGCGTCATCTGGGGCGCGCAGACCGCTCTGCTCGTCATCATCGTCGCGATCGTGCTCTCGGTCTTCATCGGCATCGCCCTCGGCCTCCTCGCCGGCTACATCGGCGGCTGGTTCGACCGCATCACGATCGTCATCGCGGACGCCATCTACGCGTTCCCGAGCCTGCTGCTCGCGATCGTCGCGGCGATCGTCATCTCGGGCGGCCAGTCGAGCCTGTGGGGCGGCGTGCTCGCGGCGGCCGTGTCGATCACGGTCGTCTTCATCCCGCAGTACCTGCGTGTCGTGCGCGCCGAGGTGGTGCGGGTGAAGGCCGAGGCCTTCGTCGAGTCCGCGCGCGTCGTGGGGGCGAGCAACGGCCGAATCATGTTCCGTCACGTGCTGCGCAACTCGACCCGCACCCTGCCGCTCATCGTGACGCTCAACAGCTCGGAGGCGATCCTCACCCTCGCGGGCCTCGGCTTCCTCGGCTTCGGCATCGAGCCGAGCGCGGCGGCCGAGTGGGGCTACGACCTCAACAAGTCGCTCTCGGATGTCACGAGCGGCATCTGGTGGACGTCGATCTTCCCGGGTCTCGCCATCGTGCTCGTGGTGCTCGGCATCACCCTCATCGGCGAGAGCCTCAACGACCTGGCCGACCCGCGCCTCCGCGCGCGCCGAAAGCCGGCGGAGACGCCCGCGCAGGCGGTCGCCGCCGAGCAGCCTGTCGCCCGCGAGGAGATGGGGGACGTGTACTGATGGCCACCCACGACACGGCAGTCGAGATCCGCGAGCTGCGGGTGAGCTTCGACACCGACGGCGGAACCGTGGAGGCGGTGCGCGGCGTCGACCTGCAGGTCGCGCCGGGCGAGGTGCTCGCGATCGTCGGCGAGTCGGGCTCCGGCAAGTCGGTCACCTCGCGCAGCATCCTGCGCCTGCTCCCCGAGACCGCGACCCTCTCGGGCGTGGTGCTCGTGGGGGGCGAGGATGTCGTCCGCCTCGACGCCGCCCGCCTGCGCCAGCTGCGCGGCACGAAGGCCGCGATGATCTTCCAGGAGCCCTCCACGGCCCTCAATCCCGTGTACACCGTGGGCTGGCAGATCGCCGAGGGCCTCCGAGCGCACGGCGATTACACGAAGAAGCAGGCGCGCGCCCACGCGATCGACATGCTCCGCAAGGTCGGCATCCCGGAGCCCGAGCGCCGCGTCGACGACTACCCGCACCAGTTCTCGGGCGGCCAGAAGCAGCGCGTCGTCATCGCGATGGCGCTCGCGCTCGACGCCTCGGTGCTCATCGCCGACGAGCCGACGACGGCCCTCGACGTCACGGTGCAGGCCGAGATCCTCGACCTGCTCCGCCGCCTGCGCGACGAGCTCGGCACGGCGATCGTGCTCATCACGCACAACATGGGCGTCGTGGCCGATCTCGCCGACCGCGTGGCGGTCATGTACCTGGGCGAGATCGTCGAGACGGCGCCGGTGCGCGAGCTGTTCGCGTCGCCGAAGCACGAGTACACGAGGAAGCTCCTCGCCGCCGTGCCGCGCGTGGAGCTCACCGAGCGCGCCGCACCCGCGACCGCGGCCGACGAGGCCGTCGTCGAGGCGACGGGGCTCGAGATCGAGTACCCCGGCAGGCTCGGCAAGAAGGCGTTCCGCGCCGTTCACGGCGTCGACCTGCGCATCGGGCTCGGCGAGGTCGTCGGCCTCGTCGGCGAATCCGGGTCGGGCAAGACGACGATCGGGCGCGCCATCGCCGGCCTCGCGCCGGTGACCGGCGGCTCGCTGCGCGTGCTCGGCACCGAGATGAACGGGGTCAAGGAGCGGCGCTTCCGCGCCAAGCGCCGCGAGCTGGGCTTCGTCTTCCAGGACCCGGCGACGAGCTTCAACCCCCTCCTGAGCATCGCCGAATGCGTCGCCGAGCCGCTCATCGTCCACGGACTCGCGACGTCGCCCGCCGACGCGCGCGACCGGGTCGACGAGCTGCTCGAGGCCGTCCAGCTGGGCGGCTCGTACGGCGACCGCTTCCCGCACGAGCTCTCGGGGGGCCAGCGTCAGCGCGCGAGCCTCGCCCGCGCCCTCGCACTCGACCCCAAGCTGCTCATCGCCGACGAGCCCACGAGCGCCCTCGACGTCTCCGTGCAGGCGCGCGTGCTCGAGCTGTTCGAGGAGCTCCAGGAGCGCTTCGGGTTCGCCTCGCTCTTCATCACGCACGACCTCGCCGTCGTCGACCGCGTCGCGCACCGCGTCGTCGTGCTCCACCACGGCGAGATCGCCGAGGAGGGCCCGACGAATCAGGTGCTGGGCTCTCCGCGCGACCCGTACACCCGGCGGCTGCTCGCGTCGCTGCCCGTACCGGACCCGGACGAGCAGGCGCGTCGTCGCGACGCCCTCGGCGCCCTCCAGGGGGACGCCGGATGAGTCGACGCCCGGTCACGGACGCGGCGGTGCTCGCCGACGACCTCACGCTCGGCTACGGCCGCGACGAGGCGCCGGCGATCAACGGCGTGTCGTTCCAGATCGCGCCGGGCGAGACGCTCGGGCTGATCGGCGAGGCGGGCTCCGGCAAGACGACGCTCGCGCGTGCGATCGCGGCGCAGTCGGCCCCGGGTGAGCGCGAGGCGCCCGAGATCCGCGGCGGGCGGCTCGCCGTCCTTGGCCACGACATCCGCGGCGCCGGTCGCCGCTCGCGCGATCGACTCGCACTGCGCGTCGGCTACCTCCCGCAGGACGGCGGCTCGTCGCTGCGCCCGCACCTCACGGTCGGCGAGAACGTCGCCGAGCCCATCTTCCTGCGCGACAAGGACTTCGACCGCGTCGAGGCGGGTTCCGCGGTCGCGACGCTCGTCGACGCCGTGCGGCTTCCGCTCTCCGTCATGGAGAAGTTCCCGCACGAGCTGAGCCGGGGCCAGCGCCAGCGCATCGCGCTCGCGCGCGCGCTCGTGCTCGAGCCCGAGCTGCTCGTCGCCGACGACCCGACGATGGGCGTCGACGTGCTCGTGCGCGGGCCGATCCTGCAGGTCGTCGCGGAGCTGCAGCGCGAGCTCGGCTTCAGCGCTCTCATCGTCGGCCACGATCTGCGCGAGCTCCGTACGATCGTCGACCGCATCGCGGTGCTCCACGCGGGCCTCATCGTCGGGTACGGTCCCGTCGACGACGTGCTCGCCCACCCGCTCCATCACTACACGCGCACCCTCGCGGGGCTGCACGCGTGACGCGCCTGCTGATCGGCGCGTACGGGCCCGACATGGGCGGGACCGCGCGCGGGATCGCGGAGGCCGCATCCACTGCCGACGGCGCGCTCGTCGTGTCGGGAGACGGCCCCGCCGCGGCGTCGCCGTCGTGGCTCGCGGTGCGCGGCGATCGCCTCGTCGCGACCCTCGAAGGCACGGGTGCGCTCGCGTGGTTCACGCGCGAGGGCGACGGATGGCGCGCTGACGGCGTCACGGATCTCCCGGGAGATTCGCCGTGCCACGCGGCCTTCCTCGACGACGACACGGTCGCCGTCGCGTGCTACGGCGATGGGGCGGTCGTCGTCGCGCGCGCGGGTGGCCCGGGCGCGGCGCAGCGGCTCGACGGCTCGGGCTCCGGACCGCTTCCCGCCCAGGAGGGACCCCACGCCCATCACGTCCACGTGCTGCCGGACGGTCGCGTGCTCACGCTCGATCTCGGCGCCGACCGCCTGCACGTGCACGCGCGCACGGGCGACGGCCTCCTCGAGCGCGTCGACTCGCTCGCCCTGCCGGCCGGCACGGGGCCGCGCGACCTGCACGCGCTGCCCTCGGGCGAGCTCGCGCTCCTGGGGGAGTGGAGCTGCGAACTGTTCGTGCTCGACCCCGCGGGCCACGAGTTCGAGATCGTCCAGATCCTCGAGCTGCCGGATGCGAGGCCGGGCGAGGATCAGGCGGCCGGGCTCGGCGTGACCGACGACGGCCGCTTCCTGTACGCCGGCATCCGCGGAGCGGATCGGATCGCCGTGGTCGCCCTCGAGGACGACGGCGCCCGCGCCCTCGGATCGGTGCCGTCGGGCGGGCGCTGGCCGCGTCACCTGCTCGTCGACGGCGAGCTCCTGCACGTCGCGAACCAGCTCTCCGACGAGGTCTCGAGCTTCCGGCTGGCGGGAGACGGGATGCCGGTCCTGCTCGGCTCGACCGCGACCCCGTCGCCGACGTGCCTGGTCATGAGCACCCCCGAAGCTTTGCTAAGCTAGCGAAGCTGTTTTCGCAGCGATCCTCGGTAGCTCAATTGGCAGAGCAATCGGCTGTTAACCGATAGGTTCTTGGTTCGAGTCCAAGCCGGGGAGCCATGAACGACGAGCCGCGGAGCCCCGCAGATCCGCCGATCGACGTGCACGTTCGGGTCGGGCGACCCTCCCGGCCGCGAGGGCGCGTCCTCGTCATCGCACTCGCGACCGTCGCCGCCATCGCCGTCGTGATGGGCGTGCTGTTCGTGGTCCAGTCCGTGCAGCGCGACGAGCTGATGCGCACGGGGGAGCAGACGCAGGCCGTGGCCCGCGACGACCTGTTCTCCACCCGGGTGAAGAACGACCACGAGTACTACTACGTCGTCTGGACGTACACCGTCGACGGCCAGGAGTACACGCTCACGGGGCGCAAGCGCCACTTCTCGCGCGCGAGCGCCACCGACTACGTCCGCGGACTCGACGGCGCCACCACGACGGTCTACTACGACCCCGCGGATCCGTCCCGCGCGGCGCTCGGCGACGAGCCCTGAGCGGTACTCCCGGGGGAGTAGGCCGCGCCCTCTCCCCGGGGCATCCGTGCGGCACTCCTGCCGCGTAGCATGTCGCCATGCCCGGGCCGTCCACGCATGAGCACGGCCCGCCGTGGGGCCGCGGACCGTGGGCTCTCGCTGACCTCGACGCTCGGGAACGCCGGCCCGCGCGGGCGCTGAGGCTGTGGATCCCGGTGGTGCTGAGCGCGCTCGTACAGCTCGCGGGCGTCGCCGCGCTGTTGCGCTTCGGGCACCTCCCGCCCTCCATTGCCGCCGTCACGGTCGCGCTCGCACTCGTCGGGCCCGCGGCCCTCATCGGCGCGCGCCGCTTCCCGGGGCCGGTCGTCGCGGTCACGGCAGCCGCGACCGTCGCATCCGTGCTGTTCGGCGCGCTCGGCGGGCCGATCCCGCTCGCCTTCGCGTTCGCCCTCGCGGGGGCGGTCGTGCGCGGGGCGCGCATCTGGGCGTGGGCGTCGCTCGCGGGCGCGTGGCTCGTCGTGCTCGTGCTCTCGGTCGTGCTCGACCAGCTCGCCTGGCCCCCGCCGCGCGTCATCGGCACGGCGCTCGGCCTCGTGGTCGCGATCGGGATCGGCGAGCTCATCGCCTCGCGACGCCAGCGGATGGCCGCCTTCCGCGCGGCGGCGGCCCGACGGCGCCAGTCCGCTGCGGAGGAGGAGCGGATGCGCATCGCGCGCGAGCTCCACGACGTGCTCGCGCACTCGCTCAGCCAGATCAACGTGCAGGCGGGGGTCGGCCTGCATCTCTCCGAGACCCAGCCCGACAAGGCGGTGCAGGCCCTCGCCTCGATCAAGCAGGCGAGCAAGACGGCGCTCGATGACGTGCGCGCCGTACTCGGCGTGCTGCGCGAGGACGGCGAGGCGCCGCGCGCGCCTCAGCCCGACGCCGCCCGCATCGCCGAGCTCGTCGCCTCGACCGAGGTACCGGGCGCGCAGATCGTGCTCGACGACCGGCTCACCGGCGAGCTGCCCGCGCCCGTGGGCGCCGCCGTCTACCGCATCGTGCAGGAGGCGCTCACCAACGTCGCGCGGCACGGCGTCGAGGTGACGCGTGTCGACGTGCGCCTCCTGCCGGAGCCCGGCGGTATCCGCGTCGAGGTGCGCGACGACGGGCGCGACGCGTCTGTCGAGCCGGGTCGCGGCCTCACGGGCATGCGCGAACGTGTCGAGCAGCTGGGAGGGCGGTTCGAGATCGTGCAGGATGACGGGCTCACCGTGAGCGCCTCCCTGCCGATCGACGCGTCGACGGGAGGGCAGCATCCGTGATCCGTGTCGCGATCGCCGACGACCAGCAGCTCATCCGCGCGGGCTTCCGCAGCCTGCTCGAGGCCGAGCCCGAGCTGCTCGTGGTCGGGGAGGCCGCGACCGGCCGTGACGCGGTGGCGCTCGCGAGGCGGGAGCGCCCCGACGTACTGCTCATGGACATCCGCATGCCCGACGGCGACGGCCTGTGGGCGACCGAGCGCATCGTCTCCGACCCCGCGCTCGCCGGCGTGCACGTCGTCGTCGTGACGACGTTCGAGCTCGACGAGTACGTGGCGCAGGCCATCCGCGCGGGCGCGAGCGGCTTCCTCGTGAAGGACACCGAGCCGGTGGAGCTCATCCGCGCCGTGCATGTCGTCGCGGCGGGCGACGCGCTGCTCAGCCCGAGCGTCACGCGCACCCTCATCTCGCGCCTCGCCGACGGGCTGACGGCTCCGCCCGACACCGCGCGCCTTGCCGGACTCACCGAGCGTGAGCGCGAGGTGCTCGCCCTCGTCGGGGCGGGCCTCACGAACGAGGAGATCGGCACGCGCCTCTTCCTGAGCCCGCTCACGGCCAAGACGCACGTGTCGCGCATCGTGTCGAAGCTCGCCGCCCGCGACCGCGTGCAACTCGTCATCGTGGCCTACGAGACGGGGCTCGTGACGCCGAACGGCTCCTGATGCTCCCGGCGGAGTAGTGACGAGACGCCCCCCGGCGGATCCGCGGATGCCGGGGCCGGGCGAGCCTGAGATCGCCGGCTCGAACGGGTCGGCGTCGAAAGGAGACCCGACATGTTCACCGCCGTCGCACTCGCAGGGGCCGTCGCCCATCCCGGTTGGGGGTGGGGGCCCGGGTTCTGGATCGTCCCCGCCGTCTTCTGGCTGCTCATCATCGGCCTCATCGTGACGCTCGTGGCCACGCGCCGCCGCCACTGGCGGCACGCCGGATGGGGCGGACCGTGGGGCCCGACCGCGCCGTGGGCCGCCGCGCAGGCCGCGAAGAGCGCCGAGTCGGTGCTCGCCGAGCGCTTCGCGCGGGGCGACATCGAGGAGGCCGAGTACCGCGCACGCCTCGAGGTGCTGCGCAGCCAGCAGCCGCAGCCTCCGCAGGGCTGAGCCCGGACGGGGGCCGGCCTCGGGCGCGGCCCCCGTTCCACTACGATCGTGACGGCGCGACACTGCGGCACCGCGCGCGACAGGAGGACGACGTGGACGCCTGGCTCGACGCGAACGCGACGTCGCTCGTCGTGGTCCTCGCGGCCGTGGCCGCCGTGCTGCTGCTGGTCTCGCTCGTGCTGATCGTGCTGTGGCTCCGGGCACGGCGCGGCGCGCGCCTCGCCGCTCGCGAGCGGGCCGCCGCCGAGCGCGACCGACTCGACCTCGAGCTCACCCTCGCCGAGCAGGGCGGCCGTCTCCGGATGGTCCGCGAGCTCCACGAGGTCGCCATCCGCGCCCTCACCGTCATCGTCACTCAGGCGGAGGGTGCCCGCTCGGCCGCCGCGCAGGATCCGGGCGTCGCCGCTCGCACCGCCGGCACGATCGCCGACTCCGCACGCGGCGTGCTCGCCGACCTGCGACGGGTCGCGGATGTCGCCCTCGACGGCGAGCACGAGGCGGGCCCGGCGCCCGAGCTCTCGAGCGTGCACGAGATCGTGGAGGCCGCTCGTGCGGAGGGGCTCGACGTCGCGCTCGTCGAGACGGGAGAGCCGCACGCGTTGCGCGAGGGCGCCGAGGTGGCGGTGCTGCGCATCCTCCAGGAGGCGCTCGCGAACGCCGCCGCGCACGGCGGCCCGGGTACGCACGCGAAGGTCACCGTCGGCTGGACGAGCGACGGCCTCCAGCTGCTCGTCGAGGACGACGGCATCCGCGCGACCGCGGTCCGCAAGGGGCTCGACCCGTATGAGGAGGCTCAGAAGCAGGGCTACACGGTCGACGACGACCTCGCGGCCCTGACCCAGACGCCCGTCGGCCGCGGCATCACCGAGATGCGCGAGCGCACCGAGCTCTTCGGCGGCGTCTTCGACGCGCACCGCGTGGCCGGGGTCGGCTTCACCGTGCAGGCCGTGTTCCCCGCCCTGCGCTCGCACAACGCCGTCGACGAGACGAGCCCGGGGCCGCGGTGACCGACGCCGTCCCACCCGCGCGGAGCCGCTCCGACGCGACGGGTGCCGCCGTGCGCGCCGCGCTGAGCGTCGGGGTCGCGGTGTCCGCCTACGGCGTCTCGTTCGGTGCGCTCGCCGTCGCATCGGGCCTCGATGTGTGGCAGGCCTGCGTGCTCAGCCTCGTCATGTTCTCCGGCGGATCGCAGTTCGCGCTCGTCGGCGTGCTCGCCTCGGGCGGTGTCGCGGCGGGGCCGGCGGCGATCGCGAGCGCGGCACTGCTCGGCGTGCGCAACGGCCTGTACTCGATGCGGATGTCGCCCATCGTGGGCGGGCCCTGGTGGCGTCGGCTGCTGGCCGCGCAGTGGACGATCGACGAGTCGACGGCGGTGTCCATCTCGCAGCCGACCCTGCGGGGGCAGCGGATCGGCTTCTGGGTGACGGGCGCCGTGATCTACGTCGGTTGGAACCTCGCGACGCTGCTCGGCGCCCTGCTCGGCGACCTGGTGGGCGATGTGCGCCAGTACGGGCTCGATGCGGCCGCGGCCGCGGCGTTCCTCGGTCTGCTGTGGCCCCGGCTCACCGCCCGCCAGCCGGTCGCCGTCGCGGCTGCTGCGGCGGTCATCGCCTCCGCCCTCGTGCCGGTGCTGCCCGCAGGTCTGCCGGTGCTCGTGGCGGCGGTGGTCGCGGTCATCGTGGGCATCACGAATGTGCTGGGGAGGCGGTCTGCGTGACGGTCTGGCACGTCATCCTGCTCGCGTCGATCGCGGTGCTCGCGCTCAAGCTCGCGGGCTACCTCGTGCCGCCGAGCCTCCTCGAGCGGCCGACGCCCGCCCGCGTCGCGAACCTGCTGACGGTCGCCCTGCTCGCGGCCCTGACCGCGACGCAGACGCTCGAATCGGCGGGCGGCATCGTGCTCGACGCGCGTGCACCGGCCGTGCTCCTGGCCGCCGTGCTCTATGCGATGCGTGTGCCGTTCATCGTCGTGGTGATCGCCGCTGCGGCTCTCGCGGCACTCATCCGCCTGCTCGGCTGGATGCCCTGACGCCGACTGACGTGGGCTGTTCATTGACACGCGCCTGCGGCTCGACCCGGTGGTTGAGTAGCCCGCGCCAGCGGGCGTGTCGAAACCGCCCCGATGTGTGACGCTGCTGCGGAACGCGCGCTCAGTCCTCGAGGTGGTCGCGACCCGGAAGCCACGACTTGCCCGGCACGCCCCACTTGTTGCGCCGCACGGCCCGCGCCGCGGCCCGACCGTGCGCATCCGCGAGGCGATCGGCGTAGAGCACGCCGTCGAGGTGGTCGAACTCGTGCTGGAAGATGCGCGCGAGCCAGCCCGTCGCGAGGATCTCGTAGGGCTCGCCGTCGAGGTCGACCGCGCGCAGGAGCGCCGTGTGCGAGCGCAGGAGCGGGAACCGCTCGCCCGGGATCGAGAGGCACCCTTCGGAATCCTCATCGGGGTCGGCGACGCCCACCGGCGGCGGTGACACGAGCAGCTGCGGGTTGATGGCGGTGCCGCGGTGCAGCACGCCCTCCTCGTCGCGCCAGTTGTACACGAAGAGCCGCAACGGGATGCCGACCTGCGGCGCCGCGAGGCCGACACCCGGAGCCGTCGACATGGTGTCCTCCATGTCGTGCACGAGCGCCGAGAGGCCCTCGTCGATCTCCTCGACCTCGTGGGCGCGCTCGTGCAGTACCGGGTCGCCGGTGATCCGAATCGGGAGAACGGCCATTCGGACAGGATATCGGCGCTCGGAACGGTAGATTCGTCGGGTGCTCGACGTCATCCCCACCAACGAGGACGTCGAGGCGTTCGTCAACTCGATCCCGTGGCTCGGCATCCTCATCGCCATCATCGGCGCGGTCTTCCTGTCGTTCGGCGCACAGCTGCAGCACCGCGGGGTCGAGAAGGTGGAGGCCTCGCACGGCTCGGGGCAGAAGGCCGGACTCTCCGGAGGCCAGCTGCTGCGCCTCCTCGCGCGCCCGAGCTGGCTCTTCGGCACCGTCATGCTGGGCCTCGCGATCGTCTTCCAGCTCGTGGCGCTGGGCTTCGCGCCGCTCATCGTGGTGCAGCCGCTCGGCATCGTGGCGCTCGTGCTCACCTCGGTCATCAACGCGCGCGTCTCGAAGGTGAAGCTCGAGCGGCCGGCCGTCACGGCCATCCTGATGTGCGTCATCGGCATCGGCGTGTTCGTCACCGTCGCCGCCTTCTACGCGACCGAGCACGTGCTCACCGAGACGCAGCTCATCATCGTGCTCGCGATCCTCGGCGTCGTGCTGCTCGCGCTCGGGGCGGCTTTCGCGTTCTTCCGCAAGCGCGTCAACGCGCTCTTCTACATCGCCGCGGGCGGCATCCTCTACGGCTTCGTGGCGTCGATCGCGAAGGTCGTCATCAACAAGGTGATCCTCGGCAACCTCGACTGGGTGACGGTCGTCGGCGCACTCGCCCTGCTGCTCGCCCTCGGCCTCGGGTTCTACTTCGTGCAGACCGCCTACTCGGTGGGCGCTCCCGACCTCGTGATCGCCGGCCTCACCGTGATCGACCCGCTCGTCGCGGTCGCGATCGGCATCTTCGTGCTCGGCGAGGCGTCGAACACGCCTCTCTGGGCTGCCCTGGTGTGGGTCGTCGCGGGTGCCGTTGCCATCCTCGGCGTCTTCCAGCTCGCGAAGCACCACCCCCAGACCCACCGGCGGGATGAGCCGGGGGAGTTCGCCGCACTGCGGTAACTTAGAGGGGTTCTTTCCGCCGACCGAGGGACTGATCGAGTGACCGACGCACCGTCGTCGACCCCCGCCACCGAAGCCCGCCTCACCGTCCTCATCGGATGCGACACATTCGCCCCCGATGTGAACGGTGCCGCGACGTTCAGCCGCAACCTCGCGGCGGGCCTCGCCGCACGCGGGCACGAGGTGCACGTCATGGCGCCCGCGCAGCGCGGGCGGGTGGGCGTCTTCACCGAGGTGCACGAGGGCGTGCCGCTCACGGTGCACCGCATCTACTCGTGGCGCTGGCTTCCCCACCCCTGGCTGCGGTTCATGCTGCCGTGGCGCGTCAAGGCGAACGCCGAGCGCATCGTGCGCGAGGTGAAGCCGGATGCCATCCACTTCCAGTCGCACATCGTCGTGGGCCGCGGTCTCGCGACATCCGCCAAGCGCCACGGCATCCGCCTCATCGGCACCAACCACACCATGCCGGAGAACATCCTCCAGCACGTCGAGATCCTGCCGCGGGCGACCCTCGACTGGCTCGCGCGCATCCAGTGGCGCGCGGCGCGCAAGTGGTTCGAGATGGCGGAGTCGATCACGGCACCGACCCGACGCGCCGCCGACTTCTTCGAGCGCGGCACGGGACTCACGGGCGTGCACGCGATCTCGTGCGGCATCGACATGAGCTTCTACACGCCCGACTTCTCGCCGCGCAGCGAGAACGTCGTGGTCTTCCTCGGCCGTCTCGACGAGGAGAAGTACATCCACGAGGCCATCGAGGCGATCGAGAAGCTGCGGGATCTCGACGCGAAGCTCGTCATCGTCGGCGACGGCGAGATGCGACCGCGCCTCGAGGCCCGCGCCCGCGAGCTCGGCGTCGCCGACCGGGTGCGCTTCACGGGCCGCGTCTCGGACGAGGAGCTCCGCGGCGAGCTGACCCGCGCATCCGTCTTCGCGATGCCGTCGCGTGCCGAGCTGCAGTCGATCGCCACGATGGAGGCGCTCGCCTCGGGCCTGCCCGTGGTCGCGGCCGACGCCATGGCGCTGCCGCACCTCGTGCATCCGGGGCTCAACGGCTACCTCTACCAGCCGGGCGACATCGACGAGTTCGCGCGGCACCTGCGCACCGTGCTGACGGCCGCTCCGGAGGAGCTCGAGCGGCTGCGCCAGGGCGCGTTGCGCACGGTAGAGCCGCACGACATCCAGCGCACGCTCGACATCTTCGAGGCGCTCTACCGCGGCGAGACCGTCGTCGACCCCGACACCGAGGGGGAGCTCGCCAGGTGAGCCCCACCTCCGCGCGGCGCGTGCTCCAACCGGCCGCGTGGCGTCGGGCGATCGCGCCCATCGTGGTCGCGGTGCTCGTGCTGAGCGTCGTGCTGCAGGAGCCCGTGGCCGCGCTCCTGCCGGCGGGCACCCCGCGCGCGCTCGTGTTCGCGGCGATCGCGGCGCCGATCGTCGCCGCGGTCGTGCTCGGGCTCTCGGCCGCCTACCCGCGCGTGATCGTGGATGTGGATGGTGCGCTCCGCGTGCGCGGTCGCGTCGTGCGCCCGTCGGAGATCGTCGCCGCGCGACGCTCGGTGTCGGCCGGCGGCGGCTCGGCCTACCTCGTGCTGACCCTCCGCACGGATGCCGGGCGCAGCATCCGGGTGCTCGTCGCGGGGGTGCCGATCCGCGGGCTGGACTCGGCGCAGCTGCGTCTCCTGCGGGACGTGGTGGCGGCTTCCGCGATCCCGCTGACGCGCGCCTCGGAAAGCGAGCGCGCCTTCCTCTCCGAGAACGTGCTCGCGACGGGACGTCGAGTCGACGTCGACCGCGGCCTCGTGCTCCGGGAGCTCGACGACCTCCGGGGCGCGGCGTTCGCGGGCCTCGCAGCGGTGGAGGCCCCGGCGGAGGAGCCGAGCGATCCGGAGACCCCGCACGCCGAGCCCGAGTCAGCCGCCCCCGAGGCCGCCGACCCCGAGGCCGAGTCCGCCGCGGAGCGCGATGTCGCCGCCGCGACGCGATCGAGCGCGCTCGCCCGCCGCATCGCGTTCTGGGTGCTCGCGGTCGCCGTGGTGGCCACCGCGACGCTCCTCGCGCTGCTCGTGGTGATCGAGAGCACGGGCGTCGAGTTCGGCGCCGCCGACGAGGATCCGCTCACCGCGGCGATGTCGATCGCGATCCTCGTGAGCCTCCTCGCCGGGATCGCCTGGGCGAGCACGGCCGACGTGGACGACGCGCGCCGCCGCGCCGCCTCGCAGCGCTGGCTCGACGCGGCATCCGACGACGAGCTGCGCCGCGGTCTCCCGGATGCCTTCCACGCCGCCTGGCTGCGGGCGCCGGGAGGGCGGATGGCGGGCCTCGGCCTCTTCGTGCTCGGGATGGTGGGCATCCTGTTCCTCATCGGCGGGCCGGTCGCCCTCGTCCAGGGCTATGGCCCCGTGGTGCTCGGCGTGCTCGCGACGATCGTCGGCGTCGTGACGTGCGCGGCCGCTCTCTGGGGCTGGTCCCGTCGCCGTCGGGCGCACGCCCGCCGGGTCGAGTGGCTCGTCGAGGTCGCGGGGGAGCGCGCCCGCCGCGGCCTGTCCGGCGGCGACCCCTTCAGCCGGTAGCGTTGTCGCGGGGCGGTAGCTCAGCCGGTTAGAGCAGCGGACTCATAATCCGTCGGTCACGGGTTCAAGTCCCGTCCGCCCTACTCCGAAAAGGTCGCGAGGCCTCGCGCCCGCCCCGCGCGAGCTCAGCCGACCGAGGCGACCGCCGCGTGGATCGCCGCGAGCGTCGCCTCCGGGTGCGAGACCATCGAGACGTGGGAGGCGTCGACCTCGGAGATCGTCGCGCCCGCCCGCTCCGCCATCCGGCGCTGCACGTCGATCGGGATGACGCGATCGTCGGTGCCGAGCACCGCCCAGCTCGGGATCGACTTCCATGCGGGCGGCCCCGAGGGTGTGACGTTCGCGACGAAGGAGGCCGGGCGCTGACCCGCCACGATGAGCAGCCGCTCGTCCTCGGGGAGGTCCTGAGCGAAGGCGGTGTGCACGGTCTCGGGCTTGAGGAACGCCTCCGCCGCGCCCTCCGGGGCGCCCGGATACCCGGCGACGTCGAGCACCGTCGTGGGGTCGGCGACGGCGAGCGCCGAGCTCGAGCCGTCGAGGATCCCGACGACCGTCTCGCCCTCGTCGGGGATGAACGCGTCGACGTAGACGAGCGCACGCACGTCACCGCCCTGGGCTCCCGCATTGGTGATGACGGCGCCGCCGTAGGAGTGGCCCACGAGCACGACGGGCCCGCTCGTGCGCTGGGCGAGGAACGACGCGATGTAGGCCGCGTCGGAGGTGAGCCCGCGCAGCTCGTTCGGCGGCGCGAGCACGGTGAACCCCTGCGCCTGCAAGGGGCTGATGATCGCGTTCCAGCTGGACGCGTCGGCCCAGGCTCCGTGGACGAGGACGATCGTGGGGGCTGCTGACTCCGGCATGTGTTCCCTTTCCTTCACGCACCGCGGGGGGCGGTATCGATGGTGAGGCTCGGGTTGGGCGGGGCTCCGCTCTGGCGCCCAAGATAGGGGAACGCCTGGGCGGTGCGCCAGTGCCTCGTGCTACCGCAGATCGCGGATGCGCGCCGCGAGCGACGCATCCGCTCCCGTGCGGCGCTCCCAGCCGACGGCGATCACGAGCAGCACGATGCCGGCCGTCGCGAGGGTGATCCACCACAGGAGCGGGTTGATCGTGTCGCCGAGCTGCACGAGGAACACCACGAGGATCTCGAGCGGGAGCGCCGAGATGCCGAGGATGAACGGCGCTGCGAGCGTCTTCCGCGCGCCCACGAGCACGGCGATGAGCGCGAACCCGATCACGAGGATGGCGCGCCAGGTCTGCGGGTCGGTGAAGGTCGCCATGATCGACGGCAGGAGCGTCGCGACGATGCCCGGCGCGAGCGTCGCCCACGATCCGCCGAATCCGATCGGCCAGCCGGTGAACGAGCGGTGGTCGCCCTCGCGGCGCCCGCGCGCGAACGCGATCGCGCCGACGAGCACGAGCGCGACACCGAGCGGGATGGAGAAGCCCTCCACGCGCAGGATCTCGCGCTGGCTCCACGCCGTCACGGCGACCGACCACGCGAGGGCCCACTGGAACCACACGGGCGGCAGGAACACGTCGTGTGCGCGCGCACGCCAGGTGGTCGCGATCATGACGAGCAGGAGCGCGAGCTCGAGCCCCCACAGGGTCCAGATCGCGGTGGGGTCGTCGCGGATGGCGGTCATGGGCCCGAGCGCCAGGAGAACGAGCGCGGGCGCGAGCACCCAGCGCGAACGCGTGCCCGCCGTGACGGCGAGTACGCCGGCAGCCCCGGCGATGCCGGCCGCGAGGATCGCGAAGCCGAACACCTGCGCCATCTGGTGCATGTCGGCGATCGGCAGCCGGTCGATCTCCCACCCGAGCCGCACGCCCTGCACGGCTCCCGCGGCCCCGGCCACGACCGAGGCGAGCAGCAGCGCCGGACGGATGCGCTCGAAGCGCGTCGGGGCGACACCCGCAGCCCGGGTCACGAGCCCCGCGAGCACCACGAGCACGACGCCCGCCGCGAGCAGGGCATACGCTCGCCACAGCTCCGGTGCGGCCGTGAAGTCGATACCCGTGCCGTTGCCTGCGATCGCGAGGAGCGCGAGCGACGGCACGACGGCGATCCCGAGGCCCGTCGCGACGAGCGCGGCAGCGGAGCGGGGTGCCGAGCTGCGCCGACGCGCGAGCAGGATCGTGCCGACCGTGATCGCGGCGAGGGCGGGCGGCAGCAGGTAGGGCTCGATGACCGTGACGCCGGCAAGCGCCCACGCGCACCACAGGGCCCCGGTCCACGCGGCCGCGGCGGTCCACCAGCCGTAGCGTCGTCGCATCCAGAGAGCGGTCGCCGCCGCGCCGATGCCGAGCACGAGCAGCACGACGAAGGCGATCTCGAGGCCCGCGGCCGCCCGCACGAGCGCCAGCACGACGGCGATCGCCCCGGTCAGGAGCGAGGAGCCCTCGATCGCGAGCCGCACGGAGTCGGCTGTCGGCTCCGGCATCCCGTAGCGGACGAGGCCCGCGCGCACGAGCCCCGTCGTCGGCAGGGCGCACGCGACGAGCACCGCGATGATGAGGAGCGCGTAGGGCGAGGCGCTCACCGCCAGGAACTGCGCGGTGAGGCAGACGACGACGACGGCGAGCGTCGGCACGAGCAGGGCGGCGGCGCCCGCGCGGATCACCGTGCCGGCTCCCGAGCGGCGCGTCAGCAGCAGCGTCACCGCGAGCAGGAAGATGACGCCCGTCGAGAGCGCCGTCCAGCCGCTGCGCTCGACGACCACCGAGACGACCCCGATCGCGAACGGCACCGACGTCACCCCGAGCACGGCGTACCAGCTGCCGACCGGCAGCCACGAGGTGAGGGATGCGGCGATCGCCACGAGCGCGGCGCCGCTCGTGAGCAGGCACAGCACGGGGAGGGTGCCGAGCTCGGTGAGGCTGAGGGCCGCGGCGCCCGCGATGATCGCGTAGCCGAAGCCGAGGGCCGTGTGGAGCGGCCGGATGAGGGGTGCCGCGGAGCGCGCGGCGAGGGCCAGCGCGGCGACCGCGGCGGCGCCGGTGATCGCGGCGATCTCCGCGTGCGGCCAGGAGAACGAGACGGCCTCGACGATCGCGCCGTAGGCGACCGTCGCGAGCGGCGCACGCACGGCGAGGCGGGCGCCGCGCACGCCGGGCACGAGGAGCAGCGCGAGCGAGGCGGCGACCGAGAGGGCGAGCGAGACGCCGATGACGATCGCGACGTGCCCCGGGATCACGAGCGGCAGCCCCGCGACGGCCGGCACGGCGACCCAGCGCGCCGCCGTGGAGAGCGCGGAGGCGGCCCGCGCGCGCACGACGCCGCGGGAGGCGATCCACGTCGTCGCCGCGATGACGGCGAGCGCGATGACCGCGACGGCGAAGGCGGTCGCGGTGCCCGGGTCGACCGTCCACGGCGCATCCGAGAACCACGCGGTGACGAGCGACACCATGCCGCGCGTGAGCACCATGACGATGGCGGGGATCGCGACGAGCGCCGCGACGCTCAGCTGCGTCACGAGCAGCGCGTTCCGCCGGATGCTGCCCACGCGGGGGATGAGAGCCGTCGCGACGATCGGGAGGCTCACCGCCGCGGCGAAGCCCACGATGAGCCATTCGTCGAGGATCGGCAGCGCGAGCACGACCTCGAGGAGGGCCGCCGAGACGAGCACGCCCGCGATGATGCTCCACATGACGGGCGCGACGCCGCGCGTGCTGAGGAGTGCGCCGAGCGCGAGCACGCCGAAGACGGCCGCCGCCGCGAGCTCGAGGCCGCTGTCGCCGCGGAACGCCCACAGGGCGACGGTGACGAGCACCGCGAGGGCGAGGGCGACGAGCTGGAGCACCGTGAGCGCCACACGATCCGCGCGGAGTCCCGACCCCATCCTCCGACCGAGAGGACGCGTGAGCTCGATGAGCGCCCAGCCCGCGAGCAGCGTCGCGACGTGGCCCCACGTGCCCGCGAGATCGGCGGGGCTCACCGTGCTCATCTCGACGAGGCCGTAGCCGACGAAGGCGGGCACGATCGCGAGGCCGACGAGTCCCGACCAGAGCCAGGTGCGCATCCGCAGCCACACGCCGATCGCGACCATCGCCCCGCCGCTCGCGAGCGCGCCGAGCGCGCCGAAGAGCCACGCGCTCACGTCCTCGGGAGCGACGCGCGAGAACGCCCAGACATCGAGGGCGAGGAACACCATGCCGAGCGCGCCGACGGCCTCGGCCGAGAACTGGAGCTTGCGGCTGTGCAGCAGCCAGGCGCCGCCGAGGAACACCGCCGTGACGACGGCGATGATCGTCGTGCGGGTGGCGAAGTCGGTGAGGTCGGGGTTGAGGAACGTGAAGACGATCGCGGCGACCGCGAGGAGGCCGGCGCCGACCACCGCGAGCACCGACTGGAGGCTCACGGCCGAGCGCGGGCGCTCCGCTCCCGGCGCCGCTGCGGCTGCCGCCGCCGCGGATGCCGCCGCGGGAACGGATGCAGCCGTCGACTGAGCCGTGACCTGACCCGTGACCTGAGCCGCGCTGGGTGCCGCGACGGGCAGCGCGGTGGGGAGCGCGTCGATGATCGCCTGGCGGCGACGCGCCGCGGCGACGAGCTCCTCCGAGACCTGCCACAGCTCCGCGCCCGCCTCGCGCACGTCCGCGCCGCAGCGCGCGCACACGCCTTCGCGGAGAGCCGGCGCCCCGCCCCAGCTGCGCGTGTGGCACCGGGGGCACGCCTCGGTGTCGAGCACGAACCGGGCCACGTCGTCAGTCCAGGTCATGGCCGGAGCCTAGCGACAAGATCGAGCGTCGCTCGTCATCCGCGAGGCGGACGGGGATGCGTCGTCCGGTGGAGGTTCCGGGAGGAAATACACCCGTGTCCCGCGCGGTTGCATCTCGGGAGTCGAGCAGGATGGAGACCATGACCGAGACCGCCGCCCCCGCCGTTCCCCAGACCCCCGAGGAGCAGTTCGCGTACTTCCACTCGCGGCGCGAGCTCGTGGTCGTCCAGCCGCAGGGGAGCCTCGCACTCACCACGACGCAGGTGATCGACAGCGAGCAGACCGTGTGGGGCGTGCCCGGCACGTGGGCTCCGCGCACCGACGGCGGATCGGGCCTCCTGCTCACGGCGACGGCCGAGGACGGCATCCGCGTCGACGGCGAGCTCGTCGACGGCACGGTGGCGGTGCGTGGCAAGGACGACGCCGCGCCGGCCGACATCCGCTTCAGCGACACGGTCTCCGGCTTCGTGATCGCGCAGGAGGGCGGCCTCTACGCCCTGCGGGTGTTCGACGCGCAGTCGGAGGCCATCCAGGAGTTCGGCTCGATCGACGCCTTCCCCTACGGCCCCGAGTGGGTCGTCACCGCCGACTGGTCCCTCAACCCCGAGGGCACGACCCTCGGCTTCGAGCACCTCAAGGACGACGGCAAGACGCGCGAGGAGGTCGTGCCCGGGCGCATCACGTTCACGCGCGACGGAGTCGACTACGACCTCGCGGCCTTCAAGTCGGGCCGCGCCCTGCAGCTGGTCTTCGCCGACGCGACGAACGGCGACAGCACCTACAGTGTGGGCCGCTTCCTCTTCGTCGCTCCGAACGCCGACGGCACGATCACCCTCGACTTCAACCGTGCAGTGCTCCCGCCGTGCGCCTTCAGCTACGCCTTCAACTGCCCGCTGCCGCCCAAGCAGAACCGCTTCCCGTTCCCTATCGAGGCGGGCGAGAAGCTCCCGCTCAAGAAGGACGGCTCGCCGCTGCACTGAGCTCGGCGGCTCGGCGCTCGCGGATGCGACGCGCGTTCCCCACGAGGAGCGCGCCGATGAGGGCGCCCGATGTGTTCGCGACGAGGTCGGAGACGGTCGAGAAGCGCGTCGGCAGGAACAGCTGCACGCCCTCGATGATCCCGCTCGTGACGAGCCCGGCGATCGTCGCCGACCACACGCGCATCCAGCGGTAGGCGATGAGCGCGAGCACGCCGAACGGCACGACGAGCGCGATGTTGGCGAGGAACTCGAGGACGACCCAGGTGGGCTCGAAGGGCAGACCGAAGGTCCCGAGCCAGCGCGCCACGACGGCGATGATCCCCGTCACCTGCACGGCATCCGGCGCGGGCGACCACACGAGGAACCCGACGGCGACGAGATACACGGCGAAGACGAGCCGGAGCAGCAGGCGCATCAGCCCAGGCTAGCGAGGGTGCGCCGGACGTCGGAGGCGAGGAGGAGGATGGGGCCGTGTACGTCGCCGTGAGCTCGCCGGGCCCCGGCCTCGTCGACGTCGCGACTCTCGACGGGCAGCTCGCGGAGTCCGCTCGAGACCGCATCGATGCCGAGGCGCTGCCGCGGTGGGCCGCGCGACGCGAGATCGAGCACCCCCGCTGGGTCTGGAGCGACACGAGGCGCTGGTACCCCGCCCTGCTCGACGCCGGTGTGCGGGTCGAGCGCTGCGTCGACCTGCGGATGTGCCGGGTCATCCTGCGCGGGGCGGCGGCCGCCGCGGGCACCGAGGTCGCGAGGGCGCCACGCGACCGATGGGACGATCCTCTGCTCGCAGGGCCCGCGGCATCCGACGCACTGTTCGACCTCGTCGAGCCCGTGGCCGACGACGACCCCGTCGGAGAGCTGCGACGCCAGCGCGCGGCGATCGCCGCGAGCGAGGCTCCCGGACGTCTCACTCTCCTCACCGCCGCCGACAGCGTGGGCGCTCTCGTCGCCGTCGAGCTCGAGCACGCCGGCCTTCCGTGGGATGCCGAGCGCCACGACCGCATCCTCACGGAGCTGCTCGGCGAGCGGATGCCCGGCGCCCGCCCCGCGCACATGGAGCGTCTCGTCGCGGAGATCCGGCGCGCGCTCGACGACCCCGAGGTGAACCCCGACTCGGCCCCCACGCTGCTGAAGAGCCTGCGGCGCGCGGGCCTGCGCGTGGCGAGCACGAGCCGGTGGGAGCTGAAACGGGTCGATCATCCCGTCGTGGCGCCGCTGCTCGCCTACAAGAAGCTCGCGCGGCTCTACACGGCCAACGGCTGGGCCTGGCTCGCCGAGTGGGTGCGCGACGGGCGCTTCCGCCCCGTCTACGTGCCCTCCGGCGTCGTCACCGGGCGCTGGGCCTCGGACGGTGGCGGAGCCCTGCAGCTGCCCCAGCAGGTGCGCGCAGCCGTCGTGCCCGACCCGGGCTGGAAGCTCGTGGTGGCGGATGCCGCCCAGCTCGAGCCCCGCGTGCTCGCCGCCATGTCGGGCGATGCCGCGATGGCGCGGGCGGGGCGCGCGCACGATCTCTACGAGGGCATGGTGGCCGCCGGCGCAGTGGAGACGCGCGAGCAGGCGAAGTACGGCATGCTCGGCGCGATCTACGGCGGCACGACGGGCGAGTCGGGGCGCATGAGGCCGCGCATCGAGCGGGCCTTCCCTCGGGCGATGGCCTTCGTGGAGTCCGCCGCGCGCGCCGGGGAGGCGGGCGAGGTCGTGAGCACCTGGCTCGGCCGCACCTCGCCGCCCGGTCGCGACGCGGCCTACGACGAGACCCGCAGCGACGACGAGCGCGCCCGGGCCCGCAGCGACGGCCGCGCCTGGGGGCGTTTCACCCGCAACTTCGTCGTGCAGGGCACGGCTGCCGAGTGGGCGCTGTGCTGGATGGGGTCGCTGCGCCGGATGCTGTGGCAGCTCGGCGGTGGAGACGGCGACCCGCGCCCCCTCACCGAGCGTCCGCACCTCGTGTTCTTCCTGCACGACGAGCTCATCGTCCACACCCCCGCGGAGCTCGCGGAGGAGGTCGCCGACGCCCTGCGGGAGGCTGCAGCGGAGGCGGGCCGCATCCTCTTCGGCGATGCCCCCGTCGAGTTCCCCGTCACCGTCGCGATCGTCGACAGCTACGCCGACGCGAAGTAGTCGACACCCGGATGACAGGCTTGTGATTCGCCCGGGTGACCGGGCATAATCTGAGCAAGCAACAGCGTACGTACGTCAGGTCGATGGGGAAGTCGCATCTGACGAACGGAGAGAAAAGTGGCTGCTGCGATCTCGCGCGGAGTGGTGTACGTCCACTCCGCTCCTCGTGCTCTCTGCCCGCATGTCGAGTGGGCAGCAGGACGAGCACTCGGGCGCGCCGTCAACTTCGACTGGCGGCCCCAGCCGGTGCTGCCCGGCGCCCAGCGCACCGAGTACTACTGGGAGGGGCCCCGCGGAACGGGCGCGGCTCTCGCCTCGGCCCTCCGTGGGTGGGAGCACCTGCGCTACGAGGTCACCGAGGATGCCGGTCTCGGCACCGACGGCGGACGCTGGATGCACACGCCCGACCTCGGCATCTTCTTCGCGCAGACCGACACCGCCGGCAACACCGTCATCCCCGAAGATCGCGTGCGGGCGGCCATGGAGTCGGCCGGCTCGGATGCCTTCGAGCTGCACCGGGAGCTGCGCCTCGCGCTCGGCCAGGCGTGGGACGACGAGCTCGAGCCCTTCCGCTACGCGGGCGAGGACAGCCCCGTCATCTGGCTCCACAAGGTTGGGTAGGAGGATGACATGCTGAAGACGAACGAGATCGACCTGCGGGCGCTCCTCGACGAGCTCGAGGAGCCGCTCATCCACGTCGAGGAGGTCATCGAGAGCGTGATCGCCGATGACGACTTCGACGGGGTCTGCACGCAGCACGACGGCTGCCGCATCATCGGCTAGACGCTGCGGAACACCACCACGGAGTTGTGCCCGCCGAACCCGAACGAGTTCGAGATCGCGAGCTGAGGGCCGTCGCCGAGCGCCCGCGGCGACGTCACGACGTCGAGCGGGATCTCCGGGTCCTGCTCCGTGAGGTTGATGGTGGGCGGCGCGAGGCGCTGCTGCACGGCGAGCACCGTGAAGATCGCCTCGAGTGCGCCCGTGCCGCCGAGCAGGTGACCCGTCGAGGCCTTCGTGGCCGAGACGGGGATGCTGTGGGCCCGCTCGCCGAACACCGAGAGCAGCGCCTTGTACTCGGCGACGTCGCCCACGGGCGTGCTCGTCGCGTGCGCGTTGATGTGGGTCACGTCGTCGGGCGAGGCACCGGCCTGCAGCAGGGCGGCACGCACCGCGCGCGAGGCGCCCCAGCCCTCGGGGTCGGGAGCCGTGATGTGGTACGAATCGCTCGTCACGCCTCCGCCGGCGAGCTCGGCGTAGATCTTGGCGCCGCGCGCCTTCGCGTGCTCCTCCGTCTCGAGCACGAGGGACGCGGCGCCCTCGCCCATGACGAAGCCGTCGCGCGTGACGTCGTAGGGCCGCGATGCCGTGGCGGGGGAGTCGTTGCGCTTCGAGAGAGCCTGCATCGAGGAGAAGGCCGCGATCGTGATGCCGTGGATGGCCGATTCCGTGCCTCCCGCGATGACCACGTCGGCGTAGCCCTGCTGGAGGTGGTCGTACGCGTTCGCGATGGCCTCGGTGCTCGAGGCGCATGCGGAGACGTCGGTGCGGGCGAACGCGCGCGCTCCGAGGTGCATGCTCACGGCGGCGGCCGCGGCGTTGGGCATGAGCATCGGGACCGTCATCGGGAGCACCCGCCGCGGGCCCTTCTCCTTGAGCGTGTCCCACGCGTCGAGGAGGGTCCACAGGCCGCCGATCCCCGTCGAGTACTCGACGCCGAAGCGCTCGGGCTCGACATCCGGCGCACCGGCGTCCGCCCACGCCTCGCGCGAGGCGATGAGCGCGAACTGGCTCATCGGGTCGAGGCGCTTGATCTCCTGGCGCTCGAGCACCTCCTCGGGGCGCACCTTCGCCTCCGCCGCGAACGTGACCGGCAGTTCGAGCTCGCCGACCCAGTCGTGGGTGAGGGTGCGCGCACCGGACTCGCCGGCGAGCAGCGCGTTCCAGGTGTCGGGGGCGGTGCCTCCGAGCGGCGAGGACGTGCCGATGCCGGTGACGACGATCTTCTTGGTCATTCGAGGAACTCCGAGGGGGTGGCGGAACGCGCCCGCGAGGGGTGTGCGGGGCAGGGATGTGTACGAGCGGGGGCGGTGGTCGCCGCCCCCGCTCGAGGCCGATCAGCTCTGGGCGTTGACGATGTAGGTGACGGCGTCGCCGACGGTCTTGAGGTTCTTGACCTCCTCGTCGGGGATCTTCACGTCGAACTTCTCCTCGGCGTTGACCACGATGGTCATCATCGAG
>JAEYVF010000007.1 GCA_023432005.1 Actinomycetes bacterium
GCGCAGTCGCAGCGGCTGCGGGGGGGAGCTCGAAGGTGCCGAACGGCGCCGCGACCTGGGGAACCGAGACCACGGATGCCGCCGACTGCGGGGCGAGGGGGATCGCGGGGGCGACCGGAGCCGCGAACACGGGAGCCTCGCTTGCGGCGCGCGCCTCGCGCACAGCTCGACGGGAGCCCGGGGCGGGCGGGGTCAGCACGGCGGGCTGGTCGGCGACGGATGCGACGGGCGGCACCGTGCTGCGGAGCGAGCGACGCGAGGGGAAGGAGTCGGCCGGAGGGTTCGAGACCGCGTCGGAGGCGACCTGCTGCGCGAGCGGGTGCGGCTCCGAGGGGGTCTGCACGGCCGTGGGGGGCATCCCCTGGGCAGTGCGGGTCTCGTTCTCAGTCACGTAGAAGTAGCTCTCCGGGTTGAAGCGACCCGTTCGACGTTACGCGACATCCCCCGAATTGTCACGTCTCGATAACGGCCCGCATTTCAGGGCAGACAGCCCCGACCACCAGCGTTCTCTCAGGTTCCGGATGGCATGACGACGGAATCCGTCGCGGAAGGACGCGAACGCTACGCCGCCGGTGCCAGGAACTCGCGCCACTCCGGCTGGGCGCGTTCCGTGCCGCGCACGAGCCACGCCGTGCCGTGGGGCGGTCGCGGCGCGAAACGCAGCGTCCATCCCATCTCGCGCGGCGTGCGGTCGCCCTTGATGTTGTTGCAGCGCAGGCAGCAGGCCACCAGGTTCTCCCAGCTGTCGGCTCCCCCGCGCGAGCGGGGGATGACGTGGTCGATCGTCGAGGCGTGCGCGCCGCAGTAGGCGCAGCGCTGATCGTCGCGGCGGAGCACGCCGCGGCGCGACACCGGCACCGCGCGCCCGGTCGGCACGCGCACGTAGCGGCGGAGCAGGATCACCGAGGGTCGTTCCCACTCCCCCGCGATGCCGTGCACGGGGTTGTCGTCGTCGCTCGAGACGACGACCGCCTTTCCCGACAGCACGAGCACGAGGGCTCTCTTGAACGACACCACGGCGAGCGGCTCGTAGCCGGCGTTGAGTACCAGTGTGCGCAACGGGTCTCCTCTCGAGGGGGCCTGCATGGCGTGCAGGCCGTCGAACCTCCCGGAGGAGTCCGCGGGCCGGGGTGAGAACAGAAAAGGCGCCGTCGCGAACGACAGCGCCTCACACGACCTCGACGTGACAGTGCACGTCGGGCCGGCTGCTGAGCTGTATGCGGAACAGCGCGCGCGCATCCATGGTGCGGATGCTGTGCGCGGTTCGCATATGCCCTCCCCGGTCCGAAGAACCTCCGAGGACTTCAGGGTAAACCCGGCAGGCGACCTCGCGCGGAGCGACACAGGACGCGTTACGCGGCTGTGACGATGGCGAGCTGCGGCTCAGGCCTCGACGTAGATGTGCGAGGCGACCTCGATCGGCAGCTCGAGCCCGTCGCCGAAGCCGTCGACCTGCGCGATCACGTAGGAGCCCGCGCTCGACAGGGTGACCGTCGCGCCGGGCACGACGCCGGCCTCACGCAGCTGCGCGAGCAGCTCCGGCTCGAACTGAACCGGCTCGCCGAGACGGCGCACGATGCCCGTCGTCTCGCCGACGGCCGAGGATGCGCGAGCGACGATGCTCTCGACGCCGTCGAGGAAGCTGCCCGCGGACGTGCCGCCGATCTCCTCGAGCCCGGGGATCGGGTTGCCGTAGGGCGACTCGGTGGGGTTGTCCAGGAGTGCGATGAGGCGCCGCTCGACCTGCTCGCTCATGACGTGCTCCCAGCGGCAGGCCTCGTCGTGCACGTAGGCCCAGTCGAGGCCGATGACGTCGGCGAGCAGGCGCTCGGCCAGGCGGTGCTTCCGCATGACGTGCATCGCCCGGCTGCGACCCTCCGCGGTGAGGGCGAGATGGCGGTCGCCTTCGACGACGACGAGCCCGTCGCGCTCCATGCGGCCGACGGTCTGCGAGACGGTCGGCCCGGAGTGGCCGAGACGCTCCGAGATGCGGGCGCGCAGGGGCGTGATCCCCTCCTCCTCCAGGTCGAGGATGGTCCGAAGGTACATCTCCGTCGTGTCGACGAGATCGGTCATCGTGGCCTCCCTGCACGTACGTCTCCAGCCTATCGGGCACCTCAATAGACTCGTTGCGTGCCGGAGATCGTGATCCCCCAGAACCTGCTGCCCGCCGACGGTCGTTTCGGATGCGGCCCCTCGAAGGTGAGGCCGGAGCAGGTCGCGCACCTCACGGCGAACGCGGCGCTTCTCGGCACGTCCCACCGTCAGAAGCCCGTCAAGCAGCTCGTCGGCCGCGTGCGCGCAGGCCTCGCGGACCTGTTCCGCCTCCCCGAGGGCTACGAGATCATCCTCGGCAACGGCGGCTCGACGGCGTTCTGGGACGCGGCGGCGTTCTCGCTCATCGAGCGCCGCAGCGAGAACCTCACCTTCGGCGAGTTCGGCGCGAAGTTCGCCGCGGCCGCCGCGACCCCCTTCCTCGAGGCGCCGCACGTGGTGTCGGCCCCCGCCGGCTCGCGCGCCGAGGTCGAGGTCCTCGAGGGGGTCGACGTCTACGCGTGGCCGCACAACGAGACCTCGACCGGTGTCATGGCCCCCGTCCGCCGCGTGACCGGCGATGCGGGCGCGCTCACCGTGATCGACGCGACGAGCGCCGCGGGCGGCATCGACGTCGACCTCGCCGAGACCGACGTCTACTACTTCGCGCCGCAGAAGAACCTCGCCGCCGACGGCGGGCTGTGGTTCGCGGCCATGAGCCCCGCGGCCATCGCCCGCATCGAGGCGATCGCGGCATCCGGGCGCTGGATCCCCGAGTTCCTGAGCCTCAAGAACGCGGTCGACAACTCGCGCCTCGACCAGACCCTCAACACGCCCGCGCTCGCGACGCTCCTGCTCATGGAGGCGCAGCTCGACTGGCTGAACGCCAACGGCGGACTCGCGTTCGCGGATGCGCGCACGCGCGAGTCGTCGGATCACCTGTACGCGTGGGCCGAGGAGCGCCCCTTCGCCACCCCGTTCGTGGTCGACCCCGCGCACCGCTCGCAGGTCGTCGTGACGATCGACTTCGACGCGTCGGTCGACGCGGCCGTCGTCGCGTCGGTGCTGCGCGCGAACGGGATCGTCGACACCGAGCCGTACCGCAAGCTCGGGCGCAACCAGCTGCGCGTGGCGACGTTCGCCGCCGTCGACCCCGACGACATCCGCTCTCTCACCTCGGCCATCGACTACGTCGTCGACGCGCTCTAGGCTCGCGGCATGCGGTTCTGGCTGAGCGAGAGCGAGCGGCGCCCGGATCCGGAGCCCGTGCCGACGGATGATCGCGCGGCGATCCTCGCGGGGCTCGTGCTGTGGGTGCTCGGCTTCGGCGCCCTACTGCTCTTCGTCGGACCGCTCGTCGAGTCCGGGCGCGTCTGGTGGCTGTGGACCTGCCTCGTCGGCATCGGCATCGGGCTCGTCGGCCTCGTCTACGTCCACCTCCGCCGCCGCGCCTGACGCGTCCGACTCGAAGTCGATCCCGTCGTCGGGGTCGTCGCCGAAGTCGTCGTGCTCGTCGAACTCCTCCGCGTCGTCTGACTCCTCGGAGCCGTCCTCCTCGGACTCGTCCTCGTCGTCGTCGGGCTCGTCGTCGCCGGCGGCCTCCGCGGCGGCCGCGGCCTGGGCCGCCCGGTACTCCTCGAGGCGCTCCGACCACGGCACCCAGTCGGGCGCGAGCAGGGCGCCGTCGCCCGGCAGCAGCTCGGCCTCGAGCACCGTCGGCGCCTCGTCGGGCAGCTGCGCGACCGACACCGTCCAGTGCCATCCGGGGTAACCCGGCATCGTGGCCGCGAAGGTCAGGGTGACGACGCCGTCCTCCGCGACCGTCTGGGCCGTGAGTTCGCCGACGGTCGCGTCCGGCGTGATCTCCCGGAGCGCCTCGCGCGCGAGCCGCAGCAGCTCGTCGTCGGCCACGCGCCTACGCTTCCAAGTCGTCGGCGACCTTGCGCAGCACGGCGGCGATCTTCGCCCCGTGCGCCCGGTCGGGATAGCGACCGCGGCGCAGGCCCGCGCCGATGCCGTCGAGCAGCTTCACGAGGTCCTCGACGACGATCGCCATGTCGTCCGCCGAACGGCGGTTGAGCTTGCTGAGGCTCGGCGCGGGGTCGAGCACGCGCACCGAGAGCGCCTGGGCGCCCTTGCGGCCGTCGGCGATGCCGAACTCGAGTCGCGTGCCGGCGCGCACGACCGCGCCGGCGGGCAGCGCCGAGGCGTGCAGGAAGACCTCCTGGCCGTCGTCGGAGGAGATGAAGCCGAAGCCCTTCTCCTCGTCGTAGAACTTCACCTTGCCGGTGGGCATGCCGAGCCTCTCTCGCTGAATCCGTGGGGCAGACGGGGCATAGTGTTGTCTCGTGCCCGAGAACGCCCCCGTCCCGCTCAATCGTATCGAACGCGTGCTGGCCGCCATGATCGCGGCCGTCGTCGGCATCTCGGTCATCGCGATCGTCGCGACGATGATCGCATCGGGCTCGGGCGCCGACATGTCCGAGGGCGTCTGGCCCGCCGCGATGCTCGTGGGCTACTTCGGTCTGCCGGTGGCGTTCCTGCTCATCGTGGCGTTCCTCATCATCAGCTCCGTGCGCCGCAGCCGGCTCGCCCGGGACGGTGGGCAGTAGCAGCTCGGCCCTCGCGCTCGCGGCTCGGCTGCGGGCGCGGTCCGACGACGCCCTCGTCGACCTGCTGCACGCGCGGCCCGTCCGCGAGGCCGGCATCCGCGACGTGTTCGACCTCGCCGAGGCCCTGCTCGACCCGGTCTCGCTCCAGGCGGCGCTGACGCGTCTCGACCGCACCGCCCTCGGCGTGCTCGCCGCGGTCGTGCTGCTCGACGAGCCGGATGCCGCGGCGATCGCCGCGCGCACCCGTCGCGAGGTCGCGGAGGTGCGCGCCGCCCTCGACCGGCTCGCGGAGCTCGCCCTCGTGGTCGACGACGACGGGATCCTCTCCGCGCCCGCGCAGCTCGCCGAGGTGCTGCGAGGGTGGCCGGCTCTGGGGCTGCCCTCACCCGAGGAGCTCATCGACGCCCGGCCCCCCGCCGCCCTCGAGCCCGTGCACGGCGACGACCGCGCGGCCGCCGATCGCGCGGCCGGCGAGCGCGCGTTCGGCGCTGTCACCGCC
>JAEYVF010000021.1 GCA_023432005.1 Actinomycetes bacterium
CCTCCGAGGTGCTCGCGATCCTGCCGGCCCCCTCGCAACCGCCCGTCTTCGCCCCCGCGCCCGTCTCCTCCGGGGAGCACGTGCCGGCATCCGTGCTGGACGACACGGCCGCGGCGGAGGGGGGCGAGTCCGAGGACTCGGACGAGGAGTTCAGCGACTCGCTCGCCGTGTGACCGCGGGCGCCGGCCGCGCGGTTCGGTCGCCGCGGTCGGTGCTCAGGGCCGCCAGGGTTCGTGCTGGTGCGCGAGCAGCACCGCCGTGGGGCGGAGGGCGAGGATGAGCTCCTGGCCCTCTGTGCTCGGCTCGTCGAGCTCGCCCGACCACACGGCGCTGTCGCCCGCGATCACGACCCGCCCCGCATCCGTCTCGACGACGACGATCTGACTGCCCCGGGTGTGCCCGGGTGCGGGGATGAGCCGCACACCGGGCAGCAGCTCGAGCTCGCCCTCGACGGGGACGTAATCGACCGGCGCGTCCGGCGGGTCGACCCAGTCGGGGATCGTGTACTCGGCGCCGAGCGCGCGGGCCTCGTCGAGTTCGGCCCGCTGCACGTACACGGGGCGGCCCGCGAACATCCGGTTGCCGCCGCAGTGGTCGAAGTGCAGGTGGGTGTTGACGACGATGTCGACCGAGGCGACGTCGAGCCCCCACTCGGAGACCGGGAAGACGCGCGGATCGAGGTCGGCGGCGGCGGGGTGGGTCTCGAGGAGGGCCGTGTCGACGAGTATGCGCGCCTCGGGATGGTCGATGAGGTACGCGAGCACGGGCATGATCTCGCCCTCGGCGACGAGGTCGCCGGCGTGCACGGGCGCCACGGTGATGTCAGCCATGCCGCGACTCTAGGAGGCGCGCTGTCGCCTGTCACGGGTCACACTGGAGGCATGGCGCGCATCACGGTGGCCCGGGGCGACATCACGGCACAGGACGTCGACGCGGTCGTCAACGCCGCCAACCGCGCGATGCGGGGCGGCGGCGGGGTCGACGGCGCCATCCACCGAGCGGGCGGGCCCGCGATCCTCGAGGACTGCATCCGCCGCTTCCCCGATGGCCTCGCCACGGGCGACGCGGGCTGGACGACGGGCGGAGCCCTGCCCGCGCGCTGGGTCATCCACACCGTCGGACCCAACCATGCGGTGGGCGAGCGCGACCGCTCCCTGCTCGTCTCGTGCTACCGGCGCTCGCTCGAGGTCGCCGACGAGCTCGGGGTGCGCACGATCGCCTTCCCGCTCGTGAGCGCGGGCGTCTACGCGTGGCCGCTCGACGACGCGATCGACGCGGCCGTCGGCACCGTCGCATCCGTCGAGGCCGCGGTCGACGAGGTGCGCTTCGTGGCGCTCAGCCCGGATGTCGTCGAGCGGATCGCGGCGCGGATCGCGGCCGCCTGACACGAGCCGGACGCAGAAGAGGACCACCGGAAGGCGACCCTCTTGCGTTCTGTCGGCTGACACGATTCGTCCCCACCGCCTCCCCCAGACGCGGCTGGGCCGCGCCCGGGGTCCCGCGGCGGCGTGGGCCCACCTGCTCGCGGGTGCCGTTCCACCACGCACGAGAGAACGAGAAAGGGCCGCCGTCGGCGACCCTTTCTCGTTCTGTCGGGCTGACAGGATTTGAACCTGCGACCCCTTGACCCCCAGTCAAGTGCGCTACCAAGCTGCGCCACAGCCCGTGGCTCGTGCCGATGACCGGCACGGCTACCTACCTTACCGTGTCCGGAGGGCGCCGGATGCCGCATCCGGGCGCCGCGCACGAGGATCTTCCCGAGACGAGCCGGCGGGCGTACGGTGAGCGCCATGCGACGTCGTCTCGGTGCGGCAGCCGCGGCTCTCGCCCTCGTGGGAGGCGCGATCACGGCGTGCGCTCCCGCTGCGCCGGACGCCGGCGTGCAGGCGCCCGCCGTCGTGACGTTCGAGGTCGCGGGCGACCAGACCTATCGCATCCGGCTCGACTCCCAGGAGCTCGTCGACCACGTGACCGAGCTCATGGACGGCGGCGAGGTGGGCCGCATCCCGAACGGGCTCATCGTGCGCGACGGCGACGGCGGGGTGAACGCACCGTGGTCGTGGCACATCGACCCCGCCTCGCTCGAGTTCGCCGACGCGACGACCGAGGTGTGCGACGGGCTGCCCGAGTACGTCGAGGACGGCACCCTCAGCTCCGACCGCTACTGTCCGTGGCTCGCGGTGCCGACCGAGCTCGTGCCACTCGAGGAGTGAGCGTCCGAACCCGCACGTAGAGTGCTCACGCGGAGGCCGGCCGCTCGTCACGAGAGGAGAGGCAGGCATGGTCGTCAACGGCGACCCGCAGGACGGGCTAGACGCCGCCACCCGGGCGCGCGCGAGCTACCGCGGAGAGTGGCATCCGATGCTCGCGGCCGTGGAGGGGCCGGTCGGCACCTGGACCATGACGGCGCCCGACGGCGGGCGCTACGCGGTCATCCGGATGCTGCGGCTCGGCGACGAGACCGGCTACCGGGCTGTGACGTGGGCAGAGCGCTCCCCCGACCGGCAGCTCATCGGCTACTACCGCACCCTCCGGGCCGCTGCGGCGGCCGCGCACCGGCGCTACCTCGCGGGGCACGGGCCGCGCGGCCTGCCCGCGGTCGAGCAGGTGCCGCTGCGGCGCTAGCCTCGGCTCATGCAGCACCCGCCCGAGCCGCACGACCAGCACGACAAGCAGCGCCTCCACCCGCTCGACGCTGCGGACCCGCTGCGCGAGTACCGCGAGCGCTTCGTGCCGAGCGACGGGCTCGTCGCCTACCTCGACGGCAACTCCCTCGGGCGCCCGCTCACGGCATCCGTCGAGCGCCTCGAGCGGTTCGCGCGCGAGGAGTGGGGAGGGCGCCTCATCCGCGGCTGGGACGAGGGCTGGCTCGAGCTGCCGCTCACCCTCGGCGACGCGCTCGGCGAGCACGTGCTCGGCGCGGCGCCCGGTCAGGTCGCGGTGGCCGACTCGACGTCGGTGCTCATCTACAAGCTCGCCCGCGCCGCGATCGACGCGCGACCGGGGCGCGACGAGGTTCTTCTCGACCGCGGCAACTTCCCGAGCGACCGCTACCTGCTCGAGGGCTTCGCCGCCGAGCGCGGGCTCACGCTGCGCTGGCTCGACCCCGACCCCGCGGGCGGCGTCACGCCGCAGGTGGTCGCGGATGCCGTGAGCGAGCGCACGGCGCTCGGCCTGTTCAGCTCGGTCGCCTACCGCTCGGGCCACCTCGCCGACGTGCGCGGCATCACGGAGGTGCTGCACGACGCGGGCGCGCTCGCGCTTTGGGACCTCTGCCACAGCGCCGGCGTCATGCCGACCCCGCTCGACGCGTGGGGCGTCGACCTCGCGGTCGGCTGCGGCTACAAGTACCTCAACGGCGGGCCCGGCTCGCCGGCATTCATGTACGTACGCCGCGAGCTGCAGGGCGAGCTTCGCCAGCCCCTCCAGGGCTGGATGGGCTCACGCGCGCCCTTCGAGATGGGCCAGGGCTACGAGCCGGCCGACGGCATCCGCGGCTTCCTCACGGGCACTCCCCCGGTGCTCGCGATGCAGCCGCTCCTCGAGATGGTCGCGCTCATCGCCGAGGTCGGCCTCGACGCGATCCGCGCGAAGTCGATCGCGCTCACCGAGCACGTGATCGAGCTCGTCGACGCCGAGCTGCCGGATGCGCGCCTCGCCTCGCCCCGGGACCCCGCGCAACGCGGCGGTCACATCACGATCGACCACCCGCGGTTCGCCGAGCTGCTGCCGCGGCTGTGGGCTGCGGGCGTCATCCCCGACTTCCGCCGGCCCGACGGCCTGCGGCTCGGATGCTCGCCCCTCTCGACCTCGTTCGCGGAGGTCGAGGCGGGCGTCCTGGCGATCCGGGACGCGCTGCGCTCCTGACAGCGCGCCCGCCCGATGGCACGATCGAGGAATGGCGGATGCACCGGAGGCGCTGCGGCGCTTCATCGACACGACCAACGCGGGCGACACCGAGGGCTTCCTCGACGTCTTCACCGACGACGCGAGCCTCGACGACTGGGGACGCGTGTTCCACGGGCGCGACGGCATCGCGAGCTGGAACCGCACCGACAACATCGGCAAGAACGCGCGCTTCGAGCTCGTCGACGTCGCACCGGGCCCCGATCCCGACTCGGTCGTCGCGACGCTGACGGTGTCGGGCGACGGGTACAACGGCACCGGCCCGATCACGTTCTGGCACGACGGCGAGCACCTCACGCGTGTCGTCATCGCGCCGACGCACTGAGGTCACCGGGATACGGCGTGCGGGGGCCATGCGGGCGCCGGATAGCCTGAACGGGTGACCCAGGCCAGTGACCACCTGCACGCGCTCACGCGTGTGATCCCCGACTTCCCCGAGCCCGGCATCCTGTTCCGCGACCTCACGCCCGTGTTCGCAGACGGCCCCGCGCTCGCGGCCGTCGCGGATGCGCTCGTCGCCCCCTTCGCGGGCCGATTCGACGTGATCGCGGGCGTCGAGGCGCGCGGGTTCGCGCTCGCCGCGGCCGCGGCAGCGCGTTCTGGCCACGGGCTGCTGCTCGTGCGCAAGAAGGGCAAGCTGCCGGGCGACACGCTCTCCGAGAGCTACGCGCTCGAGTACGGCGAGGCGACGCTCGAGGTGCACACCGACCAGCTGCCCGCCGGCACGCGCGTGCTGCTCGTGGACGACGTGCTCGCGACGGGCGGAACGCTCGGCGCCTCGCAGCGCCTCATCGAGCGCGCCGGCTGGACGCTCGCGGGCACGGCGGTCGTGCTCGAGCTCGACGGCCTCGGCGGCCGCGAGCGGCTCGCGCCGCGCGAGGTCCTCGCGCTCCAGCGCGCCTGAGGCGGGGGCTCCGCAGCTCCAGAGCGCAGGGGCTCCGCAGCTCGGCGGGCCCGCAGCTCAGGAGGGCGACGCGGCGCTCTCCTCGGGGTGGCTGGGAGTCCACGCGAACCACCCGCCATCGGCGGGGATGATGGCCCAGTCGCCGCACGCCCACACCTCCGAGGCCGCGAACGCATCCGGTGCGTCCTCGACCGCGAGCGCGGGAGCCGAGCGCCGATCCGTCTCGGCGCACAGGGCGCCGTCGAGCTCCGAACCGCTCGAGAGCAGCATCGTGACGACCTCGCCGTCGGTCTTCTCGCGGATGCGGATGTCGCTCGCGTCGTCGGGAACCCAGGGGGCGGATCCCGCCCACTCGGTCGTGAGGTCGGCGGCGGTCGCGAACTCGGCGCTGCGCTCCTGGTAGAGCACCTCGTCGACGATCGAGCACCCGCTCAGCACGGCGGCGGCGGGGATGAGGGCGGCGAGGGCGTAGGCGACGGAGCGGCGAGGTCTGTTCATGCACCCAGCCTCGTCGCGCCTCTCGGTCGCGGGCGTCGGGCCGGGGGTGGAACCGCATCCCCCGCGAGGATGACCGGCCAGATGGTCGAGGATGATCGATCAGGTGGTCGAGGACCGCCGCCGAAGGCGACGCGTCTCGAGACCGCGCACCCGAGATAACAGAACGATAACGATGCCCCACCGACCCGACGATCCGTGCCCTCTCACCCGCGCGCGGGGCTCGTGATGTCGGTGGCTTCCGGTGCTGTGAAGTCATGAGCAGGAAGCCCGATCCGGTCGCCGCGGCAGACGCGGCTCTCGACCGCGTCGTCGCCATCCAGGCGCGTATGGACGCGCTCGCGGCCGAGCGCGCGGAGGCCCTGCTCGCTTTCGAGGCGGCCTTCTCCGCGGCCTATCCCCCGGCCGCGGAGCCCATGCGCGAGCGCGCCGAACGGGCCGAGCTCGCGTGCGCCCTCCGCCTCGCGGAGCGCGCGGTCGACACGCTGCTCGGCGAGGCGCGCACCCTCGCGCGCGAGCTGCCCTCGACGCTCGCTGCTCTGGCCGACGGCCGGTTCTCGTACCGCCACGCGCAGGTGCTCGTCGACGAGACGGCGGGGCTCGACCGCGACGATCGCGAGGCGGTCGAGCGGGTGGCCCTCGGCACCGCGGGCACCGAGACGGTCGCGCAGTTCCGGCGCCGCGTACGTCGACTCCGCGAGCGCCGCGCGCCCGAGACGATGGCCGAGCGGGCCCGCGACGCCCGCGAGGCGCGCGAACTCGTGCTCGACCCTGCCCGCGACGGCATGGCCTACCTGACGCTCTACACGGATGCCGTGGTCGCCTCCGCCATCTTCACGCGCGCCACGCAGGCCGCGGGTCGCGCGATCGACGACGGCGATCCGCGCACGCTCACCCAGCTGCGCGTCGACCTCGTCGTCGACGCCCTCCTCGATCGCGACACCACGCTCGGCGTCGGCCTCTCTCAGCTCGAGCTGATGGGCGCCGATGCCGAGCACCTTCTCGAGGTGCAGCGCGGCGACCTCGGCCACTTCGTCGGGGTCGTCCCGACCGTGGTCGTGACGGTTCCCGTGCAGACCCTCCTCGGCGGCTGCGAGCCCGGCGCGCTCGAGGGCGTCGGGCCCATCGATGCGGTGACCGCACGTCGGCTCACGGCTGAGGCGCCCTCCCTCTTCCGGCTGCTGGTCGACCCGGAGTCGGGAGCCGCTCTCTCCCTCTCCCGCACGAGCTATCGCGTTCCGGAACCGCTGCGACGATGGCTGCGGCTCCGGGACGGCACCTGCCGGTTCCCGATGTGCTCGATCCCCGCGGGGCGCTGCGATATCGACCACACGCGTGACTGGCATGCCCACGCCGGACCGACTGATCACGACAACCTCGCGCACCTCTCCCGGGGCCACCACACCCTCAAGCACCACGGGGGCTGGAGTGTGCGCCAGACGCGAGCGGGAACGCTCACGTGGACCTCCTCCCTCGGCCGCGAGTACGCGACCACCCCCGAGTCGGCGTGACACCCCCGTCAGGAATGAGGAAGCCGGATGTCCGCATCCGCCGGTAGCGTCGCCGTATGACCACCCACCCCGCAGACGGCCACGACACCATCCGCGTCACCGGCGCCCGCGAGAACAACCTCAAAGACGTGAGCCTCGAGCTGCCGAAGCGGCGGCTCACTGTCTTCACGGGCGTCTCGGGTTCCGGCAAGAGCTCGCTCGTCTTCGGCACGATCGCCGCCGAGTCGCAGCGCATGATCAACGAGACCTACCCCGCGTTCGTGCAGGGCTTCATGGCCTCCCTCGCGCGCCCCGACGTCGACGGGCTCGAGGGGCTCACGACGGCGATCATCGTCGACCAGGAGCGCCTCGGCGCGAACTCGCGGTCGACCGTCGGCACGGTCACCGACGCGAACGCGCTCCTGCGCATCCTGTTCAGCAGGCTGGGCGAGCCGCACATCGGCTCGCCGCAGGCGTTCTCGTTCAACATCCCGACCGTGCGGGGCGGCGGTGCCATCACGATCGAGAAGGGCGACGGCGTCAAGAAGGTCGTGCGCGACTTCGCTCAGCTCGGGGGCATGTGCCCGCGCTGCGAGGGCATGGGGCAGGTGAACGACATCGACCTCGCGCAGATCTACGACGCCGACAAGTCGCTCAACGAAGGCGCCATCACCGTGCCGGGCTACACGGCCGACGGGTGGGGCACGCGCATGTACGCCGACTCAGGATTCTTCCCCGCCGACCTGCCGATCCGCGACTTCACCGAGCAGCAGCTGCACGACTTCCTCTACAAGGAGCCCACGAAGGTCAAGGTCAGCGGCATCAACATCACCTACGAGGGCCTCGTGGCGCGCATCCAGAAGTCGATGCTCTCGAAAGACCCGGATGCCATGCAGCCGCACATTCGCGCGTTCGTCGAGCGGGCGGTCGCCTTCCAGCCGTGCCCGGAGTGCGGCGGCACGCGCCTCAACGAGGGCGCGCGCTCGTCGAAGATCGCGGGGATCTCGATCGCCGATGCGTGCGCCATGCAGATCACCGACCTCGCGGAGTGGGTGCGAGGCCTCGACGAGCCGAGCGTCGCGCCACTGCTCGCCACCCTCCGGCACCTACTCGACTCGTTCGTGAGCATCGGCCTCGGCTACCTCTCCCTCGATCGCGCCTCGGGCACCCTCTCGGGCGGCGAAGCGCAGCGCACCAAGATGATCCGGCACCTCGGCTCGTCGCTCACCGACGTCACCTACGTGTTCGACGAGCCCACGGTCGGCCTCCACCCGCACGACATCCGCCGCATGAACGAGCTGCTGCTGCGGCTGCGCGACAAGGGCAACACGGTGCTCGTCGTCGAGCACAAGCCCGAGACGATCGCGATCGCCGACCACGTCGTCGACCTCGGCCCACGTGCGGGCTCCGCGGGCGGCGAGATCGTCTTCGAGGGCACGGTCGAGCAGCTCCGGAAGGCCGACACCCTCACGGGCCGGCACCTCGACGATCGCGCCCGCCTCAAGGACGCGGTGCGCGAGCCGAGCGGCGCCCTCGAGATCCGCGGCGCGTCGACGCACAACCTGCGAGACGTCGACGTCGACCTCCCGCTCGGCGTGCTCACGGTCATCACGGGTGTCGCGGGCTCGGGCAAGAGCTCCCTCATCCACGGCTCCGTCAGCCCCCGCGAGGGAGTCGTCACGGTCGACCAGGGCGCCATCCGCGGCTCACGCCGCAGCAACCCGGCCACCTACACGGGATTGCTCGAGCCGATCCGCAAGGCGTTCGCGAAGGCGAACGGCGTGAAGCCGGCTCTCTTCAGCGCCAACTCGGAGGGCGCGTGCCCCAACTGCAACGGCGCGGGCGTCATCTACGTCGAGCTCGGCGTCATGGCGGGCGTCGAGACCCCGTGCGAGGTGTGCGAGGGCCGCCGCTTCGACTCGTCCGTGCTCGAGTACCACCTGGGCGGCCGCGACATCAGCGAGGTGCTCGCGATGCCCGTGAGCGAGGCACTCGAGTTCTTCTCCGAGGGTGAGGCCGAGCTGCCGGCCGCACGGGCGGTGCTGCAGCGGCTCGTCGACGTCGGTCTCGGCTACCTCGGCATCGGGCAGCCCCTCACGACCCTCTCGGGAGGCGAGCGCCAGCGCCTCAAGCTCGCCGTGAACATGGCGGAGGACGGCGGCGTCTACGTGCTCGACGAGCCCACGACGGGCCTGCACCTCGCCGATGTCGAGGCGCTGCTCGGCCTGCTCGACCGTCTCGTCGACTCCGGCAAGTCGGTCATCGTCATCGAGCACCATCAGGCCGTCATGGCGCACGCCGACTGGATCGTCGACATCGGCCCCGGCGCGGGCCACGACGGCGGACTGGTCGTATTCGAGGGCACGCCCGCCCAGCTCGTCGCCGACCGCTCGACGCTCACGGGCCAGCACCTGGCGGAGTACGTCGCCGGCTGAGTCCGCGGCGGTGGCACGATGGACGCATGCCCACCGTGCACCTCACCGGCGAACCGGATGCCGACCGCCTGCTCTCCGAGAGCCCGCTCGCGCTGCTGATCGGCATGCTTCTCGATCAGCAGGTTCCCATGGAGACGGCGTTCGCCGGGCCCGAGAAGCTCCGTGAGCGGATGGGCGGCGAGCTCGACGCCGCGACTATCGCCGACGCCGACCCCGAGGCGCTCGCGGAGCTCTTCAAGGAGTCCCCTGCCATCCACCGCTTCCCGGGCTCGATGGCGGCACGCGTGCAGACCCTCTCTCGCACGATCGTCGACGATTGGCACGGCGACGCCGCCGCCATCTGGACCGACGGCTCACCCGACGGGACTACCGTGCTGCGGCGACTCAAGGCGCTCCCGGGCTTCGGCGACCAGAAGGCGCGCATCTTCCTCGCGCTCCTCGGCAAGCAGTACGGCCTCGACGCCGCGGGATGGCGCGAGGCGGCCGGCGAGTACGGCGAGGAGGGCTCGCTGCGCTCGGTCGCCGACATCGTCGACGCGGACTCGCTCGCCAAGGTGCGCGCCCACAAGAAGGCCATGAAGGCGGCGGCCAAAGACGCCAAGGCCTGACGTGCGCCCGGCCCGCCGCGTCATCCGCCTCGCCCGCCGCTACTGGGCGGTCACGCTCACCCTCGTGATCGGGCTGCTCGGCATCGTGCTCGCCGCCACGGGGGTCGGCTGGCTCGTCGCGTGGGCGTTCAGCGCGTACGCCCTCGCGATCGCCGCATGGCAGGCGGTCGGTATGGTGCGCGAGCTCCTGCGCGGCCACTTCGGGCTCGACGTGCTCGCGATCACGGCGATAGTCGCGACCGTCGCGGTCGGCGAGTTCGTGGCGGCGCTACTCGTCGTGCTCATGCTGACGGGCGGCGAGGCGCTCGAGGACTACGCCAACCGGCGGGCCAAGCGGGAGCTCGACGCCCTGCTCGCCCGCGCCCCTCTGCGCGCCCATGTGCAACGCGACGGCGACATCCGCGACGTCGACGTGGACGAGGTCGTCGTGGGCGACGTGCTGCTCGTGCGGCCGTCGGAGGTCATCCCCGTCGACGGCGCCCTCCTGTCCCCCGCCGCGAGCGTCGACCAGTCCTCGCTCACGGGCGAGAGCATCCCCGTCGACAAGTCCGCGGGCGACGAACTCCTCTCGGGCACGATCAACGGCGCGGAGGCGATCGAGCTGCGGGCGACCGCAACGGCCGCCGCGAGCCAGTACCAGCAGATCGTGGCACTCGTGGCCGAGGCATCCGAGAGCCGCGCCCCCGTGGTGCGCCTCGCCGACCGCTACGCGGTGCCGTTCACGGCGTTCGCGCTCGTGCTCGGCGGGGTCGCCTGGATCGTGTCGGGTGAGCCCGCGCGCTTCGCGGAGGTGCTCGTGCTCGCGACCCCGTGCCCGCTGCTCATCGCGGCGCCCGTCGCGTTCGTCGGCGGCATGAGCCGCGCGGCGCGCGACGGCATCATCGTCAAGGGCGGCAGCGTGCTCGAGCGGCTCGCGGCCGCCCGCACGGTCGTGTTCGACAAGACCGGCACGCTGACGCATGGCTCGCCCGACATCACGGAGGTGCGTCCCGCGCCCGGCTTCACCGAGGACGAGCTGCTCGCCGCCGTCGCGAGCGCCGAGGAGTACTCCTCGCACGTGCTCGCGAGCTCCATGATCCGCGAGGCGGCGTCACGCGGCCTCGCGCGCACCGAGGCGACGCGCGCCCGCGAGGTCGCCACCAACGGCGTCGAGGCGGAGATCGCGGGGCGCCGGGTGGTCGTCGGCAAGTTCCGCTTCGTCGCCGAGCACGCCCCGGACGCCCGCCGCACACACATCGCGCCCGGCGAGCTCGCCGTCTACACGGCGATCGACGGGCGTTACGCGGGCGCGATCCTCGCGAGCGACGTCGTGCGGGGCAACGCGCGGTCGACCCTCGAGCGCCTGAACGCGCTCGGCGTGCACCGCACCGTCATGCTCACGGGAGACGCGCGCGAGACGGCCGAGCACGTCGCGTCCGGTCTCGGCATCTCGGAGGTGCGCGCGGAGTGCCTGCCCGCCGACAAGGTCGAGGCTGTGGCCGGGCTGCCCGAGCGGCCCGTCATCATGGTGGGGGACGGCGTGAACGACGCCCCCGTGCTCGCGGCCTCGGATGTGGGCATCGCGATGGGCGCGAAGGGCGCCACCGCCGCGAGCGAGTCGGCGGACGCGGTCGTGCTCGTCGACGACATCGCGCGCGTCGCCGACGCCGTCGTCATCGGCCGCCGCACGGTGAGCGTCGCGCTGCAGAGCATCTGGCTCGGCATCGCGGCGTCCGTCGGCCTCATGATCGTCGCGGCGTTCGGCGTGATCCCGGCGACCGCGGGCGCGCTCCTGCAGGAGCTCGTCGACCTCGTGACGATCCTCGCGGCCCTGCGCGCGATCGGGTCGAAGCGCGACGACGCGCGGATGCGCGAGCCCCTCGCGCATCGCGAGCCCGTCGCGGTCAGCTGATCCCGAGCTGCTCGAGCGAGCGGCGGATCGTGTCGGCCGACGCCACGAAGCGCTCGTGCTCCTCGTCGTCGAACGGCAGATCGATCACGCGGCGCACGCCCGATCCGTCCACGACACTCGGCACCGAGAGCGCGACGCCGCTCACCCCGCGGTAGTTGTCGAGCACGCTCGAGACGGGGAGCACGGCGCCCTCGTCGCGCAGGATCGCCTCGACGATGCGCGCCCCCGAGAGGCCGATCGCGTAGTTCGTCGCGCCCTTGCCCGCGATCACCTGGTAGGCGGCGTTCTTCACGTCGTCCGCGATGCGGTCGAGCTCGGCGCGCAGAAGCGGGCCGCCGCCGGCATCCCAGTGGGCGATGGGCACGGGGCCGATGCGCGCCTGCGACCAGAGGGGGAACTCGGAGTCGCCGTGCTCGCCGACGATCATCGCGTGCGTGCTCGACGCGGCGACGCCGAGCCGCTCGGCGAGCAGCCACTTGAGGCGCGCCGAGTCGAGCACGGTGCCCGACGCGAAGACGCGGGATGCGGGCAGCCCGGAGAACCGCTGGGCCGCGACGGCGAGCACGTCGCACGGGTTCGACACGATCACGAAAACGGCTCCCGGCGCCCTCTCGACGAGCTCGGGCATGAGCTCGCGGATGATGCCGACGTTGACGCCTGCGAGCTCAAGGCGCGTCTGGCCGGGCTTCTGCTTCGCGCCCGCGGTCACGACGACGACGTTCGAGCCGTCGACGACCCCGAGGTCCGAGCCACCCGTGATGCGCGAGGCGCCCGTGAACGGCGTGCCGTGGGCGAGGTCGAGCACCTCCGCCTCCACGCGCGCCGTTTCGATGTCGTAGAGCGCCACCTCCCGCGCGGATCGGCGGATGAGGGCGGCGTAGGCGAGCGAGGTGCCGACGGCCCCCGCCCCGATCACGGTGAGCTTCGCGTTCTCGATGACGGGCATGATCCGATCCTGGCGGATGCGGTGCGCGCGCGGAACACAGAGGTGGTCGAGGAGCGCCGCGAAGCGACGCGTCTCGAGACCACCGCCCGCTTGCGCTTCTCCCGCATCCGCTCTCGCGCTGCGCGCTCCGTGGCGGACCGCGGCCGAGACGGCCGCGGCGCGTCCGGCGCGAAGGTCAGAAATGACCTTCGCGGAAGCGCAAGCTCAACGCTTGCGCTTCTCCCGGATCCGCCGGCGCTGCGCGCTCCGTGGCGGACCGCGGCCGAGACGGCCGCGGCGCGTGCGGCGCGAAGGTCAGAAATGACCTTCGCGGAAGCGCAAGCTCAACGCTTGCGCTTCTCCCGGACGCGCATGTTCACGACGATCGGGGTGCCCTCGAAGCCGTACACCTCGCGCAGGCGACGCTGGATGAAGCGGCGGTACTGCGGGTCGAGGAAGCCCGTCGTGAACAGCACGAAGGTCGGCGGACGCGTCGACGCCTGGGTGCCGAACAGGATGCGGGGCTGCTTGCCACCGCGCACCGGGTGCGGGTGCTCGGCCGTCAGCTCGGCGAGCAGGGCGTTGAACTTGCCGGTCGGGATGCGCGTGTCCCAACTCTCGAGAGCCGTCTCGAGCGCGGGCACGAGCTTCTCGAGGTGGCGACCCGTGCGCGCGGAGATGTTGACGCGCGGCGCCCACGTGACGTGGGCGAGATCCTGCTCGATCTCGCGCTCGAGGTAGCGGCGGCGGTCGTCGTCGAGCAGGTCCCACTTGTTGAACGCGAGCACGAGCGCGCGGCCCGACTCGAGCACGAGGTCGATGATGCGCAGATCCTGCACGCTGATCGGCTCGGTCACGTCGAGCACGACAACGGCGACCTCCGCCTTCTCGAGCGCGGCCGAGGTACGCAGCGAGGCGTAGAAATCGGCGCCCTGCTGCAGGTGCACGCGCTTGCGGATGCCGGCGGTGTCGACGAAGGTCCAGATGCGACCCGCGAGCTCGATCTGCTCGTCGACCGGGTCGCGGGTCGTGCCCGCGAGCTCGTTGACGACGACGCGCTCCTCGCCCGCGGCCTTGTTGAGCAGCGAGCTCTTGCCGACGTTCGGGCGGCCGAGGATGGCGACGCGGCGAGGTCCGCCGATCTCCTGCTTCGCGACCGCCGACACCTTCGGCAGCACCTTCATGACGTGGTCGAGCAGGTCGGCCACACCGCGACCGTGGAGGGCCGAGACGGGCCACGGCTCGCCGAGCCCGAGGCTCCAGAGCTCGGCCGCCTGCGGGTCCTTGATGGCGTCATCGGCCTTGTTGGCCACGAGGATGACGGGCTTCTTCGCCGCGCGCAGCATGCGCACGACGTGCTCGTCGGTCGCGGTGGCACCGACGTTGATGTCGACGACGAACAGCACGGCATCGGCGAGGTCGACGGCGACCTCCGCCTGCGCGGCGACCGAGGCGTTGATGCCCGCGGCATCCGGCTCCCAGCCGCCGGTGTCGACGACCGTGAAACGCCGCCCGAGCCACTCGGACTTGTAGGAGACGCGGTCGCGGGTGACACCCGGCACGTCCTCGACGACGGCCTCGCGGCGGCCGATGATGCGGTTGACGAGCGCCGACTTGCCGACATTCGGGCGGCCGACGATCGCGAGCACGGGGAGCGCCGGGAGGTACGTGATCCCGTCGGGCCCCGCCTCGGCCACCTCGAGCACCTCGAGGTCGTCCTCGTCGAGCTCGTAGTCGGCCAGGCCTGCCCGCAGGGATGCGGCCCGCTGCTCGGCGACGTCGTCGTCGAGCTCGGCGAGACGGTCGGCGAGGCCGGGATCGGCCTCCAGCTCGTCGGCGTCGAAGTCCGCGTCGATCGGGGCGTCCGGCTCGCGCTCGGTCATGTCGTGTCCTGTCAGTGAGGGGAGATGGTGTGCACCAGCTCGACGACCGCCTGAACGGTCTGGTCGAAGTCGAGCTCGGTGGAGTCGATCGTGGTGACCCCCGGTGCCGCCGTCATGAAGTCGACCACCTGGGAGTCGCGGGCGTCGCGCTCGCGCAACTGCTCCGCCGTGGAGGCGGTGCCGGGCGCCAGCTCCGCCGATCGCCTGGCAATTCTAACCGCCTCGTCGGCCGTCAACAGGATGCGCACCTGCGCATCCGGTGCCACGACGGTCGTGATGTCGCGGCCCTCCACGACGATCCCGGGCGCGGAGGTCGCGGCGATCATGCGGCGGAACGCGTCGTTGAGCGCCGCGCGCACCTCGGGCACGCGCGCCACGTCGCTCACGACCGCCGAGACGCGCGGCTCGCGGATGGCCGAGGTGACATCCGTCTGGCCGACGCTCACCCGCGTGCCGAGGTCGGTCACCTCGGTCGTGTACGTGAAGTCGTCGAGCAGGGCGACGATCGCGGAGGCGTCGGCGGTGTCGAGGCCGCGCTCGAGCGCGAGCCAGGTGAGGGCGCGGTAGGCGGCCCCCGTGTCGAGGAAGGCGTAGCCGAGCACGCGCGAGGCGGCCTTGCTCACACTCGACTTCCCCGAGCCCGCGGGACCGTCGACGGCGACCACGACGGGTGTTGCGCCGACGCTCATCGCTCGGCCTCCATGAGCGTCCACCCGCGCTGCTCGAGCGCGGTCGCGAGCGGATGCGCCGCCTCCGGCAGCACGAGGATCTCGGCGAAGCCGACGCGCGTCTCGGGCGAGTGCTCGATGCGGAGGTCCTCCATGTTGATGCCCTCCTCGCCGATCTCGGTGAGGAGCCGCGCGAGCTCGCCCGGCCGGTCGTCGACCTTCACGACGAGCGAGGCGTAGCGCTTGTCCTGGCCGTGCTTGCCCGGGATGCGGGCGACACCGTCGTTGCCCGCGACGAGCGCCTCGGCGATCACGCGACGCGACGCCGGCGCCTCCGGGTCCTCGAGCGCCGCGATGACGGCGTCGAGCTCGTCGCGCAGGGGGCGCAGCACGGAGGCCACCTCGGCGGCGTTGGCGCCGAGGATCTGCACCCAGAGCTCCGGATTGCTGCCCGCGATGCGCGTCGTGTCGCGCAGGCCCTGGCCGGCGAGGCCGAGCGCCTGCCCCGATCCGTCGCGCAGCCGGCTCGCGAGGAGGCTCGCGACGAGCTGGGGCGCGTGGGAGACGAGGGCGACGCTGCGGTCGTGCACCGCGGCGTCCATCTCGATCGGCACGGCGCCGAGGTCGAGCACCATGTGCTCGATCGCGGCCGCCCGGCGGTAGCTGATGCCGTCGTGGCCCGCGAGGATCCACGGGCGCCCGACGAAGAGGTCGGCACGCGCGGACACGGCTCCCCCGCGCTCCCGGCCCGCCATGGGGTGGGAGCCGAGGTAGCGCGAGAGATCGGCGCCGCGGGCGCGCAGCTCGGCGAGCGGCGCGAGCTTGACGCTCGCGACATCCGTCACGAGGGCGTCGGGGAAGCGCGCGAGCTCGCTCGCGACGACCTGGGCCACCACGTCGGGCGGCACCGCGACGACGATGAGGCCGGGGGCATCGCCACCGGCGGGCGCGCGGCCGGCCCCGTAGGCGATCGCGAGCGCGCGCGTGGACGGCGAGGCGTCGTCGACGACGACATCGACGCCCTTCGCGGAGAGCCCGAGGCCGATGCTCGCGCCGAGCAGCCCCGAGCCGACGATGCGCACCTGCTCGACGAGGCGACGGTCGTTCATCGGGGCTCTCGCTTCTTCGTGCTCGGGGCGGCGTCCTTCGCGTCGCGTGCCCGGCCATCGCGTGCCCGGCCATCGTGGGCTCGGGCGTCGCGGGAGAGGGCGAGGAGCGCGCCGACCTCCACCTTAGTGAGATCCCGCATCCGCCCGGCCCCGAGCGAGCCGAGATGCAGGGGACCGAACGAGCGACGGACGAGGTCGATCACGGGGTGCCCGACGGCCGCCATCATGCGCCGCACGATCCGGTTGCGCCCCGAGTGCAGGGTGAGCTCCACGATCGTGCGCCCGCCCGAGGGCTCGCCGACGATGCGCACGCGGTCGGCGGCGATGGGGCCGTCCTCGAGCTCGACGCCCTGGCGCAGACGGCGCAGCGCCTCCTGCTTCACGACGCCGCGCACCGTCGCGAGGTAGGTCTTCTCGACGCCGTACGACGGATGCGCGAGCACGTTCGCCAGCTCGCCGTCGTTGGTCAGCACGAGCAGGCCGGTCGTCTCGGCGTCGAGACGTCCGACGTTGTACACGCGCTCCCCCACCTGCTCGGCGTAACGGGCGAGATCGGGTCGACCCTGCTCGTCCGCCATCGAGCTCACGACCCCCTTGGGCTTGTTGAGCATGAGGTAGCGCTTCCGCGCATCGAGCTGCACGGGCACGCCGTCGACCTCGACGGTGTCGACGGCCGGGTCGATCCGCGACCCGAGCTCCGTCACGACGCTGCCGTTGACACTCACGCGCCCCTCGACGATGTACTGCTCGCAGACACGGCGCGAGGCGACGCCCGCCGCGGCGAGCACCTTCTGCAAGCGCTCGCCGTCGGGGCGCTCCTCGAGCGGATCGGGGCTCATCGTGCGCCGAGCTCCTCGAAGCCCTCGACGCCATCCGGAAGGAGGGGCGAGATCGGAGGCAGCTCGTCGAGCGAGTTGATGCCCAGCTGGGTGAGCAGCAGCGGCGTCGTCTCGTAGTGGATCGCGCCCGTCTCGGCGTCGGTGTAGGCCTCGGTGATGAGGCCGCGGCCGAGCAAGGTGCGCACGACCGAGTCGACGTTGACGGCGCGGATGGCGGCGATCGAGCTGCGGGCGATGGGCTGCTTGTAGGCGATCACCGCGAGCGTCTCGAGGGCCGCCTGCGAGAGCTTGGTGGGGCTCTGCGTGAGCACGAAGTCGCGCACGAGGTCGTCGTGCTCGGAGCGCACGTAGAGGCGCCACCCGCCTCCCACCTCGCGCAGCTCGAAGCCGCGCCGAGGGCCGCCCGACTCGCCGTCGTAGTCGGCCACGAGGCGCTCCAGCGACTGGCGCACGGCGGGCACGGGCGCGCCGAGCGCCGTCGCGAGGGTCACGAGCGGAAGCGGCTCGTCGGCGACGAGCATGATCGCCTCGAGGCGCCGCTCGAGGTCCGCGGACTCCGCCTCGGGCCTCACGGCATCCATCTCATCGGTCATAGTCGGCCCCCAGGGTCGCGAGTTGGTCGTCGTTCCAGTGCGCCGCCGTCCAGCGCAGGGTGATCTCGCCGAGCGGCTCGAACTGCTCGAAGCCGATCGCGGCGTGCCGGTAGAGCTCGAGCACCGCGAGGAACCTCGCGATGACGACGCCGCGCTGGTCGGCGCCCGCCACGAGCTCCCGGAACGTCGTGGCCGCTCCCGATCGCAGGAGCGTCACCACGACGGCGGCCTGCTCGCGGATGCTGACGAGCGGCGCGTGCAGGTGGTCGAGCCCGACGACGGGGATCTCCCGCGGTGCCATGGCGAGCGCCGCGAGCGCCGCGAAGTCGTGCAGGCTCAGCGTCCACACGAGCTCCGGCGTCTGCCTGCGGTACTTCTCCTCGAGGCGGACCGAGCGCGCGTGACGGCCCGACTCGGCCTCGAGGTGGTCGTCGAACCAGCGCGCCGCCTCCTTGAAGGCCCGGTACTGCAGCAGCCGGGCGAAGAGCAGGTCGCGCGCCTCCAGCAGGGCGACGTCCTCGGCGTCGACGAGCTCCCCCTGCGGGAGGAGCCCCGCGACCTTGAGATCGAGGAGCGTCGCGGCGACCACGAGGAACTCGCTCGCCTGGTCGAGCTCGTCAGGCCCGTCGAGACCCCTGAGGTAGGAGATGAACTCGTCGGTGACCTTCGAGAGCGACACCTCGGTGATGTCGAGCTCGTGCTTCGTGATGAGCGAGAGCAGCAGATCGAACGGGCCGTCGAAGTTGGAGAGCGTGAGGCGGAATCCGCCCGTCTCCGGCTCCGCCGCAACCGCCTCCTGCATGGGGGCGAGTCTAGTTGTCGGCGGCCCGCCGACCCGCCGTCCCGCGGCGTTCAGCGGGGTCGAACAGGGTTCAGCAGGGCTCAGCGGGGCTCAGCGGTAGGAGGCGGCCTGCAGCTCGTACAGCTCGGCGTACAGCCCGCCCGCCGCGACGAGCTCGGCGTGGCTGCCCGCCTGCGCGATGCGGCCTCCGTCGACGACGACGATGAGATCGGCCATCCGCACGGTCGAGAACCGGTGCGAGACGAGCACCGTGACGGCACCCGTGCGCTCGCCCACGCGACGCGCCGTGTCGGCGTACTGCTCGAAGAGCTCGTGCTCGGCCTGCGCATCGAGCGCCGAGGTGGGCTCGTCGAGCACGAGCAGGAGGGGCGACGCCCGCATCATGGCGCGCGCGAGGGCGACCTTCTGCCACTGCCCGCCCGAGAGCTCGGTCCCGTCGTGGTAGCTCTTGCCGAGGAGCGTGTCGAGACCGTCGTCGAGGCGCTCGAGCAGCGCGTCGGAGCGCGCACGTGAGATCGCCGCGCGCACGGCGGCGTCGTCGCCCGCAGCATCCAGCTCGCCGATGCCGATCGAGGACCTCGCGGGCAGCTCGAAGCGCACGAAGTCCTGGAAGCCGGCCGAGATGCGCGCGCGCCACTCGTCGACCGCGAACTCGCGCACATCCACGCCGTCGACCGTGAGGGCACCCGCGTCGACGTCGTAGAAACGGCAGAGCAGCTTCACGAGGCTCGTCTTGCCCGCGCCGTTCTCCCCCACGATCGCGACCGTCGAGCCCGCGGGCAGCACGAGGTCGACGCCGTCGAGCACGCGCGAGTCGGTTCCGGGGTAACCGAAGGCCACCCCGTCGAGTCGGATGCCGTGCTCGAGTCGCGTGGGCACGGGCCGCGGTGCGGGCGGGTCGTCGCGGCGGACGAGGCGCTCGACCCACTCGACCGTGCGCATCATCCGCGAACCGCGCTGCAGCTCCTGCAGCACGCCGACGGCGGCCGCGACCTGCTGGTTGACCTGCCCCGCGAGGATGATCACGAGGATGACGTCCCCGACGCTCGCGCGACCCTCGACGGCGCGCGAGATCACGAGGAGGGTCGCCCCCACGTAGGCCGCGGCGAAGATGAGCTGACCCGCGAGGCGGGGAACGAGCGCACGGCCCTGCGCAGCGTCGAGCACGCGTGTCGCGGCGCGCCACGACGCCGCCTGCCGACGCCGGATCTCGCCGTCGAGCCCGCCGGCGCGCAGCTCCTTCGCGGGACCCGCCGAGGCCGCGAGCCGCAGCAGGTGCCACGATCGCCGGATATCGCCCGCCGAGCGCTCGCGGCCGCGCGCGAGGATGTCCTCCGCCCGGCGCCCGAGCAGCAGCGGTGGCACGGCCGCCACGGGGAGCAAGAGCAGCCACGGGGATACGAGCGCGAGCATGACGGCCGTCGTGACCATGGCGACGGCGAGCGAGAACGCCGTGAAGAGCGTCTCGACCTGCTGGCGCGTGCGCGAGACCTCCTGGCGAAGCACCTGGAGGCGGTCCGCGTAGTCGGCGCGATCGTGGTGCGCGAGCCCCGCCGAGCCGTTCGAGAGCAGGATGAGGCGCCTCTGCATCGCGAGCTCGGCGGCCTCGCCGAGCTCGAAATGGAAGATGTGCGCGAAATGGCCCGCCGTGAGCGCGGCGATGAGCAGCACACCCGCGACGACGGCCGCGGTCACCGCACCCCGCGCGTCTCCCGCGAGCGCCCGGTCGGTGAGCCCGCTGAGCGCCCCGGCGGCGAAGGGGATGGCGACGGCCTGGAGGAGCATGAGCGCGCCGGCCACCAGCATCCGCACCGGGCTCTCGCGCCAGCTCGTCGCGATGAGGGCGACGACGCCGCGCAGCAGTCCGCCGCCCACCTCGAGGGAATCGACGTGGCAGCGTCTCTCGGG
>JAEYVF010000034.1 GCA_023432005.1 Actinomycetes bacterium
GCCGTGGGCATCGCTCTCGCGCTGACCCTCCCCGCGGGCACGGGGACCCCCTCGGGCGCCCCCACGACGTCGCCGCCTCCGACCGCGCCCGGGACGACCGTCCCGCCCTCGGCGAGCCCGACGCCCGTGGAGCAGCCGGCCGCCGACGAACCGGTGCCGATCGAGTCGCCCGCCGTCGTCGTCGAGGGCCTCACGGCGAGCATCACGGGCATCGAGGCGGTCGACGGCGTCGCCAAGGGGCCCGGCGAGGTGTCCGGGCCCGCCATCCGCTTCGCCGTCGCGATCACCAACTCGACGGGTGCCACCGTGGACCTGACGGGCACCGTGGTGACCGTCGACTACGGCGCGGCGCGCACGCCCGCCGGACAGCTCTACGAGCCCGGCGCCGTCGCCCTCGCGACGTCCGTGGCAGCGGGCGCCACGGCCACAGGCGTCTTCGTGTTCACGATCCCGCCGGCGGAGCGCGGTCTCGTGCACATCACCGTGGACTACGCGGTCGATGTCGCGCCGCTCGTGTTTGCGGGCGCGGTTCCGTAGCGGGGGCTATCGCCGGGCAGCGTCGGCCCGTAGCATTCCGAGCAGGCCGCGCCACCTCCCTCCCCCTGTTCCGCCCGCGTGCCCCTGAGTGAGGCGGTTCTCGGCATGCGCGACGACGGTTCTTCCCCCCTGCTCGCCCGCGGCGGTTCTCGGAGCGCCCTCGCCGCGAGCGCGGCGATCGCCCTCGCGGCCGGCCTCGTCATGGCCACGGATGGCGCACCCGCGCGCGCCGACTCGGCACCCCCTGACGCATCCGTGCCCGCGACGGTGACGAGCGATCCGCTCCCCACGCCCCAGATCAACGGCGTCGTGTGGGACCAGGAGATCGTCGGCGACACGGTCTTCGTCGGCGGCAACTTCTCGAACGCGCGTCCCGCCGGCGCCGCGGCCGGGACCCAGACGGTGAACCGCTCCTTCCTGCTCTCCTACACCCTGAGCACGGGCGTGCTCACCTCGTGGGCGCCGACGCTCAACGGCCAGGTCAACGCGATCGACGCCTCCCCCGACGGATCGCGCATCTACGTCGGCGGCGCGTTCACCCAGGTGAACGGCGCCACCCGCAACCGCATCGTCGCGTTCGACACGGCGACGGGTGCCGTCATCTCGTCCTTCGCAGGGTCGGCGAACGGCGAGGTCTTCGCGATCGACTCCACCGCGTCGACCGTGTACTTCGCCGGCAACTTCAGCCAGGCAAACGGCGTCTCGCGCCCGGGACGCTCGGCCGCCGCGAGCGCCGCGACGGGTGCCACGACCGCGTGGGCGCCCGTCATCGCCAACGGGCGCGCCTACGGGCTCGTCGTCTCGCCGGACGGGAGCAGGGTCGTCATCGGCGGCAGCTTCACGACGCTCAACGGATCGGGCAACCCCGGATACGGCCTGGGGGCCGTGGACGGCACGACCGGCGCCTTGCTCCCGTTCGCGGCCAACTCGCGGGTGCGAAACGCGGGCACCGACTCCGCGATCTACAGCCTCTCGGCCGACGGCGACAGCATCTACGGCACGGGCTACATCTACGGCACGGGAGGCAACCTCGAGGGCGCGTTCCGCGCGAGCTGGGACGGGACGCTCGTGTGGGCCGAGGACTGCCACGGCGACACCTACTCGGCGGTCGCGACGAACGGCGTCGTCTACACCGCCGGCCACGCGCACTACTGCGGCAACCTCGGCGGCTACCCCGAGCGATCCCCGCGCTACCACCAGCACGCGGTCGCCTTCACGAAGAACGCGACCGGGGTCGCGACGCAGGACATCCACGGCTACCCGTCGTGGACCGGGGTCGCGAGCCCGAGCGTGCTCAACTGGTTCCCGCAGTTCTCCATGGGCAGCTTCACGGGCATGTACCAGGGGCCGTGGACGGTCGAGACCGACGGGCGCTATGTGATCTTCGGCGGCGAGTTCCCGCGCGTCAACGGCGCGGGGCAGCAGGGCCTCGTGCGCTTCGCGATCCCGTCGATCGCGCCCAACCGGGACGGGCCGCGGCTCTCGGGCTCCGCCTGGCCGATCAGCGCCGTCTCGCGCGGCGCGGGAGAGGTCGCGATCACCTGGCCCGCCAACTACGACCGCGACAACGGCGCGCTGCGCTACCTCGTCATCCGCGGCGGCGACGTCAACAACCCCGTCGCGCAGCGCACCTCGGTGTCGAACGACTGGGATCGGGGCGGGCTCGGCTACGTCGATCGCGGGCTCACCCCGGGGTCGACGCAGAGCTATCGCATCCGCGCCGTGGACCCCTTCGGCAACGTCGCCGACTCGGCGACCGTGCAGGTGACCGTCTCGGGCTCGGGAACCCTCAGCGAGTACGCGCGCAACGTCATCAACAGCAACCCGACGTGGTACTACCGGCTCGGCGAGTCGAGCGGCAACGCGATCAACGTCGCCGGCCCCGTCGCGAACGTCAACCAGGGCGCGTCGACGGCCGTCGTGAACGCCTCCGTGGGCTCGGGCGCGACGCGAGGCAGGACGGGTGCGATCGCGGGCGACTCGGATCGCGCCATGGGCTTCTCGGGGAGCAGCTCCTCGCGCATCGTGAGCTCCGCCTCGACCTGGGGCGACGACAGCATCACGGTCGAGGCGTGGTTCCGCTCGACGACGTCGAGCGGCAAGATCGTCGGCTTCGGCAACAGCGGATCGAGCTCTACCTCGGGCACGGTCGACCGCCACCTCTACCTCGACGGAGGTCGCGTCGCGTGGGGCGTCAACGACGGCGCGAACCGCGTCGTGCGCAGCGGCACGGGGTACAACGACGGACGGTGGCACCACGCCGTCGGGACCGTCGGACCCGACGGTCAGAAGCTCTACGTCGACGGCGTGCTCGTCGCGCAGGCGACGAACGTCGTCAAGGGCTGGCGCTACTGGGGCTACGTCCACATCGGGGGAGATCGCACGTGGGCGGGCAACACCGACTTCACGGGCGACATCGACGAGGTCGCCATCTACTCCCAGGTCATGGGGGCGGACGTCGTGCTGCAGCACTACCAGCTCGGCACGGGCGCAGGCGCATCGAACCTGCCCCCGACCGCGTCGTTCACGACGAGCGTCTCGGGCCTCGTGGCGTCCGTGGACGGGCGCGCGTCGAGCGACGCGGACGGCACGATCGCGTCGTACGCGTGGACGTTCGGCGACGGCTCCTCGGGCACGGGCGCGACGGCGAGCCGCACGTACGCGAGCGCCGGCACCTACACGATCACGCTGCGGGTGACCGACGACGACGGCGCGACGGCCACGACCACGCGTCAGGTGACCGTCGCGGGGAGCCCGCCGCCCCCACCGCCGCCGCCCGGCAACCTCGCCGAGGACGAATTCGGGCGCACCGTGGCGTCGGGTTGGGGTACAGCGACGCTCGGTGGCTCGTGGTCGGCGAGCGGGTCGAACTACGCCGTGGCGAACGGCGTCGCGACGGCGCTGCATACGGCCGGCGCGACGCGACGCGGCGTGCTGTCCGGGGTCTCGAGCACGAGCGTCGACGCGCAGGTCGTGGTGTCGCTCGACAAGGCCCCCGCGGGAGGCGCGACGGTGGTGGGTCTCGTGGGCCGGCAGGTCGGGAGCGCGTTCTACCAGGCGCGCCTGCGCATCACGCCGGACGGCGTGGTGCGGCTCGAGCTCGTCAACGGCAGCACGGCGGTGCTCGCATGGCAGAACCTCGCCGACGGGCCGTACACGGCGGGCCGCCAGTACACCATCCGGATGATCGCGACGGGCACGAGCCCCACGACCCTGCGGGCGAAGGCGTGGCCGACGGGCACGACCGAGCCCGCGTCGTGGCAGCTGTCGACGACGGATGCCACCGCGGGGCTGCAGTCGGCGGGCTCGGTGGGCCTCGAGAGCTACCTCTCGGGGTCGGCGAGCAACGCGCCCGTCACGGTGCGGTTCGACGGATTGCGGGCGATCGCCGCGCAGTAGGGGCCATCGCGCGAATGACCCCCATTTGGGGGGTACGCGGAGGAATCCCCACGTCGGTAGGGTGAGGCCCACTCGGCACACGCAC
>JAEYVF010000073.1 GCA_023432005.1 Actinomycetes bacterium
GCGTCGACACGGTCATCGGATTCACGGGCTCGGCGATCTGGAAGTACGTCGCGATGTTCCCCCCGGTGTCGCAGCAGGTCATCGACGCCGGCTACCAGGACTTCGCCGACCGGTGGAACCCCATCCTCGACGTCTTCGACGAGGTCGGCGTGCGCTTCGCCCACGAGGTGCACCCGTCCGAGATCGCCTACGACTACTGGACGACCGTGCGCACGCTCGAGGCGATCGGGCACCGCGAGGCGTTCGGCCTCAACTGGGACCCCTCCCACATGGTCTGGCAGGACCTCGACCCCGTCGGCTTCCTGTGGGACTTCCGCGACCGGATCTACCACGTCGACTGCAAGGACACGCGCAAGCGCATGGGCAACGGCCGCAACGGCCGACTCGGCTCGCACCTCGCGTGGGCCGACGGTCGCCGCGGCTGGGACTTCATCTCGACGGGCCACGGCGACGTGCCGTGGGAGGACGCGTTCCGGATGCTCAACCAGATCGGCTACGACGGGCCCATCTCCGTCGAGTGGGAGGACGCGGGCATGGATCGCCTCATCGGCGCGCCCGAGGCGCTCGAGTACGTGCGCAGGCTCGCGTTCGACGCGCCGGATGCGGCCTTCGACGCCGCCTTCAGCTCAGGAGACTGAGCGCGGGCGTCAGGGCGCCGAAGCGGTCGCGGCGACCATCGCCTCGATCGACTCGGGCGCGAGCGCGTGGTGGATGGCGAGCATGCTCGCGCCCAGCACCGCGGCATCCGGTCCGGTCTTCGACTGCGTGATCTGCAGGTGCTCGGTCGCAAGCGGCATCGAGCGCGTGTAGACCACCTCGCGCACCCCCGCGATGAGGTGCTCACCGGCCTGGGCGAGCGAGCCGCCGATGACGATCGCCGAGGGGTTGATGAGGCTCACGCACGTCGTGAGCACCTCGCCGATGTCGCGGCCGGCCTGCCGGACGGCCTGGATGGCGTCGATGTTGCCGCGCTTGACGAGCTCGACGACGTCCTGGCTCGACGACGCCGTGAGGCCCGTCGCGGTGAGCGCGCGCGCGAGCGCCGGGCCGGATGCGAGCGCCTCGAGGCATCCGCGGTTGCCGCACGCGCACGGCACCTCGGCGCCCCGGGCCACGTAGACGTGGCCGATGTCGCCCGCGGTGCCCTGCGCGCCGCGCTGCAGGAGGCCGCTCGAGATGACCCCGGAGCCGATGCCCGTCGCGACCTTCACGAAGATGAGGTGGTCGACGTCCGGCCACGCGTGCTCGCGCTCGCCGAGGGCCATGATGTTGACGTCGTTGTCGACGAGCACCGGGGCCTCGAAGCTCGACGAGAGATAGCCGGGCACGTCGAAGCGATCCCAGCCGGGCATGATGGGCGGGTTGATGGGGCGGCCGCTCGAGTGCTCCACGGGGCCGGGCAGCCCGATCCCGATGGCGAGCAGATCGGATGCCGTCCGCCCGAGCTCGGCCAGCAGCGCGTGGGCGTGCTCCGCGACGCGGTCGAGCACTGCCTCGGGGCCCTCGGCGACGTCGAGCTGCTCCTGGGTGCGCACGAGGGTCGCGCCGGTGAGGTCGCTCACGGCGATGCGCAGGTGCGAGGCGCCGACGTCGACGCCGAGCACGACGCGGCCGCTCGCGGCGATCGCGAACTGCGAGGAGGGTCGTCCGCCCGTCGAGACGGCGTCGCCCACGGAGCCGACGAGGCCGAGCTTCATGAGGGCGTCGATGCGGAGGGCGATCGTCGAGCGGGCGAGGCCCGTGATGGCGGAGAGCTCCGTGCGGGTGCGAGGGCGCCCGTCGCGCAGGATCTGGAAGAGGTCGCTCGCGGCGGACGAGCCGAGCGCGGTGACGTGTCGCTCCGGGCCCGTACTTACGTCGCTCATGAACCAATGTTGGCACAGCGCTCGACCGAAGTGCGCCATGACGGCGGTTTCGGCGGCCGCTCGTTGAAACGTCACATATAGGATCGGAGAACACGGAGAGGTGGCCCTCTCCGTTTCTTCTTTCTCCCACTCGCACCACCCGAGGACCTCTGTTGTCTGCTGCCGTGCATCCCGGCGACGCGCTCTCCCGCGCCGAACGGCTCACCTACGTGCTCGTGCTCGGCGCGCTCACCGCGCTCGGCCCGTTCACGATCGACCTGTACCTGCCCGCGCTGCCGACGCTCGAGCGCGAGCTCGCAGCGCCGACGGCGCTTGTGCAGCTCACCCTCACGGCGACGATGGTCGGCTTCGCGCTCGGCCAGCTGTTCGTCGGGCCGCTCTCCGACCAGGTCGGCCGCCGTCGCCCGCTGCTCATCGCGACCGCGCTGCACATCGTCGCGTGCTTCGCCGCCGCACTCGCCCCCGACCTGCTGTGGCTCGGCGTCGCGCGCGTCTTCCAGGGCGTCGGCGCGGCGGCCGGCGGTGTCGTCGCGCAGGCGATGGTGCGCGACCTCTTCGGCGGCTACCCCCTCGTGCGGATGCTGAGCCGCCTCGCGCTCGTCTCGGGCCTCGCGCCCGTGGTGGCCCCCGTCGTCGGGTCCCAGCTGCTCCTCGTGGTCGACTGGCGCGGCCTCTTCGCCTTCCTCGCGGTGCTCGGCTTCCTCGTGCTCGTCGCCAACGCGATCTTCCTCAAGGAGACGCTGCCCGTCGAGGCCCGCAGCGTGCGCGGCCACTCGACGGTCGCGCAGCGCTACGGCGCCATCTTCCGCGACCGCATCTACGTCGGCGCCGTCATCATCGCGGGCGCGAACTTCTCGGCCCTGTTCGCCTACCTCGCGAGCTCGCCCTTCCTCTTTCAGGACATCTACGCGCTCAGCGCGCAGGAGTACGGCCTGCTCTTCGGCCTCAACTCGATCGGCGTCATCGTGGGCGTGCAGGTCTCGAGCCGCCTGCAGAAGCACATAGGCCCGCAGTGGATCATCGCGGGTGCGACGATCCTGCAGCTCGTCGCGGCGGTCGCGATCGTCTCGCTCGACCTCGCGGGCGGCGGGTTCCTCGGCATCGCGATCCCGCTGTGGTTCTTCATCGCCGGATGCGGCTTCAACTTCCCGGCGATCTCAGCCCTCGCGCTCGTGCGCCACGGACACGAGGCCGGCACCGCGGCATCCGTCCTGGGGGCCGCCAACTTCGGCGTCGCGGGGCTCGTCTCGCCCATCGTGGGCCTCTTCACGATCACGAACGCCGTGCCGATGGCGGGCGTCATGATCGTGGGCATCGTGATCGCGATCGTCGTGCTGTGGACGGTCGTGCGTCCGCGCAGCGTGCCCCCTCTCGAGGGCTGAGCCCGTCGACTAGCGTGGGTGGATGGAGCACCCCCCGCGCGTCCCTCGGCGACCGTACGTGTTCGCCGGCGTCGGGCTCGTCGTCCTGACGCTCGCTCTCGGCTTCGTCGTCGGGCTGCGCGACAGCATCCTGCTCGACGAGGCGTGGATGTCGGAGGTCGTCGGCTGGCGCGACCCCGTGGGCCGCACCACGAGCCTCGTGTTCGACTTCCTCGGCGGCGGCTGGTTCGCGATCCTCGTCGTGCCGATCGGCGTGGGAGTCGCGTTCGTGTTCGCGCGCAGGCCGTGGGCGGCGCTCGACTTCGTGCTCGCCTCCGCGGTCGCGGCGGGGGTGTGCCAGCTGCTCAAGGCCGCGTTCGCGCGGAGCCGCCCCGACGAGATCCTGCTGCCGCTCGACAACGGCTCGTTCCCGTCCGGGCACACGACCAACGCCGCGGTCATCGCGGTGAGCCTCGGCCTGCTGCTGCAGCGCGCCTGGATCTGGGTCGTCGGCATGCTCTACCT
>JAEYVF010000153.1 GCA_023432005.1 Actinomycetes bacterium
GGCAGCTGACCACCACCGACACCACCGCCTCCCTCCAGACCGCGGGCGTCATCGGACTCGAGAGCTACATCTCGGCATCCGCCACCAACGCCCCCGTCACCATCACCTACGACAACCTCACCGTCACACAACTCCCCTGAGCGGCGGGGCCGTCCGGCACGGGAGGCGGGGGCGGCCCCGTCTCAGGGGAAATGAAGATGACGAACAGCGACAGGACCACGACACCGTGATCGGCCGCGCCGCCGGGGCGCTCCTCGCACAGGGAGCGCAAGCCGGGGTCAGCTTCGTGCTGCAGGTGCTCGTCGCGCGCCTCCTGGGCATCGAGGAGCTCGGCCGCTTCGCGATCCTGTACGGCGTCATCGTCATCGCCACGGGCATCGTGAGCGGCGTCGTGGGCGACTCGCTCGTCGTCCTCGAGCGAGCGGCCGCGCCCGTGAGGTGGGCGCTGCAGGCGACGACCCTCACGCTGTCGGCTGCGGCCGGCATCGCGGGCGGCATCCTCTTCCTCGCGGTGGGCCTCATCTCGCCCCTCGAGGCGCTGCTCTTCGCGGCCGCCACGGCCGCGTTCACGTGCGAGGAGGTGCTGCGCCGCATGCTCATGGCGCACCTGGCGTTCCTGCGCGTCGTCGCCGCCGATCTCGGCGGCTTCGCCCTGGGCCTCGCGCTCATCCTCGTCGTCGCGCTCACGTCGGGCCCCTCGCTCGCGCTCGTGCTCGGCGGCATCGCGCTCGGACAGCTCACAGCGCTCCTGATCGCCGCCCTCCTGGTGCCCCCCGCCGACCGCTGGCTCGCGGCCCCCCACCGCGGCGGACTCGCCACGGTGCTCGGCTACGGCACCTGGCGCGGCCTGCAGCAGCTGCTGCGCCCGTGTCTGCTCACCGCCATGCGACTGCTCGTCGGTCTCGCCGCGGGCCTCGCCGCCGTCGGCCTCATCGAGGCCGCGCGCTTCTACGTCGCGCCCGCGCTGCTCGCCGTGAGCGGCCTCACCTCGTTCCTGTTCGTGCGCTACACCAAGGACCGTGACCGGCCTCTGCCCGAGCTGCTGCACCGTGCCGATCAGACGGTCCTCGCGCTCGTCGCGGGCACGGTCGTGCTCGGTGCCCTCGGCCTGCTGCTGCTGCCGTGGCTCGGGCCCCTGCTCTTCGGTGTGACGCCGGATGCGGGCGTCGTCGTCGGCTGGCTCGCCTTCACCGCCGCCGTCGCCGCGACGACCCCCTACGGCTCCCTCGCCGCCGTCCACGGCGGACAGCGACGCGTGTTCGGCCTTCGGCTCGCCGACACGCTGCTCTCGCTCGCGGGCGTCGCCGTGCTGCTCGCGGCGGGAGGTCAGCCCGGCTGGACGCCGCTCGTGCTCGCGGCGGGAGCCCTGCTCGGCGGGGTCGCGATCCGCTTCCTCGTGCTCGTGCCGCGCACCCGTTTCCGCGGCGACGGGCTCGGCGAGGGTGTCGGCGCGTAGCGCACGACGGCGCCGGGCAGGGCGCCCGCGTCCGCTCCGAGCAGCACCGCGACGTCCGGCGGGAGCTCGGATGCCGTCCGCGCGGCCCTCAGGGCGGCCTCCGTCGGCACGAAGTGCTGGTCGACGGGCGGCGGCCCCTCGAGCGCGGCGTTGCCCGTCGCGACGGGGGCATCCGCCTGCCATCGCTCGAGGTCCACGAACGAGGTGCCCGCCCACTCGGCGATGGGCCGCCCCGCGGCGCGCTGGAGCACGTTTCCGGAGACGCGGGCCATCATCTCCTCGGTCGTGAACTCGCCCGAGTAGTCGTGCACCCAGAGCGGAGCGGCGGGCTGGGAGCCGGTGTCGCGGGACGAGCCCCGCACCTCGCCCACGATGCAGTCGACGATCTCGACGCCCGCCACGACCCACGTGAGGTCGGGATCGTCCGGATACCGCTCGTCGTGCCCCGGGATGCTCGGGTCGTCCGCTCGCCGGTCGTCCTGGAGCACCGCGATGCCGAGCCCGTTGCCGACGATCGTCGAGCGCCACACGCGCACGCGGCTCGCGTCGTTGAGCTTCGCGCCGATGCGACCGCTGCCGGCGATCACGAGGTCCGCGAGCAGCACGTCGTCGGAGATCTCGACGAACACGCCGTGCCCCCGGTTGTGCAGCAGGTCGGTCGAGGCGAGGGTCGCGTGCTTGACGGACTGGTCGAACCACACGCCGTGCCCGAGGTTGTCGCGCACGACGCTGCCGGTGATGGCGACATCACGCGATCGCGTGACCTTGATGCCGCCCGCGACGGGCGCGTGGTTGAACCGCTCGACGTTGTTGCGCTCGATGAGCGAGTCGCGGATGGCGAGCCCGTCGGCGAAGTTCGCGGTGACGCCGATCATGCCGCTGCGGCGCACCGTGACGCGCTCGAGGGTCGAGCCCTGGCCCGTCACGAAGACGCCCGTCGTCGAGGCCTGCTCGACCACGACGTCGACGAGTCGCGCGCGATCGCCCTCGAGCACGAGCGCACCGAGCGTCGGCACCGACGGCGCGTAGCGGCGGAAGCCGATCCCCACGATCGCGCTGTCGGCCGAGCGCAGATGCACGGCGCGCTGGCGCACGCTCGCCTCGACCATCCGGTCGCCGGGGTCCTCGCCGAGCACGAGCTCGCCCGCATCCGGGTCGACGGCGAAGCTGCCGGGCTCGACCTCGTCGACCGCGACCTGCGAGAGGCGCTTCCCGTCGATCCACACCTGCTCGGGATGCGCGGCGAAGGGGTGGTCCTCGCTCACGAACTGCCACGTGGGCTCGGTGCCGTCCTCGCCACCCGTGTAGCTCGGCGACGACGAGAACTCGTGCGGCCACGGCGCTCGCCAGGTCGCTCCGTCGCGCACCCAGCCCTCGATCGGATCCGCCCCGTCGAACCACACCTCCTCACCCGGATAGGCGCGCAGCTCGACGGTCTTGCTGCGCCCGATGAAGAGCTCGTCTCGGTAGGTGCCCGCGCGCAGCACGATCGTGCCGGACTCGCGGATGCGGTCGAGCGCGTCGGACACGCGCGCGTAGGGCCGCTCGAGCGATCCGTCACCGCCGTCGGCAGCGCCCTCCTGCACGATGAAGGCACCCGGGGGGACGGGACGCTCGTCGGACCCGAGGGGCGGGGCGCCCGCCGCGACGCGCGCCTCGAACGGGTCGGAGTTCCATCCGGGGTCCTCGCGGCCGGCGACCTGCACGGCCACCGCGGTCACGCCGAGGGCGACCGCGACGCCGCCTCCGATGAGCGCGAGGGTGCGAGCCCGGCGTCGCGGGCGGGGTGATGGTGCGGGTCGGGCCGAAGGCATGGGGGGGTCTCCTCGGGTGGTGACACCATTCTGGCGCCAAATCGGGCCTACCGGTGATCCTTCCTCACGTGGATAATGGAGGCTCCCCCGTGCTACTGGAGGTTTCCCATGGAGACCCCGCGTTACCCGTCCGTGTTCCGTGAGCGTTGGTACCTGCTCGTCCTCGCGGCGCTCCTCGGCATGTCCGTGGCCGCCGGCGTCGCGGCCGCCATGCCGCGCACCTACGAGTCCACGGCGACGCTCTTCCTCCGCGTCGACTCGCCCGACTCGAGCCTCGTCGAGCGCTCGCAGTTCGCCGTCGCCCGCGTCAAGTCCTACCCGGACCTCGTCGTGAGCCCGCGCGTGCTGCGGGCCACGATCGCCGAGCTCGACCTCGACATGGACCCGCGCGATCTCGCGAAGGCGCTGAGCGCGAGCAACCCGCGCGACACGGTGCTGCTCACCATCACCGCGTCGGCGCGCGACCCGCAGCTCGCGGCGCAGATCGCCGACTCCGTGGCGCTCAACGTCTCCGAGCTCGTGAGCGAGCTCGAGAGCGACGTCGACCTCGAGCTCACCCTCCCCGCGATCGAACCGAGCTCACCCGCCTCGCCCCAGACGCTCGTGCTCGTGGGGCTCGGCCTCCTCGCAGGGCTCGCGCTCGGCGGCATCCTCGTGACGATCCTCGGCCAGCTCGACCCCCGCGCCCGCTCGGTGCGGGAGGTGCGTCGCCTCACGGGGCTGCCGGTCGTCGCGCAGCTGCCGCCCGCCGCGGCGCGCGCGGGCGGCGCCGTCCATCCGGGCGTCGAGTCGGCGGCGCGGACGCTGCTGGTCAACGAGCGCCTGCTCACCGGCGACCGTCATCCGCGCCTCGTCGTGCTCGTGCCCGCGGGGCGTCTGCAGGAGCGTGTGCTCCGCGGCACGGCCCAGGCCTTCGCGCGCGCAGCGCTCGCCGCCGGGCGCACGGTGCTGCTCGTGGCCCCGGAGGCCGCGGCACCGGGCCGCCTGCGTGTCGCGGCCGAGAGCCTGCACGAGCGCCTCCCCCGGCGCGAGGCGGAGCCGCTCGAGATCGAGACGACCGCCGTCCCGCACGCGACCGATCCCGAGCGCGCGCCCGAGCTCGTGCGCGCTGTCGCGGCCGGTCTCACGCACCGCGACCTCGTCGTCGTGGTGGCGGACGGATCGGCGGATGTCTTCATGCTCCCCCAGCTCGTGGGCGCGGAGGTGCTCGTC
>JAEYVF010000159.1 GCA_023432005.1 Actinomycetes bacterium
GGGCCCCCTCGAGAAGAGCGCGCAGGCGCGCCACGGGAGCGGCGTCGGAGTGCGCGTCGAGAGCCGCGTGCGAGCTCCACTTCTCGATCATGACGATCGATCCGTCGGGTGCGTCGTGGATCGCGTAGAGCTCGCAGCCCTCCTCCTCGTGCACGAGGGGGATCACCTCCGCGAGCGCGGACGACACGACCTCACGCTTGCCTTCCGCCGGGAAGAAATAGGCCGTCACGACCACTGCACCGCTCATATCGCTATCTCCTTGCACCGCGCACGGCCACGACGCCGCGCGACTTCTTCACGGCCGCCACGAGCACGTCGGGACCGCCCACATTGCCGGGCACCACGACCTGCCGGAGTTCTCGCCCATCCCGGGCGGCGAGACGCAGCACCGAGACCCCGGGCAGGATCTGCCCCTCGACCCGCGCCGACGACGCCCCGATCGCGACCGATGCCACATCCGATGCCGTGATGCCGCCCTTCGAGACCACGAGACCCACGTGCGGCACGAGCTGCCTCACGGCGCCCATCAACGCGCTCATGACCCGGGCGCCGTCCTCCACTGTGCCGTGCGCCTCCGAACGATGTCGTTCGGTCGCGAGCGCCACGATGCCCTCCTCGGACAAGGCCGGGAGCGCATCGCACACCGCCGCGGCCACAGCTCGGTCGGGATCGGCGAAGAGCTCGTCCGTCGAGAGGATGACGACGGCGACGCCCTCCGCGGCGAGCCGCTCCACCTGGGCGGTCGCCCCCGCCGTGTGCGAGCCGCACACGACGAGCGTCGCGGGCGCGCTCGGGTCCACGGGCTCCGCCAGGAGGCGCTCGCTCGCGACTCCTGCCAACTCCGCGGCCAGAGGCGCGGCGCACCGCACGGCCACCTCCACGCCGGCGTCGAGGGCCGCCCTGATGGCGTGCGCCACGTGACGCACGTCGTCATCCGTCTCGATGTCGGGGATCACGACGCTCCCCGGGGCGGCCGCGTGCAGGGCGGCGCCCACGCCACCCGCGCGCACCTCCGCGAGCGGCACCGAGATCGCGGTCCGCTCGGACTTCTCCGCGACGTACTCGACGAGCTCCGATGACCGGAAGGGGAAGACCGGATCGCGCGCGTACTCCGATCGGGCGGCGGGGATCCGCTCGCCCGCGAGCTCCACCCAGTGCACCCCGCCGACGGTGACGCGGCCCCCCGCGGGAAAGGCGGGCGCGAACACGACGACCGCATCCGGGTCCGCGACCGCGTCGAGTTCCGCGAAGACGTGCCCCCTCAGGGTCGAGTCGCCCCGGAGCACGATCATCGCCGGCTCCCCGACGGACTCCGCCGCCGCGCGCACCGCGTCGCGCAACTCCGTCACGAGGGCAACCGCCGCGCTCGACTCGAGTGCTCGCGAGTTCGTCTGCACGTACACGCTCCGAGCCCCCCGCACGGCCGAGACCACCGCCTCACGCCGTGTGTCGAAGAGGACGTCGACCCCCGTGGCGCTCTGCGTCCCCGTGGGATCGTCGTCGAAGACCACCACTCTCATGAGCGAGCGCCCCCATCGGGCCACTCGCCCACGCTGCGGTAGAACGAGCTGATGTGGTCGTGAACGCACGCAGATGCGCCCGACGCCTCCCCGGCCTCGATGAGCTCCAGCAGGCGGCGGTGTTCCGCGCGGACGACGAGTGCCGTCGCGCGCCAGTCGTCGAGGCGGTCGTAGGCGTCGATCATCTGCCGGTTGATCGCGGTGCGCAGCGACTGCATGAGGTGCGCCCCCAGGCGGTTGCCCGTCGATTCGGCGATACGCACGTGAAAGGCCGCATCCAGGCGGTTGAAGTCGCGCGTCGAGATGTCGGGGTCGTCCATCGCGTCGAGGATCGTGCGGAGCTCCCGGAGGTCCTCCTCGACGCGACGTGCCGCCGCCTCGCGACAGCTCCACGTCTCGAGCGCGAGACGCGTCTCCAGGACGTCGTTCGCGCCGAACTGCCCGAGGGCCAACTGCAGCTTCAGCAGGTTGACGAAACCCTCCCCGGGCGCGTCGAGCAGCACAGCCCCACCCTCGCCGCCTCGGCGGATCTCGAGGATCCCGAGCGCCTCGAGCACCCGCAGGGATTCCCGGAGCGACGATCGCGACACGCCCAGCCGGGCCGAGAGGTCGCGCTCGTTCGGAAGGTGGTCGCCCGCCGAGAGCTCCCCCGCGACGATGCGCTGCTCGATCTGCGCCATCACCTGCTCATGGGCACGGACGTGCTGCACCGGCTCCCAGGGGGCCTGCTCGGATTCCATGTCGGGTCCAATCGGTCGATTCACAACAAGGTCTGGTGTTCATCGTCGCAGCGTGCGCGGTCTCGGCGGATGCGACGGCCTACCAGGAGAGATAGACGGTCTGCCGCCGGCTGTAGAGCTCGAAGCCGTGGGTCCCGTCGTCACCACCCAAGCCGCTCAGCCCCCACCCGCTGTGGAAGCCGATCACTTCCTCGGGCCCACCCCGGTTGACGAAGAGCTCCCCGCTGCGGATCGCCCGCGTGAAACGCATCACGCGCGAGTAGTCCTGCGTATAGAGGTACGAGCTGAGTCCGTAGTCGGTGTCGTTCGCGAGGCGGATCGCGTCCTCCTCGGAGTCGAAGGCCACGATCGGGGTGACCGGTCCGAAGATCTCCTCGCGCAGCACCGGCGCATCCTCGGGGAGATCGACGAGCAGCGTGGGCCGGTACCAATGCCCCCGATCGAACAGGCCGCCCGTGGGACGTGCGCCACCGGTCACGACGGTGGCGCCGGCGCTCACCGCCTCGGCGACGATGCGCTCCACGTTCTCCAGCTCCGGCCGCGAGACCTTCGGGCCCACCTGCGTCTCGTCCGCACGGGGGTCGCCGAGCTCCAGTGCCTCGAGCCGGGCGGCGTACTTCTCCACGAAGGCGTCGAAGCTGCCACGCTGCACGAAGGTGCGCTCGTTGCACACGCACGCCTGGCCGTTGTTCATCATCCGCGTCGCGACGGCGGCCTCCACCGCCGCATCGATGTCCGCGTCGTCGAAGACGATGAACGGCGCCTTCCCGCCGAGCTCGAGCGAGACAGGGATCACGCGCTCCGCCGCGTCGCGCAGGATCGAGCGGCCGGCGCCGACGGAGCCGGTCATCGTCACGAACTCGACACCCGGGGCGCGCACGAGCGCCGCCCCCACGGTGGAGCCGGGCCCGGGGAGCACGGACAGGATGCCCGCCGGCACGCCCGCCTGCACGGCCAGCTCGGCGACCGCCAAGGCTGTCAGCGGCGTGAGCTCCGCCGGCTTCAGCACGAGGGCGTTCCCGGCGACGAGAGCGGGCGCGAGCTTGCGCGTGGTGAGCGCGAGCGGGAAGTTCCAGGGGATGATGCCCCCGACGACGCCCACGGGCTCCCGCCGGATGAGCACATCGGACGAGCGCCGAGCCGACGGCAGCACCTCGCCGCCCGCAACGGGCGCGATCCCCGCGAAGAAGCGGCAGAAGTTCACCGCGCCGCCGACCTCGCCTCGAGCCTCCGAGATCGGCTTGCCGGCTTCTGCCACGAGCAGCGCCGCGAGACGCTCGGCGTCGGCCTCGATGAGGTCGCCGAGCCGGTGGACGATCTCGGCCCGCTCGTAGACCGTGCGGGCGGCCCATGCCGGCTGGGCGCGTCGCGCCGCCTCGACGGCGCGCACCACATCGTCCTCCGTCGCGCGGGCGACGCGGGCGACGATGCTCTCGTCGGCGGGGTTCTCGACCTCGAGCACCTGCTGCGCGGATCCCTCCGCCCACTCGCCCGCCAGGAACAGGGGGCGGATCGTCTGATCAGACATCGACTCGAACCTTTCGATGATCAAGCTCGGGGGCATCCGCGTTCGACGGCGTGACCGTCTGCTCGCGGATGCGGCTCCCGTTGGCGATGATGTAC
>JAEYVF010000120.1 GCA_023432005.1 Actinomycetes bacterium
GGCATCGGGACTGGCGGGAGCGCGCCGCCGCAGGCGGCACGCGGGGGCATGCGGCTCGCAAGCCGGCCGGCGCCCCGACGACCCGCAGCTGACTTTCCGGCCGACGACCCGCGGCTGACCAGCCGACTACCGGGACCGGCGGTCGGTCGCGTCCTGCACCTCGCCGACGAGCTCCTCGATGATGTCCTCGAGGAAGAGCACCCCGCGCGTCGCGCCGCTCTCGTCGAACACGCGCGCGACATGACTGCCGGCGCGGCGGAGCATCGCGAGGGCGTCCTCGAGTTCCATCCCGCGATAGAGCGAGATCAGCTGGCGGATGCGCTTGGGCGGCACGGGGTCGTCGAACTCGTCGTCGCGCAGGTCGATGACGTCCTTGAGGTGCACGTAGCCGCTCGGGAGTCCCTCGTCGTCGACGAGAACGTAGCGACTGAAGCCGTGCTGGGCGACGGCGTGCTCGACGTCGGACGGTGTGGCGTCCTCGGGCAGGGTGACGAGCGCGTCCATGCCGACCGCGACATCCGCGACCTTCTTGGTCGTGAACTCGAAGGCGTTGCTGAGCGTGCCCGTCGTATCCGTGAGCACGCCCTCGCGAGTGGAGGTGCGCACGATGAGCTCGACCTCGTCGACCGTGAAGGCGCTCGTCGCCTCGTTCTTCGGCTCGACACGGAACAGGCGCAGCACGCCGTTGGCCGTCGCGTTGAGGGCGATGATGACGGGCCGGAGCACGGTCGCCACGCCGACGAGCGGTGTCGCGAGCAGCAGCACGGAGCGATCGGGCACCGAGAACGAGATGTTCTTGGGCACCATCTCGCCGAAGACGACGTGCAGGAACGAGACGAGCACGAGCGTGACGATGAACGCGACGGTCGCGATGACATCCTCCGACCAGCCGGTGAGCCCGAACGGCACCTCGAGCAAGTGGTGGATGGCGGGCTCGGACACGTTGAGGATGAGCAGCGAGCACACGGTGATGCCGAGCTGACTCGTCGCGAGCATGAGCGTGGCGTGCTCCATCGCCCACAGGGCGGTCTTCGCAGCCCGCGATCCGGCCTCGGCACGCGGCTCGATCTGCGAGCGGCGCGCGGAGATGACGGCGAACTCGGCGCCGACGAAGAACGCGTTCGCGGCGAGCAGGATGAAGAGCCACGCGATGCCCCACCAGTCGTTGGCGCTCATCGTCCCTCCTCCTGCTGCTCGTCGGCCGGCCGCGGCGTGAAGCGCACGCGGTCGATGCGGCGGCCGTCCATCCGCTCGATGCGGAAGGTGCCCGCCTCGATCTCGACGGTGTCGCCGACGACGGGGATGCGGCCGAGCTCGCTCATGAGGTAGCCGGCGACCGTCTCGTAGGGGCCGTCCTCGGGCACGGTGACGCCCGCCCGATCGAGCAGCTCGTCGGGGCGCAGCGCACCGGGGAAGGTGAGCCAGTCGCGACTGCGCACGACGTCGGGACGCGAGCGGTCGTGCTCGTCGGACACCTCGCCCACGAGCTCCTCCACGAGGTCCTCCAGGGTGGCGACGCCCGCGGTGCCGCCGTACTCGTCCACGACGACGGCGATCTGGAAGCTGCGAGCGCGCAGCTCGCCGAGCAGGGTGTCGAGCTTCATGGTCTCGGGCACGCGCAGCGCATCCGTCTGCAGGGCCGAGACGGGCACGGAGGCGCGCCGCTCGCGCGGCACGGCGACGGCCTGCTTGATGTGCACGACGCCGACGATGTCGTCGGGGCCCTCGTCGATCACGGGGAAGCGCGAATAGCCCGTGCGTCGCGCGAGCTCGATGACGGTCTCGGCGGTGTCGGTGCGGCGCGCCGCGGCGAGCCGCGGCCGCGGGGTCATGACGTCGGCGGCCGTGTGCTCGGAGAACACGAGGGTGCGCGCGAGCAGGGTCGCGGTGTCGCGGTCGAGCGCGCCTTCGCTCGCGGAGCGGCGCACGAGGCTCTTGAGCTCGTCGGCGGTGCGCGCCGAGCTGAGCTCCTCCTTCGGCTCGATCCCGACGCCGCGCAGCACGGCGTTGGCCGTGCCGTTGAGCAGGGCCACGAACGGCTTGAACATCGTCGTGAAGACGATCTGGAACGGGACGACCACCTTGGCCGTCTGCCGCGGCAGCGCGAGCGCGAAGTTCTTGGGCACGAGCTCGCCGATGATCATCGACAGGAGCGTCGCGACCGCGACGGCGACGATCGACGAGACGACGCGCGAGCTGGCGTCGCCGAGACCCCACGAGTCGAAGAGCGGCCGCAGCCACGTGCTGAATGCGGGCTCGAGGGTGAAGCCCGCGAGCAGGGTCGTGAGCGTGATGCCGAGCTGCGCCGCGGAGAGATGCGTCGAGGTCACCTTGAGCGCCCGGATGGTGGGGCCGAGCATCGTCTCGCCCTTGGTCTGCCGGTCCTCGAGCTCGTGGCGGTCGAGATTGACGAGCGCGAACTCGCTCGCGACGAAGAAGCCGGTTCCGACCGTGAGGAGCATGCCGGCGATGAACATCCACCACTCGGGACTCATCGGGCGTCACCCCCTGCGGTGTTCACCGGCGCGGGACTGTGATGGGGCTCTGACGTCGAAGACGGAGGGTCATCCATGATCGCGCCAGCCTACACGCCGCTCCCCCACCCCCACCTGCGCGAGCGTCTCGCGGATGCGCGCAATCGTCGCGGCGTCGGCCGGGCGCGGGCGCGGTTCGCGCGCTGGTGTTCCCCCGCGCGCGCCAGTGAGGACTGCCGCCGGCGGCGAAGCGCTGCAGCGTTCGGCAGAAGACCCGTCACCAGCTGACGGGGAGCGCCTTGCCCTCCTCGTAGCCCGCGGCCGACTGGAATCCCACGACGGCGCGCTCGTGGAACTCGGCGAGGTTCGCCGCCCCCGCGTAGGTGAACGAGCTGCGCACGCCCGAGGTGATCATGTCGAGCAGGTCCTCGAGCGAGGGACGGTGGGGGTCGAGGTAGATCTTGGAGCTCGAGATGCCCTCCGCGAACAGCTCCTTGCGGGCGAGCTCGTAGGGGTCGAGACGACCGAAGCGCTCCTGCACCGCCTTCGTCGACGCCATCCCCCAGCTCTCCTTGTAGAGGCGGCCGTCGGCATCGGACAGCAGCCGGCCGGGCGCCTCGATCGTGCCCGCGAACCAGGAGCCGATCATGACGGATGCCGCGCCCGCCGCGAGCGCGAGCGCCACGTCGCGCGGGTAGCGGACGCCGCCGTCAGCCCACACGTGCGCGCCCTTCTCACGGGCGGCCTCCGCGGTCTCGAGCACCGCGGAGAACTGCGGACGGCCGACCGCGGTCATCATGCGCGTCGTGCACATGGCGCCCGGGCCGACCCCGACCTTGATGATCGACGCACCGGCCTCCACGAGGTCGCTCACGCCGTCGGCCGTCACGACGTTGCCCGCGACGATCGGGATGTCGAGGCCGAGCCCGGCGACGATCCGGAGGGCCGCGAGCATGCCCTCCTGGTGCCCGTGCGCGGTGTCGACGACGAGCACGTCGACGCCCGCGTCGGCGAGGGCACGCGCCTTCGCCGCGACGTCGCCGTTGATCCCGACGGCGGCGGCGACCCGCAGGCGCCCGTCGGCATCGACCGCGGGGCCGTAGATGGTGGAGCGCAGCGCGCTGCGCCGGGTCACCGACCCGACGATGCGCCCGTGGTGGCGCACGAGGGCCACCTCGACCCCCGCGTCGACGAGCAGGTCGAACGCGGCGCGCGGCCCCTCGAGGTCGTCAGCGTCGAGCGAGGTGACGCCGCCGTGCACGAGGTCGCCGAGCCGGGCGTCGGGCAGCGCGGTCGCGAGGCGCGAGGCGGGCACGCATCCCGCCTCCTCGCCCGTCGCATCCCGCAGCACGACGACCCCGGCCGCGATCGCCGGCACGATGCGCAGGGCGTCTGAGACCGTCGCGTCGGCGGGGAGCTCGAGCGGAGCGTCCCAGCCGACCGGCTGCGCCTTGACGGAGCGGATGGCGGCGTCGAGCTCCTGCAGCGGGAGGTCCTGCGGCAGCACGCCGAGGCCGCCGCGGCGGGCGAGCGTCGCAGCGAGACGGGGACCGGTGACGGAGTTCATGTTCGCCGAGACGATCGGGATCCGGGCGCCCGTGCCATCGGTCGTCGCGAGATCCACCGAGAGCCGGCTGGAGATGCCCGAGCGGCTCGGCACGAGGAAGACGTCCGAGTAGGTGAGGTCGTGGGCCGGTACCTGTCCCGTGAAGCGCATGGCTCCACGGTAGGCCGTACGCCGATGCCCCGCACAGGCCAGGCTGAGAGGTTCCCTGACACCCCGTCGCGCGTCACCGGAGGCCTCTGCGAAACGTTAGGCTTGCTGATGGTGTGACCAGCGGGGATCACCCGGATCCCTGGCACCGGCGAGTAGTGAGAGTGGGCGGTCGGCTGTGTCCAACCCCGTCACCGGAGTGACGCCCGAGGATAGCGCCTCGGGAGAGTTCGGAGCCAACGAATGGCTCGTCGACGAGATGTACGAGCGATACCTCGTCGACAAGGAATCCGTCGATAAGAGCTGGTGGCCCATCCTGGAGTCCTACCGGCCCGTCGACGACCCCACGCCGACCGCGATGATCCCCGTCGTCTCGACGCCCGAGGCGCCCGCCGACGCAGCGCCCGAGGCGCAGTCGCAGCCCGAGGAGGCGCCCGCGCCCGCGGCTGCTCCGGATGCCGGGGCAGCCGACGCCGAGGCCCCCAAGAGCCAGGTGGGCGGCGAGGCCCAGGTGCCCGAGGCCGTCACCGAGCCTGCCTCCCAGGGCGCCCCCGCATCCGCCGCCCCGTCGGATGCCGCACCCCCGACCACGCCCATCGCGCGCACCACCTCGGCGCCCGCGAAGCCCCAGCCGATCCCCGCCGAGGCCCCGTCGACGGCGTCGACCCCGGTGGCCGCGGAGTCGGCCGAGCCCGTGGAGACGGTCACCGTGCTCAAGGGCATGGCGAAGACGCTCTCCACGAACATGGATCAGAGCCTCACGGTGCCGACCGCCACGAGCGTTCGCACGATCCCGGCGAAGCTCATGATCGACAACCGCATCGTCATCAACAACCACCTGCGCCGCGCGCGCGGCGGCAAGGTGTCGTTCACGCACCTCATCGCGTGGGCGATGGTGAAGACGCTCAAGGAGTTCCCGAGCCAGAACGTCTTCTACCGCGAGACGGAGGACGGCAAGCCCGCCGTCGTCGCCCCCGCCCACGTCAACCTGGGCATCGCGATCGACCTGCCCAAGCCCGACGGCACGCGCTCGCTGCTCGTGCCCGGCATCAAGCGCGCCGACACCATGAACTTCGCGGAGTTCCTCGCCGCCTACGAGGATGTCGTGGCGCGCGCGCGTGCGAACAAGCTCACGGCCGCCGACTTCCAGGGTGTCACCATCTCGCTGACCAACCCGGGCGGCATCGGCACCGAGCACTCGGTCCCGCGCCTCATGAAGGGGCAGGGCTGCATCATCGGCGCGGGCGCCCTCGAGTACCCGGCGGCGTTCCAGGGGGCCTCCCCCAAGACGCTCGTCGAGATGGGCATCGGCAAGACGATCACCCTCACGAGCACGTACGACCACCGCGTCATCCAGGGCGCGGGGTCGGGCGAGTTCCTCAAGAAGGTGCACGAGCTGCTCATCGGCGAGCGCGGGTTCTACGAGGACATCTTCTCGGCCCTCCGCATCCCCTACGACCCGATCCACTGGGCCGAGGACATCAACGTCGACCTGTCGGAGCGCATCTCGAAGACGAGCCGCGTGCAGGAGCTCATCAACTCCTTCCGCGTGCGCGGCCACCTCATGGCCGACATCGACCCGCTCGAGTACCGCCAGCGGTCGCACCCCGACCTCGACATCGCGAGCCACGGCCTCACCTTCTGGGACCTCGACCGCGAGTTCGTGACCGGCGGCTTCGGCGGCAAGCGCACGATGCTGCTGCGCGAGATCCTCGGCGTGCTGCGTGACTCGTACTGTCGCACCGTCGGCGTCGAGTACATGCACATCCAGGACCCCGAGCAGCGCGCCTGGTTCCAGGAGCGTCTCGAGAAGCCCTACGTCAAGCCGACCCACGACGAGCAGCTGCGCACGCTCGCCAAGCTCAACGAGGCCGAGGCCTTCGAGACCTTCCTGCAGACGAAGTACGTCGGGCAGAAGCGCTTCAGCCTCGAGGGCGGCGAGTCGACCATCGCGCTGCTCGACGAGATCCTGCAGGGCGCCGCCGAGGCGGGCCTCGACGAGGTCGCGATCGGCATGGCCCACCGCGGGCGCCTCAACGTGCTCACGAACATCGCGGGCAAGACCTACGGCCAGGTGTTCCGCGAATTCGAGGGCACCCAGGACCCGAAGTCGGTGCAGGGGTCGGGTGACGTCAAGTACCACCTCGGCACCGAGGGCACCTTCACCTCGATGAGCGGCAAGGAGGTCCCGGTCTACCTCGCCGCGAACCCCTCGCACCTCGAAGCCGTCAACGGTGTGCTCGAGGGCATCGTCCGGGCCAAGCAGGACCGCAAGGGCGACGGCCAGTTCGGCACCCTCCCGATCCTCGTGCACGGCGACGCGTCGATGGCCGGGCAGGGCGTCGTGGTCGAGACGCTCCAGATGTCGCAGCTGCGCGCCTACAAGACGGGCGGCACGATCCACCTCGTCATCAACAACCAGGTGGGCTTCACGACGACCCCGCAGGATGCGCGCACCTCGGTGTACTCGACGGATGTCGCCAAGACCATCCAGGCGCCGATCTTCCACGTGAACGGCGACGACCCGGAGGCCGTGGTGCGCGTCGCGGAGCACGCCTTCGCGTACCGCCAGCAGTTCAAGCGCGACGTCGTGATCGACCTCGTCTGCTACCGGCGCCGCGGTCACAACGAGGGCGACGACCCGTCGATGACCCAGCCGCTCATGTACAACCTCATCGAGGCCAAGCGCAGCGTCCGCACGCTCTACACGGAGGCGCTCGTCGGTCGCGGCGACATCACGCCGGAGGAGTTCGAGCAGGCGCAGGCCGACTTCCAGGGCCGTCTCGAGCGCGCCTTCGCGGAGACGCACGCCGCGCAGACCGGCTCGATCCCCGTCGTCGCGAACGACCAGAGCCCGGTGTCCGACCTCGAGCGGCCCGTCGCCCAGCAGAGCGAGGACGCCGCCTCGGGCGAGCCCGCCTCGACGGGCGTCGACAAGGGCGTCGTGGAGCTCATCGGCGACGCGCACGCCAACCCGCCGCAGGCGTTCACCGTGCACCCCAAGCTGCAGCAGCTCATCAAGAAGCGCTACGACATGAGCCGCAACGGCGCGATCGACTGGGGCTTCGGCGAGCTGCTCGCGCTCGGCTCGCTGCTGCTCGAGGGCACGCCCGTGCGCCTCGTCGGGCAGGATGCGCGCCGCGGCACCTTCGTGTCGCGCCACGCGGTCTTCCACGACCGGGAGAACGGCCAGGAGTGGCTGCCGCTCGGCAACCTCTCCGACACGCAGGCGCGTCTCGCGATCTACGACTCGCTGCTCTCGGAGTACGCGGCCCTCGCCTTCGAGTACGGCTACTCGGTCGAGCGCCCGGATGCCCTCGTGCTGTGGGAGGCGCAGTTCGGCGATTTCGCGAACGGCGCCCAGACGGTCATCGACGAGTTCATCTCGAGCGCCGAGCAGAAGTGGGGCCAGCGTTCCGGCGTCGTCATGCTCCTCCCCCATGGCTACGAGGGTCAGGGCCCCGACCACTCCTCGGCGCGCATCGAGCGCTACCTGCAGCTCGCGGCGGAGAACAACATGACGATCGCGCGTCCCTCGACGCCGGCGTCGTACTTCCACCTGCTGCGCCGCCAGGCCTACGCGCGCCCGCGCCGCCCGCTCATCGTCTTCACGCCGAAGTCGATGCTGCGCCTGCGGGGTGCCACGAGCGAGGTGGCCGACTTCACGCAGGGCCGCTTCGGGCCCGTCGTCGACGACGCCCGCATTCAGGACCCGTCGACCGTGAAGCGCGTGCTGCTGCACTCGGGCAAGATCCACTACGACCTGCTGAACGAGGTCGAGAAGCGCGCTGACGCCGGTGCCTTCGCGCTCGTGCGGCTCGAGCAGTACTACCC
>JAEYVF010000131.1 GCA_023432005.1 Actinomycetes bacterium
GCGTCCTCGACGAGACTCACGACAGGAAGAGATAGGACATGGGAGCCCAGCTTCGGGTCTACCGGCAGAAGATCCGCTCTGCCCAGACGACCAAGAAGATCACCCGTGCCATGGAGCTGATCGCGGCGAGCCGCATCCAGAAGGCGCTCCAGCGCGTGTCGGCCTCCGCGCCGTATGCCCGCGCGGTCACGCGCGCCGTCTCGGCGGTCGCGACCTACTCGAACGTGAGCCACGTGCTCACGACCGAGCCGGAGACCATCCGCCGTGCCGCGGTCGTCGTGTTCAGCTCGGATCGCGGTCTCGCGGGCGCGTTCAACGCGAATGTGCTGCGCGAGAGCGAGGAGCTCACGAAGCTCCTGACCGAGCAGGGCAAGGAGGTCGTCCACTACGTGGTCGGCCGCCGCGGAGTGAGCTACTTCAACTTCCGCAAGCGCACCCCGGAGCGCGCGTGGATCGGCGACACCGACACCCCGTCGTTCGCGACGGCACAGGAGATCGGCGAGGAGATCGTCGCGCGCTTCGTGCAGCCCACCGACGAGGGCGGCGTCGACGAGATCCACATCGTCTACAACCGGTTCGTGTCGATGCTCACGCAGGAGCCCGAGGTCGTGCGCCTCCTCCCGCTCGAGATCGTCGAGGGTGTCGAGGAGCCCGGCGACGCCGAGATCTTCCCGCTCTACGAGTTCGAGCCGGAGCCCGATGCGGTGCTCGACGCGCTCCTTCCGGTGTACATCGAGTCCCGGATCTTCAACGCGCTGCTCCAGTCGGCCGCCTCGAAGCAGGCCGCGACGCAGAAGGCGATGAAGTCCGCGAGCGACAACGCCGACAAGCTCATCCGCGACTACACCCGCCTCGCGAACAATGCGCGCCAGGCGGAGATCACCCAGCAGATTTCCGAGATCGTGGGCGGCGCTGACGCCCTGGGCTCGGCGAAGTAATACGACAGGAAGAGAAACCATGGCTACCGCTACCAAGAAGGCAACGGCGTCGGAGGCTCCTGCCGCGGGCGGCGTCGGGCGCGTCGCGCGCGTCACGGGCCCCGTCGTCGACATCGAGTTCCCGCACGACGCGATCCCGGACATCTACAACGCGCTGCACACCGACATCACGATCGGCGACACGACGACGACCATCACGCTCGAGGTCGCGCAGCACCTCGGTGACGACCTCGTCCGCGCGATCGCCCTCAAGCCGACCGACGGCATCGTCCGCGGCCAGGAGGTGCGCGACACCGGTGCCGCCATCTCGGTTCCCGTCGGCGACGTCACCAAGGGCAAGGTCTTCAACGTGACCGGCGAGGTGCTCAACGGCGCCCCGGGCGAGACCATCGAGGTCGCCGAGCGCTGGCCGATCCACCGCAAGCCGCCCGCGTTCGACCAGCTCGAGTCCAAGACCCAGCTGTTCGAGACCGGCATCAAGGTCATCGACCTCCTCACCCCCTACGTGCAGGGTGGCAAGATCGGCCTCTTCGGTGGTGCGGGCGTCGGCAAGACCGTCCTCATCCAGGAGATGATCCAGCGCGTCGCGCAGGATCACGGTGGTGTCTCGGTGTTCGCGGGCGTCGGCGAGCGCACGCGTGAGGGCAACGACCTCATCCACGAGATGGAGGAGGCGGGCGTCTTCGACAAGACCGCCCTCGTCTTCGGCCAGATGGACGAGCCGCCGGGAACGCGTCTGCGCGTCGCCCTCTCGGCCCTCACGATGGCCGAGTACTTCCGCGATGTGCAGAAGCAGGACGTGCTCCTCTTCATCGACAACATCTTCCGGTTCACCCAGGCCGGCTCCGAGGTGTCGACGCTGCTCGGCCGCATGCCCTCCGCGGTGGGCTACCAGCCGAACCTCGCCGACGAGATGGGAATCCTCCAGGAGCGCATCACCTCGACGCGCGGTCACTCGATCACCTCGCTGCAGGCGATCTACGTGCCGGCGGACGACTACACCGACCCGGCCCCCGCCACGACGTTCGCGCACCTCGACGCGACGACGGAGCTCTCGCGTGAGATCGCATCGAAGGGCCTCTACCCGGCGGTCGACCCGCTGTCGTCGACCTCGCGCATCATGGACCCCCGCTACCTGGGCGACGACCACTACCGCGTCGCCACCTCGGTGAAGGCCATCCTGCAGAAGAACAAGGAGCTCCAGGAGATCATCGCGATCCTCGGTGTCGACGAGCTCTCCGAAGAGGACAAGATCACCGTCTCTCGCGCGCGCCGCATCCAGCAGTTCCTCTCGCAGAACACGTACATGGCGAAGAAGTTCACGGGTGTCGAGGGTTCGACCGTCCCGCTTCGCGACACGATCGAGTCGTTCGACGCGATCGTGCGCGGTGACTTCGACCACGTCGCCGAGCAGGCCTTCTTCAACGTCGGCTCGATCTCGGATGTCGAGGAGCGCTGGGCCCAGATCCAGAAGGAGAACGGCTGATCATGGCGCTCAACGTCGCCGTCGTCTCGGCGGAGCGCGAGCTGTGGTCGGGTGAGGCCACGCAGGTCATCGCCCGCACCACCGAGGGCGAGATCGGCATCCTGCCCGGTCACGAGCCCGTGCTCGCGATCCTCGCGCCGGGGGAGTCGCGGGTCACCGCGACGGACGGTTCGGTGGTCACCGCGCGCCTCGAGGACGGGTTCCTCTCGGTGCAGGGCGACACCGTGACGCTCGTCGCGGGCAACGCCGAGCTGGTCTGAGCACCCCCGTCGGGGATGCGCGGATCGGTGCGGACCGTAGAGTAGAGCCATGCTCATCGTGATGGCGGGCCTCCCGGCGGCGGGTAAGAGCACGATCGCCGAGGTGGTCGGCAACCGGATGGGAGTCCCCGTCGTCTCGGTCGATCCGATCGAGGCGGCGATCCTCTCCGCCGGCATCGATGCTGACCAGCCCACGGGCCTCGCGGCCTACCTCGTGGCGGAGGCCTTCGCCGACGCCGTGTTGACGGGCGACGGGAGCATCATCGTCGACGCCGTGAACGCCGTGAATCCCGCGCGGGAGCAGTGGGTGAAGCTCGCCGAGCGGCAGAACGCGGAGATCCGCTTCATCGAGGTGGTCTGCTCCGACCCCGAGCTCCACGGGGAACGTCTCGCCGCGCGTGCCGCGCGTCTGGAGAAGACGGCCCTGCCCGGCGCGTTCGCGGTCGAGCAGAGTCTCGACGAGTGGGAGGAGTGGTCGGGCGCGAGCGGAGCGATCGCGCGCATCACGCTCGACTCGATCGACCCGCTCGGCGTGAACGTGGAACGCGCGATCGCGTTCCTCACGCACTGACGTGCTGATCCTGCTGCCGCCCTCCGAGACCAAGCGGGAGGGCGGGTCCGAGGGCAGCCGGCTCGCGCTTACGGAGCTCGGTTATCCCGCACTCGGCGCGGAGCGCCGGAAGGCGCTCGGCGCTCTCGAGGAGCTCGCACGGGACCCCGAGGCATCGATGAGGGCGCTGAAGCTCGGGCCCACGCAAGCTCATGAGGCGGCTCGCAACCGGCGCATCCGGCGGGCCCCCGTGCTGCCCGCGATCGATCGCTACGACGGGGTGCTGTACGACGCGCTCGACGCGGCCTCGCTGAGCGACGACGCGCGCGTTTTCGCTCACGGTCACCTCGCGATCGCCTCGGCGCTCTTCGGGCTCACGCGCGCCCTCGACCCGATCCCGGCCTACCGCTTGTCCGCCGACTCGCGGATCCCGGAGCTCCCGCTCAGACGTCACTGGGCGTCGGCGATCTCGACGGTGCTCGCCGACGAGGCCGGGCTCGTACTCGACCTGCGCTCGGAGGCCTACGCCGCTCTCGGCCCGGCGCCGAGCCGCGAGAACTCGCTGTTCGTGCGCGTGGTGTCGGACGAGGGCGGGCGGCGTCGCGCGCTCAACCACTTCAACAAGGCGGGGAAGGGGCGCCTCGCGCGGGCGCTCCTGCTCGCGGGCGTCGCGCATCCGGATGCCGAGTCGCTGCTCGGCTGGGCGGCCACCGCGGGGATCCGCCTGGAGACGGGAGCGCCAGGCGAGCTCGACCTCGTGGTGTGACGCGGGCGCCTACACCGCAGCGCGCCAGCACCCCTCGACGTGGTCGTCGACGAGCCCGGCCGATTGCATGAGGGCGTACATCGTCGTCGGCCCGACGAACCGGTAGCCCGCCTTCTTGAGCGCCCTGCTGAGCGCGGTCGCCTCTGCCGTGACGGCGGGGATGTCGGCGAGCCGCGTCGGTCGTGCGCCGGGGGGCGGGGCGAACGACCAGATGAGGCGGTCGAGCGCGCCGGCGTCGTGGGCGACGAGCTCGCGGGTGAGACGAGCGTTGGAGATCGTGGCCACGATCTTCGCGCGGTTGCGGATGATGCCCGTGTCGCCCATGAGTCGCTCGACATCCGCGTCGTCGAAGTCCGCGACCGCGTCGATGTCGAAGTCGCGGAAGGCGGCGCGGAACGTCGGCCGGCGGCGCAGGATCGTGATCCACGACAGGCCCGCCTGGAAGCCCTCGAGCGAGAGCTTCTCGAAGAGCGGGCGGTCGCCGTGCAGCTCGTGCCCCCACTCCTCGTCGTGGTACCTCCGGTACTCCGCGTCGTCGCCGACCCATCCGCATCGGGCACGCCCGTCATCGCCGACGACCACGTCGGGTCGGCTCACGCGGCGGTTTCCGCGCCGGGGATGTCGAGCATCGGAGCGGCGTCGGGCCGCAGCGCGGTGGGCACCTTGTGCGGGATGCCCTCGTGCTCGAGCAGCCAGGACTTCGTGGGCACGCCCTCACCCCCCGAGTAGCCGGTGATGACGCCGTTGGCCCCCAGCACACGGTGGCAGGGCACGATGATCGGCACGGGGTTCGCGCCGACCGCACCCCCCACGGCACGCCCCGCCGTGGGGCGGCCCGTGGTCTGCCCCAGCTCGCCGTAGGAGATCACCTCGCCCCACTGCAGCTCGACGAGCCTCTCCCAGACGGCGAGCTGGAAGGCGGTGCCGTGCAGCGAGACGGGGACGTCGAAGTCGTGGCGCGCGCCCGCGAAGTACTCCTCGAGCTGGGCGACGGCGAGACGCGTGACGGCATCGGGGCGCTCCTCCGACTCGTCGTGGGGGAGCGAGCCGTCACGCTCGATCGAGAGCGCCACGATCGCGCTGCCGTCGCCCACGACCTCGATGCGCCCGATGGGGCTGTCGAGGCGCTGCAGGGCGGCGGGTTCCGCGAGGAGGGGCGAGGTGACGGATGCGACGTCGGGGGTGGTCATGGCACGAGCGTAATCGCGGCGTGCGACCTCCACCGGCGGGAATCGGACATCGCGTGGACAGGGGTGGCACCGGCTGACGGGGAGGAACGGACGCGTAGTGTCGACGCCATGCAGACCCGCCCGCTCGGCTCCTCGGCCCTCCAGGTGTCCGTCATCGGTCTCGGCTGCAACAACCTCGGACGCCCCGGCACCCGCACCGAGTCCGCGGAGGGAGCCGCCGACGTCGTGCGCGCCGCCCTCGACGCGGGCGTGACGTTCTTCGACACCGCCGACATCTACGGCGCGAGCTACGGACTGAGTGAGACCCTGCTGGGCGCCGCGCTCCGCGGGCGGCGCGACGAGGCGATCGTCGCCACGAAGTTCGGCCACCAGGACTACGCCAGCCCGTTCGAAGGCGTCGGCCGACGCGGCGGCCGCGCCTACATCCGCGCGGCGGTCGAGGGCTCCCTCACGCGCCTGCAGACCGACCGCATCGACCTCTATCAGCTGCACACGCCCGATCCCGCCACGCCGATCGAGGAGACCCTCGGCGCCCTCGACGAGCTCGTCCGCGAGGGCAAGGTGCGCGCGATCGGTCACTCGAACCTCGACGGCGACGCCATCCGCGCGGCCGACGACGCGGCGATCGCGCTCGACACCGCCCGCTTCGTGTCGGCGCAGAACGAGTACAGCCTGCTCGCCCGCGGGGCGGAGCACGGCATCCTGCCCGCGGTGCGGGAGCGGGGTCTCGGCTTCCTGCCGTTCTTCCCGCTCGCGAACGGCCTCTTCACGGGCAAGTTCAGTCGCACCGAGCGCCCCGCCGACAGCCGCATCGCGCGTCAGCGCCCCTACATCGCCGACGGCGCGCCGTGGGACGCGATCGAGGCCCTCGAGGTGTTCGCGGCCGAGCGCGGCATCGACATCCTCGCGGCGACCCTCGGCTGGCTGCTCGCGCGCCCCGAGCTCTCGAGCGTCATCGCGGGTGCCACGCGCCCCGAGCAGGTCGTCGAGAACGCGCGCGCGGGGGACGGATGGCGGCCGAGCCCGGAGGAGGTCGCGACGATCGACGCGCTCTTCCCGGCGGCGAGCTGAGGGACGACGCGTTCCGTCAGTGCCCGACGAGCGGCCCCATGGCGCGCGCGACGAGCGATGACCTGCCCGTGATCCGCTCCTCGGTGTCCGCCGCGGCCATCGCGACGAGGCCGGCGTTCGCGCCCGCGAATCGGAGGGGCTCGATCTCCCAGTCGGGGGAGCGGTGCCCCACCCAGGGGAGGCGCGTGAGCTCGCTCTCGACGCCCGTGAGGAGCTCGGCGAGCGTGCGACCCGCGAGGTTCGTGGTCGAGAGCCCGTCGCCGACGTAGCCACCCGCCCATCCGATCCGCGTCGCGGGGTCGAAGCGCACCGCGGCGTGCCAGTCGCGCGGCACACCGAGCGGCCCGCCCCAGCTGTGCGTGACCTCCGCGTCGCCGATCGCCGGGAAGAGCTCGCCGAGCGTGCGGCGCAGGTGACGGAACACGCGCTCGACGCGGTCGTACCCCGGCTCGATGGCGCTGCCGTAGTGGTAGCGGGCGCCGCGACCGCCGAACGCGAAGCGGTCGTCGGCCGTGCGCTGCCCGTAGACGAGGAGGTGGCGGTAGTCGCTGAACGTGCGGCCGTGCGGGATGCCGATCTCGTCCCAGAACGCGGTGGGGAGCGGCTCCGTCGCGATCATGAGCGAGTAGAGGGGCAGGATGCGTCGGTGCGTCTGGCGGAGCGCGGCGCCGTAGCCCTCGACGGCGATCACGACGCGGTCGCACCTCACGACGCCGCGGTCGGTCTCGACCCGGCCCGGGCCGACGCGCGTGACGCTCGTGCCCTCGGCGATCTGCACCCCGCGGGCCTCGAGGGCCGCGGCGAGGCCGCGGACGAGCTTCGCAGGATGCAGCCGCGCGCAGTGGGGGTCGTAGACGCCGCCGACAGCCCCGGCCGCATGCACGCGCTCCGGGCCCCACCATTCGAAGGGGTCGACGCCGTATGCCCCCGCCTCTGCGACGTCGGCGCGCGCCGCGCGCTCCTGCGCACCCGAGCGGGCGTAGACGACCGTGCCCGCGCGAGCGTAGTCGCAGTCGATGCCCGCCTCCGCCGCGGCGCGGCCGACCTCGTCGACGGTGTCGATCATCGCGCGCCGCATGGCGAGCGCGGCGTCGCGTCCGTGCTTCTTCGCGAGCGAGGCGGTCGAGCGCGGGAAGAGGGCCGAGCACCATCCGCCGTTGCGCCCCGACGCGCCGAAGCCCGCGATCTCCTTCTCGAGCACGAGGATGCGCGCGTCGGGCTCCCGCTGCGCGAGGTACCATGCGGTCCACAGGCCCGTGAGGCCCGCCCCGACGATGACGACGTCGGCGTCCGCATCCCCGTCGAGGCCCGGCCGGCGTTCGAGCGCGTCGCCGGCGGCGCCCACCGAGTCGTGCCAGAAGGAGAGCCCGCGATATCCCGCGGTCGGCGGATGCGTCACGCCCGCGTCAGAGCCGCGACCAGGCCTCGGTGAGCACCGAGCGCAGCGTGCTCACGATCTCGTCGAATTCGGCCGGACCGATCGTGAGGGGCGGTGCGAGCTGGATGACGGGGTCGCCTCGGTCGTCGGCGCGGCAGTAGAGGCCCGCGTCGAAGAGGGCCTTCGAGAGGAACCCGCGCAGCAGGCGCTCCGACTCGTCGTCGTCGAACGTCTCCTTGGTCGCCTTGTCCTTGACGAGCTCGATGCCGAAGAAGTACCCGGCACCGCGGACGTCGCCGACGATCGGGAGGTCGGTGAGGCGCTCGAGCGCCGCGCGGAAGAGCGGCGAGTTCTGCTTGACGTTGTCGGTGAGCCCCTCCTCCTCGAAGATCGCGAGGTTCTCGAGGGCGACGGCGCTCGAGACGGGGTGACCGCCGAACGTGTAGCCGTGGTAGAACGCCGTCGTGCCGTGGCGGAAGGGCTCGTACAGCCGGTCGCTCACGATGCACGCGCCGATCGGCGAGTAGCCGCTCGTCATGCCCTTGGCGCACGTGATCATGTCGGGCTCGATGCCGAGCGTCGTCGACGCGAACATGTCGCCGATGCGGCCGAAGCCCGTGATGACCTCGTCCGCGACGAGCAGCACGTCGTACTTGTCGCAGATCTCGCGCACCCGCTGGAAGTAGCCCTTCGGCGGCGGGAAGCAGCCGCCAGAGTTCTGCACGGGTTCGAGGAACACGGCCGCGACGGTCTCGGGGCCCTCGAAGACGATCATCTCCTCGATGCGGTTGGCGGCCCAGAGGCCGAACTCCTCCTCGCTGCCCCCCGGGAAGCCCATCTCCTCGGCCCGGTAGAAGTTCGTGTTCGGCACGCGGAAGCCGCCGGGCGTGACGGGCTCGAACATCTCCTTCATCGCGGGGATTCCCGTGATGGCGAGCGCGCCCTGGGGCGTGCCGTGGTACGCCACGAAGCGCGAGATGACCTTGTGCTTCGTGGGGCGGCCCTGGAGCTTCCAGTAGTACTTCGCGAGCTTGAACGCCGTCTCCACGGCCTCGCCGCCGCCGGTCGTGAAGAACACGTGGTCGAGGTCGCCCGGCGCGTAGTCGGCGAGCCGGTCGGCGAGCTCGATCGCGGCGGGATGCGCGTACGACCACAGCGGGAAGAAGGCGAGCTCCTCGGCCTGCTTGGCGGCGACCTGGGCGAGGCGCTTGCGCCCGTGGCCGGCGTTCACCACGAAGAGGCCCGAGAGCCCGTCGAAGTACTTGCGGCCGCGGGAGTCCCAGATGTGGTGGCCCTCTCCCTTCACGATGATGGGAGCGCCGTGCTCCTCGAGCACCGACTGGCGCGCGAAGTGCATCCAGAGGTGGTCCTTGGCCTTCTGCTGCAGCTCCGCCTCGGTCTGCGCGCTCAGGGCGTTGTCGGTCATGGTCATGATGCGATCACCTGGTTCCCCAGTTGTAGTGCTGCTTCTGCAGCTTGAGATAGACGAAGGTCTCCGTCGCCTGCACGCCCTCGATACGGCGGATGCGGTCGTTGAGCAGCTCGATGAGGTCGTCGTCGTTCTCACACACGATCTCGGCGAGGATGTCGAAGCTCCCGGCGGTCAGCACGATGTAATCGACGGCGTCGATGTCGGCGAGGCGCTCGGCCACCTGCCGGCTGTCGCCGGTGACCCGGATGCCGACCATCGCCTGGCGGTAGAAGCCGAGCTGCATGGGGTCGGTGACCGCGACGACCTGCATGACGCCCGCCTCGGTGAGCTTCTGCACCCGCTGGCGCACGGCCGCCTCGGACAAGCCCACTGCCTTGCCGATCTCGGCGTAGGAGCGGCGACCGTCTTCCTGCAGCTGCTCGATGATGCCCTTCGACACCTCGTCGAGGGCGATGGGGCGGCTGCGCGGCGTCATGCGCTCGATTCTCTCATCATGGCGAGGGCCCTACAAGCGATTCCGCAATGTCGGCGCGTCACGGCGACGGAATCAGAAGTTCCGAGGGCGCTGAGGAGCGGTTAGGGTGTGGGCATGGCCGAACGGATCCTGCGCAACTTCATCAACGGTGAGTACGTCGACGCACGCGCCGACGACAGCTTCGAGGTCATCGACCCCGCGACGGAGCAGAGCTATGCGAGCTCGCCCGTCTCGGGTCAGGCCGACGTCGACGCCGCGTTCGCGGCGGCCGCCGCGGCTTTCGAGGCCTGGGGCGAGTCGACCCCGGCGGAGCGGCAGCTCGCGCTCTTCCGCATCGCGGACCGCATGGAGGAGCGCGCGGAGGAGTTCGCCGACCTCGAGTCCCAGGACACGGGGAAGCCCCGCACGACCCTCGTCGACGACGAGATCATGCTGTCGGTCGACCAGATCCGCTTCTTCGCGGGTGCCGCGCGCAACCTCGAGGGGCGCGCGACCGCCGAGTACATGAAGGATCACACGAGCTCCATCCGCCGCGAGCCGATCGGCGTCATCGGCCAGGTGACGCCGTGGAACTACCCGCTCAACATGGCGGTGTGGAAGTTCGCCCCCGCGATCGCGGCCGGCAACACGACGGTTCTCAAGCCGTCGGACACGACCCCGCAGTCGACCCTCCTGCTCGCCGAGATCGCGGCCGAGTTCCTGCCGGCGGGCGTGCTCAACGTCATCACGGGCGACCGCACGACGGGCGCGCGGATGATCGAGCACAAGACGCCGCAGATGGTGTCGATCACGGGCTCGGTGCGCGCGGGCATGGAGGTCGCGCGTGCGGCGTCCTCGGACCTCAAGCGCGTGCACCTCGAGCTGGGCGGCAAGGCGCCTGTCATCGTCTTCCCCGACGCCGACATGGCCAAGGCGGCCGAGGGCATCGCGATCGCCGGCTACTTCAATGCGGGCCAGGACTGCACGGCCGCGACGCGCGTGCTCGTGCACCGGGATGCGCACGACGACTTCCTCGCCGCGCTCGCGGCCTACGTCGAGGGCAACGTGACGACGGGCGCCCCGAGCGACCCCGACACCTTCTTCGGCCCCGTCAACAACGCCAACCAGCTCGAGCGCGTCATGGGGATGATCGACGCCCTCCCGTCCCACGCCCAGGTGGTCACGGGCGGCACGCGCAAGGACGGCGCCGGCTACTTCATCGAGCCGACGATCGTCGACGCGCTGCGCCAGGACGACGACGCCATCCAGACCGAGATCTTCGGACCGGTCATCACGGTGCAGACGTTCTCGGACGAGGCGGAGGCGCTCGCCTGGGCCAACGGCGTGCAGTACGGCCTCTCGTCGAGCGTGTGGACGAGCGACCACGGCCGTGCGATGCGCTTCGCCAAGCGCCTCGACTTCGGCTGCGTGTGGATCAACACCCATATCCCGCTCGTCGCCGAGATGCCGCACGGAGGTTTCAAGCACTCGGGCTACGGCAAGGACCTCTCGATGTACGGCTTCGAGGACTACACGCGCATCAAGCACGTGATGTCGTACATCGGCGAGTAGGCGAGTAGCGGCACGCCTCCCCCTCTGGGGATACGCCGGCCGGGGTCGATCGGGAGAGAATGGGCGTTCGACCCGGGAGGGGGTGAGCCGCGGCATGCACGAGGAGACCGACGACACCGTCCCGCACGCCGTGCGGGAGAGGCTCGCGCGCCTCGCCGTCGACGTCGACGAGGTCGAGGTCGCCCTGGGCGACACGATCGCGCGCTCGGGGCCGGACGACGCGGGTACCCCTCTCGCGCGTGAGCCGCGTCATGCACCCGAGCTTCCTCCCGTGCCGGCCGCTCTGCGGCCCCGCCATCGCGTCCGGATCGGCGTGGACTCGCCGGTCGAGCTCGACCGGCCCGTCCTGATCGGCCGGCGACCGCGACCCGGCCGCGTGCCGTCGGGGGAGGTGCCGCACCTCGTGAGCGTCGCGAGCTCCGACGGCGGCATCTCCTCGACCCACCTCGAGCTGCGCGAGCAGGGTTCGGTCGTGGTCGCGACCGATATGCGCACCCTCAACGGGAGCGAGGTCATGGTGCCGGGGTCGCCCGTGCAGACGCTGCAGCGGGGCGCATCCGTCGTCGTGACGCCGGGAACGCGCATCGACCTGGGGGAGGGCGTCGTCGTCGAGGTGCTGGGGCCCCTCCGGATCGCGCCGCGCGCGGGGGGCACGGCGTGACGCGCCACGGCGCCGACGAGGCGCGTCGGGAGTTCCCGGTGCCGGGTCGACCCGACGAGCACGTCACACTCGCCTGGGCGGCCGTGACCGATGTGGGCCGCAGGCGTCAGGCGAACGAGGACAGCCTCATCGTGCGACCGCCTGTCTTCGCCGTCGCGGACGGGATGGGCGGGCACTCTGCGGGAGACCGCGCGAGCGCGGCGGCCGTCGACCGTCTCAACGAGCTCGCCGACCGGGAGGACGTCGATCGCGGCGTCGTGGGCGACGCGCTCACGCGCGCCGCACAGGACATCGACGATCTCGCCGAGCACCTGGCTCTCGGTGCGGGCACCACCGTGACCGGTGCCGTGCTCGACGTCGCCGCCGACGACCCCGCCTTCGTCGTCTTCAATGTGGGCGACAGCCGCGTGTACAGCTTCGAGGGCAACGACCTCGCACAGGTCACCCACGACCACTCGGTCGTGCAGGAGCTCGTCGATGCGGGCATCATCGCGGCCGATGACGCCGAGGGGCATCCCGAGTCGAACGTCGTGACGCGCGCGCTGGGGTTCCGCGAGGTGCCGCGCCCCGACTACTGGCGCGTGCCCATCCGGCCGGGCCTTCGGCTGCTGCTGTGCTCCGACGGGCTCACGAAGGAGCTCACCGCCGATCGGCTGCGGTTGCATCTGGCCGCCCGGCTCTCGGCGATCGAGACCGCGGGCGCCCTCGTCGACGCCGCCCTCGCGGCGGGTGGGCGCGACAACGTGACCGTGATCGTCATCGACGTGCTCGAGGCGCCCGAGCCGACGGAGCGGTCTGCCTACAATGAGAACTCGACGGGGGCGAGGGGGTAGTCGTGGCACGACGTCTGCCGTCTCAGCCGCCCGTGCTCCCGGGCTTCTCGTACGTGCACGTCCTCGGATCGGGCGGCTTCGCCGACGTCTTCCTGTACGAGCAGAACATGCCGCGACGCCAGGTCGCCGTGAAGGTCATGCTGAGCGAGGTCGTCAACGACCAGGTGCGCCAGATGTTCCAGGCCGAGGCCAACCTCATGGCGCAGCTGAGCACGCATCCGTCGATCCTCACCGTGTACCAGGCGAGCGTGTCGAGCGACGGCCGTCCGTACCTCGTCATGGAGCTGTGCTCCTCGTCGCTCTCGGAGCGCTATCGGCGGGAGCCCATCCCGGTGCCCGAGGTGCTGCGCACCGTGATCAAGATCGGCTCCGCCGTGGAGACGGCGCATCGCGCCGGCGTGCTGCACCGCGACATCAAGCCGTCCAACATCCTGCAGACGGCCTACGGACATCCCGTGCTCTCCGATTTCGGCATCGCGTCGACGCTCGGCGGGCAGAAGGACGAGAGCTCCGTGGGCCTGTCGATCCCGTGGTCGGCGCCGGAGGTGCTGCTCGACGAGACGCCCGGCACGATCGCGTCGGAGGTGTGGTCGCTCGCAGCGACGGCGTACTCGCTGCTCGCGGGGCGCTCGCCCTTCGAGGTCCCGGGCGGGTCGAACACCTCGAGCGACCTCATGAGCCGGATCGCCCGCGCCAAGCCCCAGCCCATCGGCCGCCCCGACGTGCCCGCGAGTCTCGAAGCCCTGCTCAAGCGCGCCATGTCGCGGCGCTCCGAGAACCGGCCCGCGAGCGCGCTCGAGCTCGTGCGCGAGCTGCAGCTCGTGGAGTCGGAGCTCGGCCTGCCGCAGACGGCGGCGGAGATCGCGATGGACGACTGGGCGCTCGGGACGGTGTCCGACGAGGAGGAGCGCACGCGCCTGCGCCCCGTGAGCACGGGCGGTACGGCTCCGCCGAAGCCCGGCCGGCGTCGGCGTCGTCCCGCCTCGAGCGAGCAGTACGCGCCCGTCGGCACCGTGCGCGACCGCAGCGCGTCCGACGGCCCGTTCTCGCGGAGCAAGCCCGAGGCGACCCCGGGGATGCGCCGCATGGCGTGGGTGCTCGCGGCGGCCGCGGCGTTCGTGACGGTGCTCGGCGTCGTCGCCCTCGTCGTCCTGGTGCGCACCGTCGGCGAGGGCATCCCGGCGGTCTCCGACATCCGCGCCGACCTGGGCGCGGCCGGACGCGTCGAGTTCAGCTGGAACGACCCCGGCATCGTCACGGGCGACCGCTATCAGATCACGGTCACGGAGGACGGCGTCGCCTCGACTCCCGCGCTGCAGGAGGCGAACCGCTTCGTCGTCGACGCCGAGCCGGGCAGCACGGTGTGCCTCTCGGTCGCGGTCAACCGGAACGGGACGACGGGCTCCGCGAGCGCGGAGAAGTGCGTCGACGCGAGCGGGGGCTGACGGTGCGTCGCTGGCTCTCCGCCCACCGCTCGTCGTTCGCGGCCCTCGCAAGCGGCACGGTCGTCGCAGCGCTCGTGGCGACGCTCGCCGTCGTGTCGACGGGTTACACGGCGCAGCGCATGGACCTGAGCGACCCGTCGGTGTGGGTCTCGTCGCGCGAGGAGGGAGCGCTGGGGCGCGCCAACACGCACGTGTTCGAGCTCGACAGCGTGCTGCCGATCGACGCCGACGCCCCGGAGGTCGTGCAGGCGGGTTCGACGGTGCTGCTCGTGGACTCCGGCAGCGCCACGGTGCGCGCGGTCGACCCCGCCACGACGGAGCTCGGCGACGACGTCGCGCTGCCGCCGCAGGATCCGGAGCTGTTCCTCGCGGGCGATCGCGTCGTGATCGTCGCGCAGGGCACGGGCGAGGTGTGGTTCCTCCCGCTCGCCGACCTCGCGTCGTTCGACGCCGCAGCCCCCTCGAACCTGAGCCTCGGCGCCGACGCCGTCGTCGCCGTGAGCGAGACCGGCGCCCTCCTCGCATACGTTCCCGAGACCCGGCAGGTGTGGCGCGTGGCGCCCGGCGAGTCCGTGGTCGGCGAGCGATGGAACGTCGAGTGGGGGCCCGAGGTCGAGGACTCGGATGCGATCCAGCTCACCGCCGTCGGCGAGCGCTGGGCGGTGCTCGACACCTCGATCCTCGAGCTCGCGACCGAGGCGGGCGTCCGCGCGGTCGACGCTCAGCTGACCGGAGCCTCCGCCCGACTCCAGCGCCCCGGACCCGCGAACGCCTCGGTGCTCATCGCCCACTCCGACGGGCTCATCGCCGCCGACATGCAGTCGGGAGCGCCCTCCGTGCTGCTCGACGATGCCACGGGCGTGCCGGCCGCTCCCGTGGTCGTCACCGGGTGCCGCTTCGCCGCGTGGACCTCGGGGGAGGCGTGGCGCCGCTGCGGGACGGGCGAACCCGACACCCTGACGCTCGCCGAGATGCGCGCGGGTGCCACTCTCTCGTTCGCCGTCAACGGCGCGAGCGTCGCGCTCACCGACGCCACGAGCGGCTCGAGCTGGGCGGTCCAGTCGCGCGGTGAGCTCATCGACAACTGGGCCGAGCTCATCACCGACGAGGAGACGGAGCAGGAGCAGCCCGAGGCCGACGAGGACACGCCGCCCGAGCTCGAGGAGCTGCAGCAGCCTCCGGTCGCCGTCGACGACGTCTTCGGCGCGCGGCCGGGTCGATCGAGCCTCCTGCCCGTGCTGCTCAACGACCACGACCCCAACGGGGACGTGCTCGTCGTCACCCAGGTCACGCCGATCGACGAGAGCATCGGCCGCATCGACCTCGTCAACCGCAACCAGCAGCTGCAGATCACGCTCGCGTCGACGGCGACGGGCTCGTTCACCTTCGGCTACACGATCAGCGACGGACGCGGCGGCACGGCGAGCGCGATCGTCACCCTCGAGGTGCGCGGCGAGGAGGAGAACTCGCCCCCGCGGCAGGTGCGCACGTCGACGGCGACGGTCGGACAGGGCGGGCGCGTCTCGACCCAGGTCATCGGCGACTGGGTCGACCCGGACGGCGACGCGATCTATCTCACGGGCGCGTCGGTCGCAGCCCCCGACCAGGTCGCCTACAAGCCGGACGGCGTCGTGGTCTACACCGACGGCGGGGAGGTGACGGGGCAGAAGACGGTGACCCTCACCGTCTCCGACGGTCGGGTGGAGGCCGCGGGCCTCCTCCAGGTGGCCGTGCGCGCACGCGGGGATGTGCCGATCGTCGTCGAGCCCTGGGTCGCGCTCGCGACGGCGGGCGACGAGATCACGATCCGCCCGATGCCGCACGTGCGCGGCGGCAACGGCGCCATCCGCCTGGGCGGCGTGCCCCCCAAGGCAGGAACGACGATCGTCGCGAGCTTCGAGGCGGGCACCTTCACCTTCCAGTCCGAGCAGGTGGGCACGCACTACGTCGAGTTCACGGTGACCGACGGCACCCAGACGGCGACGGGCAGCGTGCGCGTCGACGTCTCCGCGCCCGCCGACGCGGCGACACGCCCCATCACGGTGCCGAAGACGATGTTCATCACCTCGCAGAGCTCCCAGACGGTCGATCCGCCCACGAGCGACATCGACCCGGCCGGCGGCGTGCTCGTCGTCACGGGCGTCATGAACATCCCCGTGGGATCCGGTATCCAGGCCGAGGTGCTCGACCAGCGGCTCATCCGGGTGACCCTCACGGCGCCGCTGGACGCCCCCGTCTCGTTCAACTACCGCATCAGCAACGGACTCGCGGAGGCAGAGGGCACCATCACGGTGGTCGAGATCCCGACGCCCCAGCGATTGCAGCCGCCGATCGCGACCGATGATCAGGTCACGGTGCGCGTGGGCGACACCGTCGACATCCCCGTGCTCGACAACGACGAGCAGCCCGACGGCCTCGAGATCACGCTCGTCCCGGAGCTCGCCCAGCCGCTCTCCGAGGACGCCGGACTGCTCTTCGCGTCCGGCGAGAGGCTGCGCTACCTCGCCCCGCAGCTCGCCGGGAACTACACGGCGATCTACTCGATCGCCGGCCCCGACGGTCAGACCGCTCAGGCGCGCGTGACCATCTCGGTGCGCGAGCGCAACGCCGCGACGAACAACCCTCCCGTGCCCCGCACGGTGACGGCGCGCGTGCTCGCGGGCAATACCGTGCGCATCGAGATCCCCACGAGCGGCATCGACCCCGACGGCGACGCGGTGCAGCTCATCGGCCAGGCGACCAACCCCGAGAAGGGCAGCGTGCTCGCCGTCGAGGGCAGCACGATCGAGTATCAGGCGGGGGACTACTCCTCGGGCACCGACGTGTTCCAGTACGCCGTCGTCGACGGCCTCGGCGCACGCGCCACGGGCACCGTGCGCGTGGGCATCTCGCCCGCGCTCGAAGGCGGCCGCAATCCGGTGGCCAACCTCGACTCCGTGCTCGTGCGGCCGGGGCGCACGATCTCGGTGCGCGCGCTGCTCAACGACTCCGATCCCGACGGATCGCCCCTGCGCATCCGCCAGGTGGAGCCGACGACGCCCGACGTCGTGGCCGAGATCGTGGGCGACGACGTCGTCACGATCACCCCGCCGCGCGCGCCGGGCGACTACAGCGTCATCTACACGATCGAGAACGACACGGGCGGGACGAGCTCGAACTTCATCCGCGTGACGGTCGACGAGGATGCGCCGCTCTCGCGCCCGAGCGCGCAGGACACCGTGCTGAGCGTGACCGACGTGCTCGACCGCGAGACGATCGACGTCGCCGTGCTCGACCGGGTGTTCTTCGCCGACGGCGACGTGCGCGAGCTCGGCGTCGAGCTCGTGCCCGGCTTCGGGGACTCGGCGCGCGTGCTGCCCGACAAGCGCATCCGGGTCGAGATCGGCGATCGCAGCCAGATCATCCCCTTCGCCGTCGTGCACCCCGAGAACTCCTCGGTGCGCGGCTACGCGTTCATCCGCGTGCCGGGCTACGACGACGCGCTGCCGCAGATCAACACGAAGGCGCCGCCGCTCAGGGTGAACAGCGAGTCGACCCTGCGGATCGACCTCACGCAGTACGTCGTCGCGCTCGGCGGCTCGCGCGTGCGCATCACCGACCCGAGCACCGTGCGCGCGACGCACGCCAACGGCGACTCGCTCGTCATCGACGAGAGCACCCTGCAGTACACCTCGGCCGATCGCTACTGGGGGCCGGCCTCGATCAGCTTCGAGGTCACCGACGGCGAATCCGCCACCGATCCGGAGGGTCACGTCACGACCCTCTCGCTGCCGATCGAGGTGCGCCCACGTGAGAACCAGCCGCCGATCTTCACGGGCGGCGTGGTCGACTTCGAGCCCGGCCAGCAGAAGGAGCTCGACCTCGTCAAGCTCACCAAGTACCCGTACGACGACGACATCGACGAGCTCGCGTACACCGTCGTCGAGCCGCTCCCCGCCGGCTTCAGCTATCAGGTCAACGGCCAGCGCCTGCTCATCACGGCGGACGCGACGGCCGTGAAGGGCACCAGCACGAGCATCACGCTCGCCGTGCGCGACGCACTGTCCGAGGGGCAGACGGGCCGCGTGCAGCTGCGCGTCGTCCCCTCGACCCGGCCGCTCGCGCGCCCCGCGCCCGATCGCGCCATCACGCAGCGCGGAGAGACGACGGTCGTCGACGTGCTCTCGAACGACGGCGCCACGAACCCGTTCCCCGAGGTGCCGCTGAGGGTCGTCGCCATCCGCGGCCTCGACGGGGCGAGCCTGCCTCCCGGGGTCAGCATCACGCCGAGCGCCGACCGCTCGAGGCTCTCGGTGACCGTCGCCGACACGGCCGAGCCTCTCGACGCCACGTTGCAGTACCAGGTGGCGGACGCGACGGGCGACCCCGAGCGCTACACGTGGGGCATCGTCACGATCTCGGTCCAGGACGTGCCCGACCCGGTCAGCAACTTCCGCGTGACCGAGTTCGGCGATCGGCTGCTGCGCCTGTCGTGGGCGCCCGGCCCGTTCAACAACTCGCCCATCACCGAGTACCGGGTGACGGCATCCGATGCCGCCGGCGGACTCGTCTCCACCACGAGCTGCGCGATCACCTCGGGATGCGCGATCACCACGCCCGGCAACGGGCCGGACCACGCCCTGCGCCTCTCCGTCGTCGCGGTCAACGCGATGGGCGAGTCCGACCCGACGCAGCTCCCCGGCACGATCTGGTCGGATGTCATCCCGCCCCCGCCGGCGGCCGTCGCGGCGACGCCCGTCGACCACGGGCTGCGCGTCGTCTGGCAGAAGCCCTCCTCGGGAGCGGGCACCCCGATCGACTCGTACGTCGTGACGGTCGGCGGCAACAGCGTCACGGTGTCGGTGTCGCCGTCCGACGCGGTCGGCACCGAGTACAGCCGGGTCGTGACGAACCCGGGGATCGCGAACGGCAGCGCCGTCGGCTTCAGCGTGAGCGCGCGCAACAAGGCGCCGAACTCACTCGCGACGTGGAACGAGGCGGGTGGGACGGCGACCCCCGCGGGGGCGCCGATCCTCGTCGCGAGCCCGAGCGCCGCCGCCTCCATGACCGACGGCACGACCGCGACGGTCACGTGGGCGGGGTCCTTCACCGCCAACGGTCGAGCGATCTCCGCGTACTACGTCGCGCGCCACGACGGAACGCCGCCCGCCTGCACGGTGACGGGCGTCGAGACGGGATCCCCGAGCTTCACGCCGCCGTCGGGATCCGGCGTGCAGTCCGTCGGCACCGCCACCGCGGCCACCTTCACGGGGCTCTCGCCCGACCAGAGCTACAGCTTCACCGTCTACGCCTACAACGGCCAGGGCTGCACGGCATCCGGCACCGTCACCGCCATCCCGCGCGCGCAGCCGGGCACCGTCGTCGGCGCCGCGATCGACGCGCCCGTGGCGCGCGACGGCGGCTACTGGGACTTCCGCCTCACGGGCGTCACGCTCTCCGGTGGCTCCTCGCCCGACTCGTTCATGTACCGGCTCTCGGGCGGCACGACCGACGCGAGCCAGATCGGCCCCGTGGCGTTCGGCACCTTCCTGACCTCGGGCACGTCGCACTACGGCAACGACGTATCCGTCGAGGTGAAGGCGTGCCGGCAGTTCGAGGTCATGCTCTGCAGTGAGAACTGGTCCGCCCCGATCCACGTCGGCCGCCCGGTGAGCGTGCAGCTGAGCGGGCTGCAGGCGATCGAGACCCAGCCGCCCCTCACGGCGCTCGACCCGGGCCGCGGCTACTGGACCTGGACGGGCGCGCCCGGCCTCGTCGGGGGCGGCGGACCCGGGTACGACAGTGTCTCGATCACGTGCGGAGCCGACGACGACCCCGCGACGCTCACCCAGTGCGAGGTGGTCGGCCAGGGCATCCTGGGCGCCGACTACCCCGACCTCGTCGTGACCGTCGGGGCCAACGGCACGAGCTATACGCGAACATTCACGTGGGTCGGAACCCCCCACTGACCCGGCAGCCATTTCGAGAGGACACCCCATGACGATGACGCCCGAGCAGGCGAGCGCCTTCCACGAGACGTTCGGCCGACTCGTGTCCGGCCTCGAGCAGGTGCTGCTCGGCAAGACGTTCGTCGTGCGCCTGGGCTTCATCGCGCTCTTCAGCGAGGGGCACCTGCTGCTCGAGGACTTCCCGGGCACCGGCAAGACCTCGCTCGCACGCGCGATCGCCCAGAGCGTCGACGGCACGAGCAACCGCATCCAGTTCACGCCCGACCTGCTCCCCGGCGACATCACGGGCGTCAGCATCTACGACCAGCGCAAGGGGCACTTCGAGTTCCACGAGGGCCCCGTCTTCGCGAACGTCGTGCTCGCGGATGAGATCAACCGCGCGAGCCCGAAGACCCAGGCGGCGCTCCTCGAGGTCATGGAGGAAGGACGCGTCACGGTCGACGGCGCGACGCATCCCGTGGGGTCCCCGTTCATGGTGATCGCGACCCAGAACCCGATCGAGCAGGCCGGCACCTACCGCCTCCCCGAGGCGCAGCTCGACCGCTTCCTGCTCAAGGCCTCCATCGGCTACCCGGACCACGCCGCGACCGTCCGCATCCTCGAAGGGGCCGGGGTCCGCGCCCACGACACGGTCATCCCGCCCGTCATCGCCGCAGCCGAGGTCGTGGAGCTCGCGGCGCTCGTGCGCACCGTGCACGTCGACCCGACGATCAACGACTACGTGTCGCGGCTCGCGGAGGCCACCCGATCCGCCACGGAGGTGCGCCTCGGCGCGAGCGTGCGCGGAGCGCTCGCGCTCGTGCGCGCCGCGAAGACCCTCGCGGCGGCGAGCGGGCGCCACTACGTCGTGCCGGACGACATCAAGTCGCTCGCGGAGCCCGTACTCGCGCACCGCCTCGTGCTCGACCCGGAGGCCGAGTTCGACGGCGTCACGGCGTCGAGCATCATCGCGCAGCTCCTCCTCGAGACCCCGCCCCCGAGCGATCGGCAGGCCGTGTGACCCGAACCGGCCGCGCGACTCGCACCCGGGAGTCCACGAGCCCCGAGACCACGGGGCTCGGCACCACGCGCGCACGCATCGTCGGCGCGCGTACGGGCGTGCTCGCCGACAGCGTCGTCGCCGTCGTGCGCGGCACGCGGGCCGTCGGTCGGGCCTTCGGGCACGTCGGGCGACGCCTGAGCGGCGTCATCACGCCCCTCGGCTGGGTCGTGCTCGCGCTCATCCCCGTGGCGCTCGCGGCCGGCTACCTGCTCGGCTGGCTCGAGCTCGTCGCCGCCGGATGGGGCGCCGTGCTGCTCGCGCTCGCGGCCGCGTGCTTCCTGGTGGGGCGGGCGCCGTACCGGATGGCGCTCAACCTGCCGCATCGCCGTGCCGTCGTCGGCGAGACGGCGCGGGGAGCGGTCACCGTCGACAACCCCGCCGGCCGCCGCCTCGGCACCGTCATGGAGGTGCCCGTCGGCGACTCCGTCGTCGAGCTCGCGCTCCCCGGCATGCGGCGGGGGATGACCCACACGCAGGACTTCGCGATCCCCACGGAGAAGCGCGGGGTGATCGCCGTCGGCCCCGTCCGCACGGTGCGAGGCGATCCGCTCGGCCTCATCCGACGCGAGCTGAGCTGGACGGAGAGGCTCGAGCTCGTCGTGCACCCGCGCACCGTGAGCGTGCCCTCCACGAGCACGGGCCTCATCCGCGACCTCGAGGGCACGCCGACGCGCGACCTGACCTCGAGCGACGTCGCGTTCCACGCGCTCCGCGAGTACCAGTCGGGCGACGACCGGCGCTACATCCACTGGAAGTCGACCGCGAAGACCGGCACCTACATGGTCCGGCAGTTCGAGCAGACCCGGCGCAGCCACCTCGTGGTGGCTCTCAGCCTCTCGACGCACGACTTCGCGAGCGAGGAGGAGTTCGAGCTCGCCGTGAGCGTCGCCGGCTCGCTCGGCGTGCGCGCGATCCGCGACGGCCGCACGGTGTCGGTCGTCGTGTCGGCGATCACCCCCGAGTTCGCGAAGCGCCGGGTGTACGCCGTGCATCCGCTCGCCACCCACCAGCCCGACCGTCTCCTCGACGACCTCGCCGTCGTCGGCGCATCGGTCGACGCCCTCCCGGTCCGCGACATGGCGCGCATCGTGGCGGACGGCACGCCGGGGATCTCCGTGGCGTTCCTCATCTGCGGCTCCCGTACGAGCCCCGCAGAGCTGCGGTCGGCAGCCGCCGGGTTCCCGCAGGACGTCGAGGTCGTGGCCGTGGTGTGCGATCCGGACGCCGTGCCCGGGATGCGCCGGCTCGCGGGCCTCAACGTGCTCACGATCGGCTACCTCGAGGAGCTCCGGCTCGCGCTCGCGCGATCGGCGGCCGTCGCATGAGCACGCGTCGGCTCACGGTCGCGGCCGTCGGCGACATCGCGCAGCTGTGGGTCATGCTGGCCCTCGCGGCGATCGTGCTGTGGCCCGGCTACCGAGCGAGCGCCTTCATCGTGCTCGCCGTCTCGGCGGTCGCCCTCGGGACGCTCATCGCGCTGCTCGGCGCGATCTTCCGCTGGAAGGTGTGGGTCGTCGGGCTCGTCACCGTGGGCGTGTTCGCGGCGGTCGGCGTCCCGCTCGCCGTGCCGTCGAGGGCCGCGTCGGCCGTGCTCCCGACGCTCGAGGGGCTCGTCGACCTCTTCGCGGGCGTCGCGCTCGGGTGGAAGCAGTTGCTGACGATCACCCTCCCGGTGGGGGACTACCAGGCGCTCCTCGTGCCGGCCCTCGTGCTGCTGCTCTCGGCGACCGTCGTCGCGGTCAGCATCGCCCTGCGCGCGCGCTACGGCGAGTTCGCCGTCATCCCTCCCGCCGTCGTGTTCATCGTGGGGATCGCGTTCGGGCCGACGTCGGCGGCGGCGCCGATCCCGCTCGGGATCGGGCTGCTCGTGTCGAGCGTCGGCTGGATCAGCTGGCGGCGCTGGCGGCGCCGCCGTGCCGCGACGCGGGGCCGCGAGCGGGAGGCCGCGGCCGGCTTCCGGCTGGGGGTGGAGGCGCGCACGGTCATCGCCGGCGTGCTGGTGTTCGCGGTCGCGGGCATCGGAGCGATCACGACGGCGAGCGTCCTGGGACCGACGGGAGACCGGCAGGTGCTGCGCACGGCCGTCGAGCAGCCGTTCGAGCCGCGCGACCACGCGAGCCCGCTCGCCGGATTCCGGCGCTACCTCCGTGAGGACCGCGTCGACGAGGTCATGATGCGCGTGGCGGGGCTCCCGGCTGACGCCCGCATCCGGATCGCGACCCTCGACAGCTACGAC
>JAEYVF010000188.1 GCA_023432005.1 Actinomycetes bacterium
GGGTTCACGAGGATGACGCGCACCCCCTCGGAACGCAGCACGCGGCACGCCTGGGTGCCGGAGTAGTCGAACTCGGCGGCCTGTCCGATCACGATCGGGCCGGAGCCGATCACGAGGACGCTCTGGATGTCGGGGCGCTTGGGCATCAGTTCTTCTTCGCGAGGTCGGCCGCGACCAGGTCACGGAAGCGGTCGAACAGGTAGTTGGCGTCGTGGGGGCCGGCGGCCGCCTCGGGGTGGTACTGGACGGAGAACGCGGGGATGTCGAGGGCGCGGAGACCCTCGACGACGTTGTCGTTGAGGCCGACGTGGCTGACCTCGAGGCGACCGTAGCCGTTGGGACTCTCGATGACGCCGTCGAGGGGGGCGTCGACGGCGAACCCGTGGTTGTGGGCCGTGATCTCGACGCGGCCCGTGGCCTTGTCGAGCACCGGCTGGTTGATGCCGCGGTGACCGTACGGGAGCTTGTAGGTGCCGAGCCCCAGGGCGCGCCCGAGGAGCTGGTTGCCGAAGCAGATGCCGAAGAACGGCAGCCGCTGGTCCAGCACGCCGCGCAGGAGCTCCACGTGGTCGTCGGAGGCCGCGGGGTCGCCGGGACCGTTCGAGTAGAAGACGGCCACCGGTTCGATCGCGAGCAGCTGCTCGAGGCTCACGTCCTGCGGCAGCACGTGCACGTCGAAGCCGCGGTCGGCGAGGTTGTCGATCGTGGCCTGCTTGACCCCGAGGTCGAGCACCGCGAGCGCGCCGAGGCGCTCGCCGCGCGCGGGCGTGATGGTCGCCTCCGCGACCGACACCGCGGCCGACAGGTTCTGACCGGCCATCTGGGCGCCCGAGCGCACGATCTCGAGCTGCTCGTCGGCCCCGAGGGCCGCATCCGCGCCGGAGAAGATGCCCGCGCGCATGGCGCCCGCGTCGCGCAGGCGGCGGGTGACGGCGCGCGTGTCGATACCGCTGATGCCGACGACGTCGTTGCGCGCGAGGTCGTCCTCCAGGCTGCCGTTCGCGCGGAAGTTCGACACCACGCGGGAGGGGTCGCGCACGACGTAGCCGGAGACCCAGATGCGCCGGGACTCGGGGTCCTCGTCGTTGACGCCCGTGTTGCCGATGTGCGGCGCCGTCATGACGACGATCTGCCCCGCGTAGCTCGGGTCGGTCAGCGTCTCCTGGTAGCCCGTCATCCCGGTGGCGAAGACCGCCTCGCCGAGGGTGCGTCCCCGGGCGCCGTAGGCGCGCCCCGTGAAGCGCGTGCCGTCCTCGAGGACGAGGACCGCGGGGTCGGTGTCGGTCATGCGGATGCCTCTCCGTCGGGGGTCTGAGTGGATGCGGGGGCGCTCTCGGCGCGCACGGCCGCGGCGGCCGAGGGCGACAGCTCGGTGAGCGCGTCGAGCAGCTCCTGGGAGCGGCCGGAGCGGAGGTAGGTGTCGACGGCGGTCCCGCCGAGCTCCCAGCGCACGAAGACGAGGCCCCCGTCCTCGACACCACGGTCGATCGTCCAGGTCGCGAGTCCGACGCCGCGGATGTCGGCGACCGGGACGAAGGCGGGCCGCGACCCGTCGAGGTCGAGCACGAGGCCGTTCCGGGCGATGCGCACCTCCCCCTTGGCGGGGAACGCGAGCCCCTGCACCACGACGCGCTCGAGCGGCTGCTCGGCGAGGGTCGTCGCGACGTAGAGCACCTCCTCGCGGCCGAGCTCCTCGCCGATCTCCTCGGGCGGCACGGGCACGACGTCGAGCGCCGCCTGACGCCGGCGGCGGTTGCGCCAGCCGAGCGCCATGAGCGCGAACGCGATGACGACCAGCGCGAGCACGGCGAGGGCCGGGATCAGACGCTCATCCATGGGAGACCTCCTCAACGGGGCGGAGCACGCCCTCGAGCACGGTGGGGACGCCCGCGTGGATCGTGACGACCACGCGGCCGGGGAGCTCACGACCGAAGTAGGGCGAGTTGACGCCCTTGCCACGGAGCGAGCCGGGGGTGAAGACGCTGCGCGCCGAGGGATCGACGAGCGTCAGGTGGGCGGGGCTGCCGACCTCGAAGGGTGCCTCGTAGCCCGCGAGCCGACCGATCTGCGCCGGCACGCGCGAGAGCACGCGCGCGACGTCGGCCCATCCGAGCAGCCCGGTGTCGATCATCGCCGCCTGCACGACCGAGAGCGCGCTCTCGAGACCGACCATCCCGAACGACGCCTCCTGCCAGGCGCATTCCTTCGTCTCGACCGGATGCGGGGCGTGATCGGTGGCGACGATGTCGATCGTGCCGTCGACGAGAGCCGCGCGCAGGGCGTGCACGTCCTCGTCGCGGCGCAGCGGGGGGTTCACCTTGAAGCGCGCGTCGTACCGGGGAAGATACGGATCGTCGGCCTGCGCCACGAGCTGCTCGGTCAACAGCAGGTGGTGAGGCGTCACCTCGGCCGTCACGCGGATGCCGCGAGCCTTGGCCCAGCGCACGACCTCCACGCTGCCCGCTGTCGAGAGGTGGCAGATGTGCAGTCGCGCGCCCACCGCGTCGGCGAGGAGCACGTCACGCGCGATGATCGACTCCTCGGCGACGGCCGGCCAGCCCGCGAGCCCCAGTTCGGAGCTCAGCGCTCCCTCGTTCATCTGAGCGCCCTCCGTGAGGCGCGGGTCCTGCGCGTGCTGGGCGATGACCCCGTCGAACGTCGCGACGTACTCGAGGGCGCGGCGCATGAGCAGGGAGTCGGCGACGCACTTCCCGTCGTCGCTGAAGACGCGGACCGCCGCGCGCGAACGGGCCATCGCCCCGATCTCCGAGAGCCGATCCCCCGCGAGGCCGACCGTCACGGCGCCGATCGGGCGCACCGTCGCGTAGCCGTGCTGCGCGCCGAGCGAGGCGACCTGCTCGACGACGCCCGCGGTGTCGGCGACGGGCGAGGTATTGGCCATCGCGTGGACGGCCGTGAAGCCCCCGGCGGCCGCGGCCCGCGTGCCGGTGAGCACTGTCTCGCTCTGCTCGAAGCCGGGCTCGCGGAGGTGGGTGTGCAGGTCGACGAGGCCGGGGAGCGCCACGAGGCCCTCGGCGTCGACGATCGTCGCACCCGACCTCGTGAGCCCGTCACCGCGATCGGCGAGGACTCCCCCGTCGATCAGGAGGTCGGTGCGCGCGCCGTCGGGCAGCTGCGCGCCGCGGATGATGAGGGTCGTCATGCCGCGGCCTCCCGCGGATCCGAGCCTGAGAGCACGAGGTAGAGCACCGCCATCCGTATCGACACCCCGTTCGCGACCTGGTCGAGGATGACCGACCGGGGCGAGTCGGCGGCTCGCGCCGAGATCTCGAGCCCGCGGTTCATGGGTCCGGGGTGCATGACAATCGTATCCGCCGGGAGGCGGTCCAGCCGGTCGTCGCCGAGCCCCCACGCGTTGGAGTACTCGCGTTCGTGCGGGAAGAACGCCGCGTGCATGCGCTCCTGCTGCACGCGCAGCATCATGAGCGCGTCGGGGCCATCGGCGATCGCCTCGTCGAGGTCGGACCCCGTCGTGACCGGCCAGCTGTCGGCGCCCACCGGGAGGAGCGTCCGGGGGGCCACGAGGTGCACCCGGGCGCCGAGGCTCGCGAGCAGCCACACGTTCGAGCGCGCGACGCGGGAGTGCAGCACGTCGCCGACGATCGTGACACGGACCCCGTCGAGGTCGCGGCCGCGCGACCCGGGGCCGTGGAGCCTCTTGCGCAGCGTGAAGGCGTCGAGCAGTGCCTGGGTCGGATGCTGGTGAGTGCCGTCGCCCGCATTGATGACCGCCGCGTCGATCCAGTCCGATGTCGCGAGCACCTCGGCCGCGCCGGAGGCGGAGTGCCGCAGCACGACCGCATCGACACCCATCGCCGCGATCGTCTGCGTCGTGTCCTTGAGGCTCTCGCCCTTCGAGACGCTCGAGCCCTTCGCCGCGAACGTCACGACGTCGGCCGACAGGCGCTTCGCGGCAGTCTCGAAGCTCAACCGCGTCCGCGTCGAGTCCTCGAAGAAGACGTTCGCGACCGTGCGACCCCGCAGGGTCGGCAGCTTCGGCACGGCGCGCGTGGCGACCTCCGCCATGTCCTCGGCGACGTCGAGGATCGCGAGCGCCTCGTCGCGAGCGAGCGTCTCGGTGGTCAGGAGGTGCCTCATGCCGATGCCTCCTCAGCGCTCTCGATCGCGACGGCGTCCTCACCGTCGATCTCGCCGAGACGCACGTAGATGCGCTCCGCGACGGCCGTGGGGAGGTTCTTGCCGACGAAGTCCGCGCGGATGGGCAGCTCACGGTGCCCCCGGTCCACGAGCACCGCGAGGCGCACCGCGCGCGGGCGCCCCAGGTCGCCGATCGCGTCGAGGGCGGCGCGGATGGTGCGGCCCGAGTACAGCACGTCGTCGACCAGCACGACGGTCTTGCCGTCGATGCCGCCGGCCGGCAGCCTCGTCGGGCTCGGCGTACGCGTCGGGTGGCGGTCCAGGTCATCGCGGTACATCGTCACGTCGAGGGAGCCCACGACGCCCGCGCCCGGCTCGAGGCGCTCGAGGTTCGCGGCGATGCGCTCGGCGAGGATGACCCCGCGCGTCGGGATGCCGAGGAGGACGAGGCCCTGGCCGCCGCGATTGGACTCGAGGATCTCGTGCGAGATGCGCGAGAGAGCGCGCGCGATGTCAGCCTGCTGCAGCACGACACGTGCCGGCATCCTGACCTCCTTCCCCGCCTCACGGGACGGAACTTAAAGGTGGTCGACGACGTCCCGTCGGGACGTCCTCGACAAGGGTACCGGATGCACGGCGGAGTCCCGGGAGGGTCCCGTGCGGCGTCCCGTGCCGTTGCCCGTCGATTGAGGGCGCGGGCCCCTGGGGACCCGGGTCGCGGGACCGCGAGTGTGGGATCACCAACCACCTCCACACCCCACGGAAGACACCATGACCACCACCTCCACCCCCACCCTCTCCACCCCGACCGTCCCCCCGGCGCTGCAGCCCCCGGCCGAGCGCCCCGCCCACGCCGCCGTCCCGGCGCGACCGGCGACCGGCTTCGCCGCCGTCATCGCCTGGGTGGCCCGCACCGAGGAGCGCGTCCTCGACGTGCTCGCCCGCTACGGGATCCTCGCGCTGCGCCTCTCGCTCGCCTTCGTGTACGTCGCGTTCGGCGCGCTCAAGATCGTGGGCCTCAGCCCCGTGAGCGACCTCGTGGCCTCGATGGTGCCGTTCCTGCCCGCGGAGCAGGCCGTCATCGCGATGGGCGTCTTCGAGGTCGTCGTCGGCGCGCTGCTCGCCGTCGGCGTGCTCGTCCCCTGGGTCGCGGCCGCTCAGGTCGTGCACCTGCTCGGCACCTTCCTCGTGTTCCTCGTCTACCCCGCCCTGACCTACAGCGACGGCAACCCGCTCGCCCTCACGGTCGTCGGCGAGTTCATCGCGAAGAACGTCGTGCTCATCGCCGGGCTGTTCGTCGTCGCGGCCTTCAGCCGCCGCCGCACCCGCAGCTGACCTCCGCCACAGCGCGAAGGCCGGGGCGCCCGTCGAGGCGTCCCGGCCTTCACCTGTCTGCGGGCGCTCAGCCCCAGCGCTTGAGGAGCCAGCGCTCGAGCACGCCGATGAGGGCATCCGTCGTCTTGCCGAGCACCGCGAGCACGATGATCGCGAGGAAGATGCGATCGACGCGGCCGTTGTTGCCGGAGTCCATGAGCAGGAAGCCGAGGCCCATCGAGCTCGCGAGCAGCTCAGCGGCGACGAGGAAGAGCCACGACTGCGCGAGCGCGAGCCGGAGGCCGCTCACGAGCGCGGGGATGACAGCGGGCAGCTGCACCGTCGTGAGGAGGGACAGGCGACCCAGCCCGTAGGCACGACCGAGTTCCACGAGATGCGGATCGACATGCCGGAGCGCGATCGAGAGCGTCGTGAGCACCGGGAACGCCGCGCCGATCGTGATGAGGATGACCTTCGAGGGCTCGAAGATGCCGACGTAGAGCACGAGCAGCGGCACCCACGCGAGCGACGGGACGGCGCGGAGGGCGCCGATCGTCGGCGAGAGCAGGATGCTCGCGTTGCGCGAGAGGCCGATGAGCGAGCCGATGACGATGCCGATGAGCGAGCCGAACGCGAAGCCCTGCAGCACGCGCTGCGTCGAGATCGCGACGTCGCGCCACAGCTGGCCCGAGGACGCGAGCTCTCCCGCCGCGTTCACGACGTCGGCGGGAGACGGCAGCCGGTACGACGGGATGTCGCCGAACTCGGTGACCGCCCACCACAGCACGAGGACGGCGAGCGGGATGACCGTGCCCCCGACGGCCGGCCACCAGCGACGCTCGCCTCTGGGACGGCGCCGGTCGACGACGCTTGTCGCGACCACCGCGTAGCCCTCGCCGACCGTGTCGGCGTAGCTCTGGACGCTCGAACGCTGCACCGCCGCGGAGACGGCCCCCTCGGTGAGGGCCGCCTCCGTCGCCGTCTTGATCCCGCTCATCGCGTGAGGTCCGTTCTCCCGACGCCTCAGAGGGCGCCGGGGTCGGCCGCCTTCGCGAACGTCGGCTCGAGGAGCGACGCGAGGGCGTCGTCGATCGCGTCCTGGCTCGCGACGTCGCCGGCCTCGACGAAGACCGGTCCGATGATCGCGAGCACATCGAGCTGCGCCTGGCCCGGGACCGGGTCGACGGCGAGGTTGGTGCGGTCGGCGATGACGGCCGTCGCGATCTCGATGTCGATGCCCGCGACGTCTGCGAGGATCTGCGCGGTCTCCTCGGGGTTCCCCTCGGCCCACGCGCGCGCCTTCTCGTAGGCGTTCACGACGAGCTGCGCGAGGTCGGCGTGGTTCTCGATGAAGTCCTCGGTCGCGTTGAGGAAGCCGTAGCTGTTGAAGTCGATGTTGTCGTAGATGATCTTCGACGCGCCGTTGGCGACGCTCGTCGACAGCAGCGGGTCCAGGCCCGACCACGCGTCGACCGCGCCCGCCTCGATCGCGGCCTTGCCGTCCGCGTGCTGCAGGTTCTCGACCACGACGTCGTCGAGGGTCAGGCCGTGCTCCTCGAGCGTCTGCAGGAGGAAGAAGTAGGGGTCGGTGCCCTTCGTCGCGGCGATGTGCTTGCCCTTGAGCTCCTCGACCGACGAGATCGAGGAGCCGGCCGGCACGAGGATCGCGGCCCAGTTCGGCTGGCTGTAGATATCGATGACCTTGATGGGCGACCCGTTCGAGCGCGCGAGGAGCGCGGCCGAGCCGGCCGTCGAGCCCACATCGATCGCCCCGGCGCGGAGCGCCTCGTTGGCCTTGTTCGACCCGGCCGACTGCACCCAGTTGACCGTGACGTCGTCGCCGAGCGCCTCCTCGAGCCAGCCCTGGTCCTTGATGACGAGGCTCAGCGGGTTGTAGGTCGCGAAGTCGATGTTGAGGGTCGTGGCGCTCCAGCCCTGCTCCGAGGGCTGCTCGGCGGCGGCGGGCGCGCCCTCACCGGAGACGCAGCCCGTGAGGGCGAGCGTTGCGGCGACGGCGGCCGCCGCGGCGGCCAGGATGCTCTTCTTCATTGTGGTCCTCTGCTGTGGGTGGTGATCGGGTGGGACGGTCAGGAGCCCGCGCGCTTGGCGCGCTGGGCCTTGATCGCCTTGGTGATGTAGTCCTCGGGGTGGTGGCTCTCGACACCGAGGAGCGAGAGTAGCTCCGCGCGCAGCACGGCGAGCTGGGCGTCGCCGCGGTCGCGCGGTCGGCGCTTGCGGACCTCGAGCACGCGACGGATGGTCGCGCCGGGCGTGTCGTCGTCGGCGCCCAGGAGCACGATGCGGTCGGCCAGCTGGAGCGCCTCGTCGACGTCGTGCGTCACGAGCACGATGGTGGTGGGCTCGGCGGTGTGCACCTCGAGCAGGAGGTCCTGCATCGTCAGACGCGTCAGGGCGTCGAGGGCGCCGAATGGCTCGTCGAGCAGCAGGACGCGAGGGTTGCGCGCGAGGGCGCGCGCGAGCGAGGTGCGCTGGGCCATGCCGCCCGAGATCTGGCGCGGGCGCAGGTTGGTCGCGTGGTCGAGCTGCACGAGCCGGAGCAGCTCGGCGACACGCTCGCGGCCCTTCTCCGTCGCGGTACCGCGGGGAAGGCCGAGCTCGACGTTGCGCGCGATCGTGCGCCACGGGAGCAGGCGCGGCTCCTGGAAGGCGACGGCGCAGCGCTGATCGACGGCGGCGACGGGTGAGTCGCCGATCGACAGCTGCCCCGCATCGGCTCGGTCGAGTCCCGAGATGAGGCGCAGGAGCGTGGACTTGCCGCAGCCGGAGGGGCCGAGCAGCGCGACGATCTCCCCCGCGCGGATGTCGAGATCGACATCCCGGAGCACGACTCGCTCGCCGCCGTCGGGCGCCGGGAAGGTCCGGCCGACGCCCGAGATCCGCACGGGCAGCGCGGGGACGGCGGGAGCTTCGACGACGGTCACGCGCTCGACCGTAGGGAACCCCGGGAACCGCCCGCAAAGCGGACCGTCACGGAGGGAAACATGACGCCTCACGGCGTCACACGGACGTCAGCGCTCGCGCGCGATGGCTGAGAGCACGCCGTTCACGAAGCTCCCCGAGTCGTCGGTGCTCAGCTCGCCGGCCAGCTGCACGGCCTCCGAGATCGCGACGGCATCCGGTACCTCGTCGTTGTGCAGGATCTCCCACGCGGCGGCGCGCAGGATGGCGCGGTCGAGCACCGGCATGCGCTCGAGCGTCCAGCCGTGCGCGTGCGCGGTGATGGCCGCGTCGATCGCCTCACGGTGCTCGTCGACGCCCTCCACGATCTCGCGGGCGTAGCGCCAGGACGCCTCGCGAGCGGGCTCCCCGGCTGCGCGGCGCTGCTCCTCGACGAGCGCGTCCGCGAGGGATCGCTCCCGGAGGTCGGCGCCGTAGAGCAGGTCGATCGCCCGCTTGCGGGCCTTGGTGCGTGCGCTCACCGCGGGTCAGACGCGGCCGAGGTAGTCACCCGAGCGGGTGTCGACCTTGACCTTCGTGCCGCTCTCGAGGAACAGCGGGACCTGGATCTCGTAGCCCGTCTCGAGCGTCGCGGGCTTCGTGCCCGCGCTCGAGCGGTCGCCCTGGAGGCCGGGCTCGGTGTAGGTGACCTCGAGCACGACGGAGGCCGGGAGCTCGACGTAGAGCGGCTCGCCTTCGTGGAGGGCGATCTGCACCTCCTGGTTCTCGAGCATGAAGTTGGCGGCGTCGCCGACGATGCCCGCGGGCACGGTGAGCTGGTCGTAGTCGGACGTGTCCATGAACACGAAGCCGTCGCCGTCACGGTAGAGGTACTGGAAGTCGCGACGGTCGACGGTCGCGAAGTCGATCTTGGTGCCCGCGTTGAACGTGCGGTCGACGCTCTTGCCGGAGAGCACGTTCTTGAGCTTGGTGCGCACGAACGCGCCGCCCTTGCCGGGCTTCACGTGCTGGAACTCGACCACGTTCCAGAGCTGTCCGTCGATGTTGAGGACGCTGCCGTTCTTGATGTCGTTCGTCGTGGCCATGCGTGTCAGCTGTTCCGTTTCGTGGGGAATGGGGGGCGGATGCGCCCGTACGAGTGTAACGACCCCTAGCGGGCGCGACGGACGGCCGCGAGGGCGAGCACATACGAGTCGAAGCCGAATCCGGCGATCACACCCGTCGCGATGCCGGAGATGACGCTGCGGTGGCGGAACTCCTCGCGCGCGTGCGGATTCGAGATGTGCACCTCGACGAGAGGGATGCCGGCCTTCGTCACGAGCGCCGCCGCATCCCGCAGCGCGTAGCTGTAGTGCGTGAACGCCGCGGGGTTGAGGATGACGGGCGTGTGCTCGTCGACCGCCTCGTGCAGCCACCGTACGAGCTCGGCCTCATCGTCGGTCTGCCGGAGATCCACCTCGACGCCCTCGCCCGCCTCCTCGACGAGGAGCACGCGCAGTGCGGACAGATCCTGATCGCCGTACACGTCGGGCTCGCGGCTGCCGAGGCGGCCGAGGTTGGGTCCGTTGAGCACCATCACGCGCGACATGCGCTCAGCCTATCGACGGGGTCAGCTCGCGATCTCCTGGTAGGCCGAGAACAGCAACGACTCGTCCGGCCCCTGCAGGGTCGTCGGGCGGCCGATGTCGTCGAGCACGATGAACCGCAGGAGCGCACCGCGCGCCTTCTTGTCCCGGCGCATCGACGCGAGCAGGGTCGGCCAGCGCCCGGCGGGGTAGGTCGTCGGCAGGTCGAGCGAGTCCAGGACGCGGCGGTGCCTGTCGACGGCCGCGTCCGAGAGGTGCCGCGTGAGGCGCGAGAGCTCCGCGGCGAACACCATGCCGATCGAGATGGCGGCGCCGTGGCGCCAGCGGTAGCGCTCGGCGTGCTCGATCGCGTGACCGAGCGTATGGCCGTAGTTGAGGATCTCCCGCAGTCCCTGCTCGGTGAAGTCCTCCCCGACGACGCGCGCCTTCATGGCGATCGCGAGCTCCACGGCGCGGCGGAACTCGGGCGACGTCGGATCGGTCGCGCGCGCCGGATCGGCCTCCACGATGTCGAGGATCTCCGGCTCGGCGATGAAGCCCGCCTTCACGACCTCCGCGTAGCCCGCGAGGATCTCGTTGCGCGGCAGCGTGTCGAGCAGCTCGAGGTCGCACAGCACGGCGCGCGGTGCCCAGAAGGCCCCGACGAGGTTCTTACCCTCCGCCGTGTTGATGCCCGTCTTGCCGCCCACCGCCGCGTCGACCATCGCCAGCACGGTCGTCGGCACCTGCACGACGGCGATGCCGCGCAGCCAGGTCGCGGCGACGAAGCCCGCCAGATCGGTCGTCGCGCCGCCTCCGAGCCCCACGATCGCGTCGCTGCGCGTGAAATCGGTCTGACCGAGGATCTGCCAGAGGAATGCGGCGACCTCGACGCGCTTGGCGCCCTCGGCATCCGGGATCTCGGCGAGCATCACCTGACGATCGCCCGACGCGGCCAGCTCCTCGCGCAGGGCCTCGGCGCGCGCACCGAGCGCGGGCGCGTGCACGACGAGCACCTTCTCGGCACGCGGCGGCAGCAGGTCCTCGAGGGTGCCGAGGATGCCGCGGCCCACGTGCACCTCGTACTCCCTCATGCCATCCGTCCCCGAGACGGGGATGACGGTGGTCTCGCTCATCTGGACTCCAGTCCGTTGCGTTCGATCCAGGTCACGACGTCCTGTGCGATGCCGTCGATCGGCAGGCGCGAGGTGTCGAAGGTCACGCGCGCGAGGTCTTCGTACACGGAGCGGCGGGCGTCGTAGATGCGCTGCCAGTCACCGACCCCGCCGCGGACGAGCGGGCGCTTGCCATCGCCGAGGCGCGACGCGACGGCCTCCGCGGAGATCGTGAGGTAGACGACGGGCAGCCCGCGCAGCTCGGCCCGGGTCGCCTCGTCGAGCACCGCTCCCCCGCCGAGCGACACGATGCCGCCGCCGTGGAGCGCCTCGCGCACGACGTCGCGCTCGAGCGCCCGGAAGTGCGATTCGCCGTACGCGTCGAAGATGCCGGCGATCGCCCCGTGCCGCGCGACGATGACCTTGTCGGTGTCGGTGAAGGGCACGCCGAGGGCACGCGCGACGCGCTTGCCGATGCGGGTCTTGCCCGCACCCATCGGGCCGATGAAGACGGCGAGCGGGCCGCTCATGCCGTGGCGGCGCCGGTGCGCAGCGCGTCCGGGATGGCTGCGAGGTACGCCTCGAGGTTGCGCTTGGTCTCGCCCACCGAGTCGCCTCCGAACTTCTCGAGCATCGCGTTCGCGAGCACGAGCGCCACCATGGCCTCGGCGACGACACCCGCCGCCGGCACGGCGCACACGTCCGAGCGCTGGTGGTGCGCCTGCGCGGCCTCACCCGTGGCGACGTCGATCGTGCGCAGGGCGTGCGGCACGGTCGCGATGGGCTTCATCCCCGCCCGTACCCGCAGGATGGTGCCCGTCGACATACCGCCCTCGGTGCCGCCCGCCCGGTCGGACTCGCGGCGGATGACGCCGTCGTGCATGACCATCTCGTCGTGCGCCCGCGAGCCCGGACGGCGCGTGGTCTCGAAGCCGTCGCCGACCTCGACGCCCTTGATGGCCTGGATCCCCATGAGCGCGGCGGCGAGCTGCGCGTCGAGGCGACGATCCCAGTGCACGTAGCTGCCGAGCCCCGGGGGCACGCCGTAGGCGAGCACCTCGACGACACCGCCGAGCGTGTCGCCCTCGTCGTGGGCGCGGTCGATCCGGGCGACCATCGCCTCCGAGGTCGCGGGGTCGAAGCAGCGCAGCGGATCGGCGTCGAGCGCGTCGACGTCGTCGGGCGTGGGGAGCCTCGCGTCGTCGGGAACGCGCACCGTCTCGATCGAGAGCGTGTGGGAGACGAGGCGGATGCCGAGCTCGCCGAGGAACGCGCGCGCGACGGCGCCGAGAGCGACGCGCGCCGCGGTCTCCCGGGCACTCGCGCGCTCGAGCACGTTGCGCGCCTCGGGGAAGTCGTACTTCTGCATGCCGACGAGGTCGGCGTGGCCCGGACGCGGGCGCGTGAGGGCGGCGCCGCGGCCCTTGGGAAGGGTCTCCGGGTCCACGGGTGTCGCCGACATGACGTCGACCCAGCGCGGCCACTCCGTGTTGCCCACGCGCAGCGCGACGGGGCTGCCCATCGTGCGCCCGAAGCGGATGCCGCCCGAGATCGTGAGCTCGTCCTGTTCGAACTTCATGCGGGCGCCGCGGCCGTAGCCGAGCTTGCGGCGCTGCAGATCGGCCTGGATCTGCTCGGGCGAGACGGGCACATCGGCCGGCATGCCTTCGAGGATCGCCACCAGTTCGGGTCCGTGCGACTCACCGGCCGTCAACCAACGCAGCATGTCTCGATCATTCCACAGCGGCGCGCATGGCCCGGATGACGGCGTCCTCGTCGGGCAGCGGCGTCGACGGATCGCCCGCCACGAAGATCCGGATCTGGTGCACCGCCTGGTGCACGAGCATCTCGAGGCCGTGCACGACCGTTCCGCCTGCCTCCGTCCAGGCGGCGGCGAGCGGGGTGGGCCACGGCGCGTAGGCGACGTCGAGGAGCGTCTGCGCCGCGCGGAGCCGCAGGAGGCTCACGGGGAAGTCGGCGCGCGGCGGGATCGTGCTCACGGCGACGTCGCTCTCGGCGAGGGCGGCATCCGCATCCGCGCCGAGCGCGACGACGCGAGCGGATGCGAAGGTGCCGGACGCGATGACCTTGGCGACGTCGCGCACCGCGACCGTGACCTCGGCGCCGAGGCCCTCGAGAGCGCGCACGGCGCTCTCCGCCGTCGCGCCGCCCCCGAGCACCGTCGCGCGGGTGGCGGACGTGACGCCGGCCTCGCCGAACGCCGCCGTCACACCGTGCACATCGGTGTTGAAGGCCTTCACCGCACGGCCGCGATCGAGCAGGATCGTATTGCCCTGCCCCGTGCGTCGCGCGACCTCGTCGACCTCCGGCACGAGCTCGGCGACGCGACGCTTGAGCGGCATCGTGAGCGAGAGGCCGCGCCACTCCGCCCCGAGGCCGTCGAGGAACCCCTCGAGGCCGGCATCGTCGACCTCGACCCGGTCGTAGTCCCAGTCGAGCCCGAGCACGCCGTAGGCCGCCCGGTGCAGCTGCGGAGAGCGGGAGTGCCCGATGGGCGATCCGAGCACCGCGAGGCGCGTGCCGTCAGGCACAGTAGGCGGCGTTCTCGTCGCTCTCCTTGCACCAGGAGTAGAGCCTCTGCGCGGCCTTGTCGTGCTCGGCGAGCGTGTTGGAGAACACCGTCTCCCCGGTCTTCAGGTCGACCGTCACGAAGTAGAGCCATGTGCCGTCGGCCGGCGCCACCGCCGCGTTGATCGCGTCGACCCCCGGGAGGCCGATCGGCCCGATGGGGAGCCCCGGGTTCGCGTACGTGTTGTAGGGGTTCGACGCATCCGCGCGGTCCTCGGGCGAGGTCCACACGCTCGAGGTGTCATTGAGCCCGTAGTGCACCGTCGCATCCGACTGCAGGAGCATCCCCCGGTCGATGCGGTTCTGGAACACGCGCGCGATCTTGGGCATGTCCTCGAGGTTCGGCCCCGACTCGCGCTGCACGATGGAGGCCATCGTGAGCACGGTGAAGCGGCTCTCGGGCGCGACGCCCGCGGCGTCGAGGGTCGCGATCATCTGGTCGACGAGCATCTTGATCGCGCCGTTCGCGGTGACGCCCGGATCGAAGGTGTACGTCGCGGGGAAGAGCCAGCCCTCGATGCTCGGCGAGGTGGCGGGGATGCCGAACTGGGTGAAGTTCGCGGCCTCCGCCTGCAGCTCCTCGAGCGGGATCTCGGTCGCCGCGGCGATGAGCTCGAGCGCGCTCGAGGCACGCACCCCCTCCGGGATCGTGACGCGGTTGATGATGCGGTTGGCCGGGTCCTGGAGGGCTCGCAGCGCCGCGGCGGCGCTCATCTCCTTCTGCAGCTTGTAGTTGCCGGGCTCGAAGGTGATGCTCGAGTCGGCGAGAAGCAGCTCGTAGAACGCGTCGAAGGTCTTCGTGACACCCGCCTGCTCGAGCTTCGCGGCGACGTCGGCGCCGATGTCGCCCGATTCGATGACGATCGTCACCTCCTCGCCGTTCCCCTCGCCCTCGAAGTCGTTCGGCGGCGCGATGCCCAGCACCTCCTGGATCTTCTCGCCGTAGTTGCTCCACACATAGACGCCGCCGGCCGTCAGGAGGCCCAGCACCACGAGCAGCGCGATGATCCATCCCCACGGCCCGCGACCGCGGCGCTTCGGACGTGAGCGCGACGCGGAGCCCCCGCCCGCGCCCTCGCGGAGCGCGCGCCGCGAGAGGGGCGCCTGCGGGTTCGGCTCCGCCGTGCTCGTCGAGATCGGGGTCGTCGGGGTCGCCGGGGTCGGCGTGGTCGACACCGCGTTGGTCGACGGGGTGAGCGATCCGGGGCCGAAGATGTCGTCCCAGCTCGGTTCAGAGGCCACGTTCAGGGTCCTTCATGCGGGGGACGACGGATCCGGGGGGACGATCCGACATCCGCTCGGAGTCGAGGGCGTTCTGCAGGATGATAACAGCGGCCACCTGGTCCACGACCGAGCGCGAGCCCTTCGCCTTGCGGCCTCCCGCCTGGAGCTGACGGTGCGCCGTGACGGTGCTGAGCCGTTCGTCGACGAGCCGCACGGGCATCTCCCCTGCGGTCGCCAGCGCCGCCGCGAACTCCCGTGCGTCGGTGGTCGACGGCGTGTCGGCGCCGTTGAGCGACAGCGGCAGTCCGACGACGAGCTCGATGGCGTCGAGCTCCGCAGCGCGGGCGAGCACGGCGCGCACCGTGCGCTCGTCGCGCGGCAGGGTCTCGACGGGTGTCGCGATGAGCCCGTCGGGATCGCAGCGCGACACTCCGACGCGGGCCCGGCCGACGTCGACGCCGATCCGGACGCCGCGCCGCATCAGGAGCCGAGCGCCGATCGGATGCCGTCGAGCGCCGCGGGGAGCGCCGCAGCGTCCGAGCCGCCGCCCTGGGCCATGTCGTCCTTGCCCCCGCCTCCGCCTCCGAGCACCGCGGCCGCGTCCTTCGCGAGCGGACCGGCCTTGACTCCCGCCTCGCGGGCGCCCGCGGTCGTCGCGACGATGACCGACGGCTTGCCGTCGACCCGCGCTGCGAGGACCACGACGGCCGCCTCGGACTGCAGGCGCTCGCGCACGGCGGTGACGAGCTTGCGGAGCTCGTCCACCGACTGCAGCTCGCCGAGGTCCTCGACGACCGCGAGCACCTCGCCCATGCGCCGGGCCGTCGCCGCGAGCTCGGGCACGCGACCCGCGAGCTTGTTCGCCTCGAACGCCGCGATCTTCTTCTCGGCCGCCTTGAGCTGCGCGACGAGGTCGGAGATGCGGTCGGGCAGCTGCTCGCGCGGCGTCTTGAGGCTCGCCGTGAGCTGGTTCACGATCGCGCGCTCGGCCGCGAGGTCGCGGAAGGCGTCGAGACCGACGAGGGCCTCCACACGGCGGTTGGACGAGCCGACGCTCGACTCCGACACGAGGTTCACGAGGCCGACCTCCGCCGAGGTGCGCACGTGCGTTCCCGCGCACAGCTCGCGCGACCAGGGCCCTCCGATGTCGACCATGCGCACGGTATCGCCGTACTTCTCGCCGAAGAGAGCCATGGCGCCGGCCTTGCGGGCCTCGTCGAGCGACAGGATACGCGTGACGACCTCGAGGTTGTCGCGCACCGCGTTGTTGGCGATCTCCTCGATCTCGCTGCGGGTCTCCGGGCTGAGCGCCTGGTTCCACGAGAAATCGAGCCGCATGTAGCCGGCCTTGTTGAACGAGCCCGACTGGTGCGCCTCCTGGCCGAGGGTCTGACGCAGCGCCGCGTGGATCAGGTGCGTCGCCGAGTGCGCCTGAGCCGCCGAGTGACGGTACTCGCGGTCGACGACCGAGGTCGCGGGCTGACCGACGCCCACCTCGCCCGAGCGCACCCGGACCGTGTGGCTCACGAGGCCCTTCACGGGACGCTGCACATCGAGCACCTCGAGGTCGAAGCCGTCGCCCACGATGGAGCCCTTGTCGGAGGCCTGGCCACCCGACTCCGCGTAGAGCGAGGTCTCCGCGAGGATGACCTCGACGACGTCGCCCGCGTGCGCCTTCACGACCGAGCTGCCGTCCTTGATGAGGCCCAGGATGCGCGAGTCGGTCTGCAGGTAGTCGTAGCCCGTGAAGACCGTCTCGCCGAGCGAGCGGAGGTCGGAGTACACCGAGAGGTCGGCGAGCCCCGCCTTCTTGGCCTTCGCATCCGCCTTCGCGCGGGCGCGCTGCTCGGACATGAGCGCGTCGAACGCGCCGCGGTCGACCGAGAGGCCCGCCTCCTCCGCGATCTCGAGCGTGAGGTCGATCGGGAAGCCGAAGGTGTCGTGCAGGAGGAAGGCGGTATCGCCCGAGAGCGACTCCCCGCCCGCCTTCTTGGTGTCCTCGACGGCGACGTCGAGGATGGTCGTGCCCGACGCGAGCGTGCGGAGGAAGGTCTCCTCCTCGCCGAGCGCGAGGCGCGAAGTGCGCTCGTACTCCGCCTCGACCTCGGGGTACGCCTCGCGCATCGCGCGACGGGACGCGTCGAACAGCTCGGCGAAGCTCGGGGCGTCGACGCCCAGGAGGCGCATCGAGCGCACGACACGGCGCAGCAGGCGGCGCAGGATGTAGCCGCGGCCCTCGTTCGACGGCGCGACGCCATCGGTCATGAGCATGAGGCTCGAGCGCACGTGATCCGCGATGACGCGCATCCGCACGTCGTCGTCGTGCGCGGCGCCGTAGCGGCGCCCCGACAGCTCGGCCGCCATGTCGAGCACGGGGCGCACCTGGTCGATCTCGTACATGTTGTCGACGCCCTGCTTGAGGAAGGCGACGCGCTCCATGCCCATGCCCGTGTCGATGTTCTTCTTCGGCAGCTCGCCCGCGATGTCGAAGTCGGTCTTCGACCGCACCTCCTTGAGGAGGTACTGCATGAACACCAGGTTCCAGATCTCGAGGTAGCGGGAGTCGTCCGCCGCGGGACCGCCCTCGACGCCGTACGCCGGACCGCGGTCGAAGTAGATCTCCGAGCACGGGCCGCCGGGGCCGGGCTGACCCGTATGCCAGTAGTTGTCGGCCTTGCCGAGGCGCTGGATGCGGTGCTCCGGCAGGCCGGCGACGCGCTTCCAGAGCTCGATCGCCTCGTCGTCGTCCTCGTAGACCGTGACCCAGAGGTCGCGCTCCTCGAAGCCGAGACCGCCATCCGACTCCGAGGTGGTGAGCAGCTCCCACGCGTAGGAGATCGCCCCCTCCTTGAAGTAGTCCCCGAAGGAGAAGTTGCCGTTCATCTGGAAGAACGTGCCGTGTCGGGTGGTCTTGCCCACCTCCTCGATGTCGAGGGTGCGGATGCACTTCTGCACGCTCGTGGCGCGCGGGAACGGCGCGGGCACCACACCGGTGAAGTACGGGATGAACGGCACCATGCCGGCGACCGTGAAGAGCAGCGTCGGGTCGTCCGTGACCAGCGAGGCCGAGGGGACGACGGTGTGGCCGCGGTCGCCGAAGAAGGACAGCCAGCGACGTTGGATCTCAGCGGTCTGCACAGGTACTCCGTAAACGTGTCCCGTCGGGACGAGGCCTGCGGGCCGCCGGCCCGACGGCGGGTGGGATCAGGACTTGGCGCGCTGCGCGAGGTCGTCGATCGCGTCCTGCGCGTTCGCGACGGCCTGCTTCAGCTCCGCCTCGCGGGCCTTGTAGCCCTGCACGACGGCATCTCCGAACTCGCGGGCCTTCCCGTCGACCTCGTCGAAGAACTGCTTGCCCTGGGGGGTCTTCGCGACCTCGTGTGCGACGACGAAGCCGATGGCGACTCCGGCGATCAGAAGCAGTGCACCCTTCATCGTGTTCCTCACTTCTCGTTCGCGGTCGTCGAGCGGCGGATGCCGCGCAACTCTCCTACCCTATGCCGTTCCGCGGATGGGCGTCTGGCTGTCGGGGCGGAGGCGGTGGTCGGGTCGGTGCAGAAAGCGGAATGCCCCGGGACCGGGTCCCGGGGCATCCTGTGCTTGTCGGCGGGCGGCGTAGCTGTGTCCTTCCGCGCCGCGGTGATCCGCGGCGCTGCACTACGCAGCTCGCTCAGCGAGCTGCGTAGTACTCGACGACGAGCTGCACGTCGCAGGTCACGGGGACCTCGGCGCGCTTCGGGCGACGCACGAGGCGGGCCTGGAGCTTGTCGAGCTCGACCTCGAGGTAGCCCGGGGTCTTGGGCAGCACGTCGACGTGACCGCCGGCGGCGGCGACCTGGAACGGCTCGGTCGACTCCGAGCGCTCCTTGACGTGGATGAGCTGACCCGGCTTCACGCGGAACGACGGGCGGTCGACGATCTTGCCGTCGA
>JAEYVF010000054.1 GCA_023432005.1 Actinomycetes bacterium
GCCGTGAGCACCGCGATGCCGAGCGCGACGCCGACCTCGCGCACCGTCGAGTTGGTTCCCGATGCCTTGGCCGAGTCCGCCGCGGGCATGTGGGCGAGCACCGCGGTCGAGGAGGGGGCGAAGACGAGGCCCATCCCGACGCCCGCCAGGATGAACGGGCCGACGAGCTCGGCGTACGGCACCTCGGGCGACATGACGAGGCCGATCCACGTGAGCGCCGACGCCTGGAGAGTCAGCCCCGCGACGATGAGCGCGCGGGTGCCGACGCGTCCCGAGACGAGGCCCGCGAGCGGAGCCACGACCATCGGGGCCATGGTCCACGGCATCGTGAGCACGCCCGCCTCGAGCGGCGAGTAGCCCTGCACGATCTGCAGGAACTGGATGAGCACGAAGACCGAGCCGAACATCCCGAAGCTGAAGCCGAGGCCGACGAGGTTGGCGATCGAGAACGAGCGATCGCGGAACAGCCGGAGGGGGAGGAGGGGCGCGGGCGCGCGCCGCTGCCACAGCACGAAGAGCACGAGCAGCGACGCCCCGCCGACGAGGCCCGTCAGCACCTCGAGGCTGTCCCAGCCGGCCTCGTTGCCCCGCACGATGCCCCAGACGAGACCCAGCACGCCGAACCCGGCGAGCACGACGCCGAGCACGTCGGCGCGCAGGCGATCGCCGAAGGGGTTCGGCAGCAGGGCCAGCACGACGGGGATCGCGATGAGGCCGATGGGCACGTTGAGCCAGAAGATGGCGTTCCAGTTCCAGCCCTCCACGACGGCGCCGCCCACGAGGGGACCGAGCGCCACGGCGAGTCCGGCGACCCCTCCCCAGATGCCGATCGCGAGGGGGCGCCTCCGCTCGCTCACGGCTCCCGCGAGGAGCGAGAGCGAGAGCGGCATGATGGCAGCGCCGCCGACGCCCTGCACGGCGCGGGCCGCGATGAGCTGTGCGGGGTCGGCAGCGAGCGCCGCCCCCGCGGAGGCGAGCGTGAAGAGCGCGATGCCCGCGGCGAACACGGTGCGTCGGCCGAGCCGGTCGCCGAGCGCGGCGGCCATGAGGATGAAGCTCGCGAACGCGAGCGTGTACGCGTTCATGAACCACTGCAGCTCCTCGATGCTCGCCCCGAGGTCGAGGCGGATCGCGGGGAGCGCGTTCGTCATGACGAGGTTGTCGAGGGTGGCCATGAACATCGGCAGGCCGGTCGCGAGCAGCATGAGGCCGAACGGCACTCGGCGCGGCGGGCGGGTCGCGGGTGCGGGGGCGGGGGTGGCGGACATGATGGCTCCGTGGGATCGATGAGCGCGATAGTTGTAATCGGATGATTACAAGACGGCACATTAGTAATCGGTTGATACCATGTCAACCATGACCTCCCCCACGCCGGAGCAGAGCGCGACGCGCATGCGCTCCGACGAGCGCCGCGTGCTCGTGCTGGAGGCCGCCACGCGAGTGTTCGGCGACCGCGGCTACCACGGCGCGACGACCGACGCCGTCGCGCGCGAGGCGGGCGTGAGCCAGCCCTACGTCGTGCGGATGTTCGGGGGCAAGGAGGCGATGTTCCTCGCCGTGCTCGACCGCGCGATCGACCGGATCCTGGGCGCGTTCGAGGCCGACCTCGCCGAGCTCGCGGCAGACGGCCACGCCGACGACGAGGAGGCGGTGAGCGCGTGCCTCGGCCGCAGCTACGTCGACCTGCTCGCCGACCGCGGGCTCCTGCTGAGCCTCATGCAGGCGTTCATGCTCGGATCCGACCCCGTCGTCGGCCGGCAGGCTCGCGCGGGCTTCCGGCGCGTGTACGCGTTCCTGCGCGAGCGGGTGGGCCTCACCGCCGAGAAGGCGCAGGACTTCCTCGCCGTGGGCATGCTCCTCAACACCGTCGTCGGGCTGCGCATGATCGACGACTACGACTCCGACGGGAGTGTGCGCGAGCTCATCGACGAGATGCTCCCGACCAAGGTCGACGTGCTGCTGGCACTGCGAGGAGACGACTCGTGACGAGCGGCATCCTGCTCGTCGACAAGCCCCAGGGCATCACGAGCCACGACGTCGTGGCGCGCGCCCGCCGTCTGCTCGGCACCCGCAAGGTCGGCCACGCCGGCACGCTCGACCCGATGGCGACCGGCCTGCTGCTGCTCGGCGCCGACAGCTCGACGCGCCTGCTGACCTACCTCGTGGGGCTCGACAAGGAGTACACGGCGACCATCCGCCTGGGCGTCGCGACCGACACCGACGACGCCGAGGGCGAGCCGATCGCGCAGCACGACGCATCGGAGGTGGACGACGACGCGATCGCGCGCGGCATCGCCTCCCTGACCGGTCCCCTCGAGCAGACCCCGTCGACGTTCAGCGCCATCAAGGTCGACGGTCGCCGGGCCTACGACCGGGCACGCGCGGGGGAGCCCGTCGAGCTCACGGCGCGTCCCGTCACGATCCGCGCCTTCGAGCTGCTCGCGACCCGGCGCGAGGGCGCCGTCGTGGATCTCGACGTGCGCGTCGAGTGCAGCTCGGGCACCTACATCCGTGCCCTCGCGCGCGACCTCGGCGCGGACCTCGGCGTGGGCGGGCATCTCATCGCCCTGCGGCGCACGCGCATCGGACCGTTCGGCGTCGCGGACGCCGTGGTGCTGCCCGACCCGCGGCAGCAGCCGGACGCGGAGGCGCCCGCGCTCGTGGATCCGGCGACCGTCGCCGCGCGACTGTTCCCCGTCCTCCGTCTCGACGCCGCCGCGACGCGAGACATCGCCCACGGCAAGCGCGTGGAGCTCGACGCCCCCGACGCCGAGCTCGCCGCCGCCCTCACCCCCGACGGGCGCCTCGCCGCCCTCGTCGAGCTGCGTCGCGGGCGACTGCGCGTGCTGCTCGGCCTTCCGACCGAGGAGGTCCTCCCGTGATCCTGCCCTTCACGATCGTGCAGCTCGCGCTCGCGTGCGTCGTCGGCCTCATGTGCGTCGCGCTCGGACTCGCGGGGCGCAAGCCGAACGACCTCACCGTGCTGTCGGTGGGCGCCGTCGGGCTCCTCGTGATCGCGCAGCTCGTCGTGGCGATCGTCGCGCCTATGGTGGGGAACGACCCCACCGGCAGCCTCCTCGAGTTCTGGATGTACCTCGGCACGGCGGCCATCATCCCGCCTCTCGCGATCGTGTGGGCGCTCGTCGAGCGCAATCGCTGGTCGAACGTCGTGCTGGGCGCCGCGGCCTTCGCGATCGCCGTCATGCTCTGGCGCATGCAGCAGATCTGGACCGTGCAGCTGGCCTGAGGCCCGCGCCGCGGCGGACTACGCTGGAGGACGATGTCCGCCCAGCCCCGCACCCGCGCCTCCGGCATCGGCCGCGTGCTCGTCGCCGTCTACGCCGTCCTCGCGATGGCCGCCGTCGGGCGGTCGACCTTCCAGATCATCGACCGCTTCGACGACGCCCCCATCGCGTTCACGCTCTCGGCCGTCGCCGCCGTCGTGTACGTGCTCGCGACGGTCGCCCTCGCGGCGGGATGGGATCGCCTGGCATGGGTCACGGTGAGCTTCGAGCTCGCGGGCGTGCTCGTCGTCGGCGCCCTCTCGGTCGTCGCCCCGCAGCTGCTGGGTCTCGAGGAGATCAACCCCTTCGGGCGCGAGGCCACGGTCTGGAGCGTCTTCGGCGCCGGCTACCTGTTCATCCCCCTCGTGCTGCCTGTGCTCGGAATCCTCTGGCTGCGCACGCGGGGACGGGTCGCGGTCGAGGCCTGATGGAGTTCTACGACGGACTCGGAGCGGTGCCGTCGGGCTTCGGCCCGAGCGCCGTGACGATCGGCAAGTTCGACGGTGTCCACACGGGCCACCGTGCCGTGCTCGCGCGCCTGCGGGGCCTCGCCGCCGAGCGGGGGCTCGCCTCGGCGGTCGTGACGTTCGACCGGCATCCGCTCTCCCTGCTCGCTCCCGCCTTCTGCCCGAACCCGCTCGTGAGCAACCCGCAGAAGGTCGACCTGCTCGCGCAGTCGGGCGTCGACGCGACCCTCATGCTCGCCTTCGATCAGGAGCTCGCCGACCTCGAGCCCGAGGAGTTCGTGCGGCGGGTGCTCGTCGACGCCCTCGACGCCCGCCTCGTGCTCGCGGGAAGCGACTTCCGCTTCGGTCGTCGGGGCGCGGGTGACGTGGGCGTGCTGCAGGAGCTCGGGCGCGAGAACGGCTTCGAGGTCGTGCTCATCGACGACGTGCGCGAGGGCTCGGAGCGCGGCGAGCGTCGTGCGTCGTCGACGTGGATCCGTGAGGCGCTCGAGGCCGGCGCGGTCGAGGAGGCCGCACGCGTGCTCGGTCGCCCGCCGGTCGTGCGCTCGGTCGTCGTCGAGGGGGAGCGGCGCGGACGCGAGCTCGGCTTCCCGACGGCCAACCTCGACCCCGAGCGCCTGGAGGGCTTCCTGCCCGCGGACGGCGTGTACGCCGCGTGGGCGACGGTCGACGACGTGCGCTATCCCGCGGCCGTCTCGATCGGCAACAACCCGACGTTCGAGGGCGTTCCTCAGCACCAGGCGGAGGCGCACCTGCTCGACGTCGATCTCGACCTCTACGGCCGCACGATCGAGCTCGCGTTCGTCGCGCGCCTGCGAGGGATGCGGCGCTTCGACTCGCTCGCGGAGCTCATCGACGCCATCGGCTCGGATGCTGCGGCGGCCCGCAGGGCTCTCGCGGTGACCGCGTGACGCCTCGCCCGCTGTGGCGGGGACGCGCACTCGCCCTCGCGGGCGTCGTGCTCGTCTCCCTCAGCCTGCGCACACCGGTCGCCGCGCTCTCGCCGATCCTCCACGAGGTGGCGGCCGAGATCCCGCTCGACGCGTTCGTGCTGGGTCTCATCGGCGCCGCGCCGCCGCTCGCCTTCGCGGCGAGCGGGCTCATCGCCCCCGCGGTCGCACGCCGCATCGGCCTCGAGCAGGCGCTCGTGGCATCCCTCGCCCTCATGGTCGTGGGGCACCTCGCCCGCAGCCTCGCACCGGAGGTCGTCTCGCTGACCCTCGGCACGGTGCTCGCTCTCGTCGGGGTCGGTCTGGGGAACGTGCTGCTGCCGCCGGTCGTGCGCCGGTACTTCCCGGATCGCGTGGGGCTCGTGACATCGCTCTATGCGACGCTGCTGTCGGTGTCGACGGCGGTGCCGGCGCTCGTCGCCGTGCCGGTCGCCGATGCAGCCGGATGGCGCGCCTCGCTCGGCACCTGGACGCTCGTCTCGCTCATCGCGGCCGTGCCGTGGGTGGCGATGCTCGTACGCCGTCGCCGTTCCGGCGCGCCGCTCGGCGACACGGCACCGGATACGGGCGCCGTCGCGCTCGAGGCCGTGCCCGGACGGCTCGGCGTGCGGTTGCTGCGATCGCCGACGGCCTGGGCGATCGGCGTCGCGTTCGGCTCCTCGAGCCTCGGCGCCTACGCCGCCTTCGCGTGGCTCCCGCAGATGCTCGTCGACCGCGCGGAGGTCGATCCCGCGTCGGCGGGCGCGCTCCTCGCGCTCTTCTCGATCATGGGCTTCCCCGGCGGGCTCCTCGTGCCGGTCATCGTCGCGCGGTTCCCGCGCAGCACGGCGCCGCTCGTGCTGCTCGGCGGCGTGCTCTTCGCGGTCGGCTACCTCGGCCTCCTGATCGCGCCGACGGCGGCGCCCGCCGTGTGGGTGGTGAGCGCCGGGCTCGGACCGCTGCTCTTCCCGCTCGCGCTCGTGCTCATCAACCTGAGGTCGGTCAGTCATCGCACGACGGTCGCGCTGTCGGGGTTCGTGCAGACGGTCGGCTACATCCTGGGTGCCGTCGGGCCGTTCGTCGTGGGCATCCTGCACGACGCGACGGGCGGATGGACGGCACCGCTCGTCTTCCTGCTGGCCGCCCTCGTGCTCGTGCCGCCGGCGGCGATCGTGCTCGCGCGCCGCCGCACCGTCGACGCGGAGCTGCGCCCGGCGGGCGTCGGCAGCCCGGCGTAGCGTGGGAGTGTGGAGACGATCCGGCTCGAGCGCGACATCGATCTCCCGCGCGCCATCGTGTGGGAGGCGCTCGTCGATCCCGTGCTCGTGGAGGGGTGGCTGCACCCGAGCGAGCGGCTCGTGACGGGCACGACTCCCGTCGAGTTCCGGGAGCCCGAGGATCCCGCGGTGCCCGCCGTGCTCGAGGTCGTGTCTCCCGCGTTCGGCGTCGTGCGCGTCGTGCTGGAGCGTTTGGAGGACGGCACGCGAGGTGAGGGAACGCGGGTCCGGCTGACGGTGGGCGACGAGTGGGGCAGGCGCGCCGACCGCGAGGCGCTGTGGGGGCTGCGACTCGCCCAGCTCGCCGAGCTCGTGCGGGGTCGCCCCGTCGACTGGACCGACTGGCCGGCGCTGCACCGGGCCGAGCACGAGGCATCGCGCACCGAGGCGGCGCATCGCGACGCGCGCTGATCGCGCATCCGCGCTGTCCCCCGAAACGCCCTGCGCATATGAGCACCACCGTACGCGGATGTTGGCGCGGCGACCGGCGCGGGGCTACCGTCGTAGCGGAGACATGATGGATGAGGAACTGCTCGCCGTGCGCGTCGCGGAGCTCTACTACGACGAGAACAAGACGCAGGATGAGATCGGCGCGCTCCTGGGGATCTCGCGCTGGAAGGCCGGGCGCCTCCTCTCGCAGGCGCGCGAGCACGGCATCGTGCGCATCGAGATCGTGCACCCGCGCGCCCGACGCCTCGCGACCGAGCGGGCCCTGCGCGAGCGCTTCGGTCTCGCCGACGCCGTCGTCGTGCCGACCCCGGAGAACGAGGTCGGCGTGCAGGGGCGCGTCGCCCAGGCGGCGGCCGACTTCCTCACGAGCCTGCGACCCGTCCCGCGCGTGCTCGGCGTGAGTTGGGGCCGCACCCTCACCGACGTGGCCGACCGCATGCCCGACGGCTGGGCGACGGGCGTGACCGTCGTGCAGATCAACGGCGGCGTGAGCCTCAACCGCCGGCCCGGGACCGCCGCGACGCTCGCCTCGACGATCGCGCAGCGCGGCAGCGGGCACGCCGTGCTCCTGCCGAGCCCCGCCATCCTCGAACGGCTCTCGACCAAGAAGGCGATCGAAGCCGACCGCACGGTGGCCGGCGTGCTCGACCGCGCCACGAGCGCGAACGCCTTCCTCTACAGCGCGGGCGTCGTCGACGCGAACTCCGCGCACGTCGAGAGCGGCTACCTGCGCCCCGAGGACATGGAGGAGCTCGCCCGCCGCGGGGCGATCGGCGACGTCGTCGGACGCTACATCGACGCCAACGGCAACATCGTCGACCCCTCGCTCGACGAGCGCACTCTCGGCATCTCGCTCGAGACGCTGCGCGCCGCCACCACGGCGATCCTCGTGATCGCCGGAACCCCCAAGCACGACATCGCCCGCGCCGTCGTCACGAGCGGCCTGTGCACCGTGCTCATCACCGACGAGGCCACCGCGCGTGCCCTCCTGGAGGACTCATGACCATGCAGACCACCTCGCTCGCCCCCGCCGAGCGCGCCGTGCGCGTGCTCGGGGGCGACCTCACCGAGCGCAGCCTCCGCCAGCACCTCGAGGGGCTGAGCGGGGTCGACGCCGTCGGCCTCGAGCAGCGGGCCGCGGGGCTCGCGACGCGCTCGATCAAGACGAGCTCGAAGGCCTGGGCGCTCGACCGGATCATCGAGCTCATCGACCTCACGACGCTCGAGGGCGCCGACACGCCCGGCAAGGTGCGCTCGCTCGTCGCGAAGGCCCTCACGCCCGACGCGTCGGACCTCTCGACGCCGCGTGTCGCCGCGGTCTGCGTCTACGGCGACATGGTGCCGTACGCCGTCGAGGCGCTCGGCTCGGCGCACGGCGACCCGGATGACGGTCTCGTCTCGGTCGCGGCCGTCGCGACGGCCTTCCCCTCGGGCCGCGCCTCGCTCGCCGTGAAGCTCGCGGACACGCGCGACGCGGTCGCAGCCGGTGCCGACGAGATCGACATGGTCATCGACCGGGGCGCGTTCCTCGCCGGCCGCTACGGCAAGGTCTTCGAGGAGATCGTGGCGGTCAAGGAGGCGTGCCGCCGCGATGACGGCAGCTACGCGAGCCTCAAGGTCATCCTCGAGACCGGCGAGCTCACCACCTACGACAACGTGCGCCGCGCATCGTGGCTCTCGATCCTCGCGGGCGGCGACTTCATCAAGACCTCCACCGGCAAGGTCTCGCCGGCAGCGACCCTGCCCGTGACCCTCCTCATGCTCGAGGCCGTGCGCGACTGGCATCGCCTCACGGGCGAGTACGTGGGCGTCAAGCCCGCGGGCGGCATCCGCGCCTCGAAGGACGCCGTGCGCTACCTCGTGACGGTCGCCGAGACCGTCGGCGAGCAGTGGCTGCAGCCGCACCTGTTCCGCTTCGGCGCGTCGAGCCTCCTCAACGACGTGCTCCTGCAGCGCCAGAAGCTCCGCACCGGCCGCTACTCCGGCCCCGACTACGTGACGATCGACTAGGACGGCATCCGACATGAAGGACATCACCCCCACGAGCGGCCGCGGCTTCCTCGACTACGCACCCGCGCCCGAGTCGACCTCGATCCTGCACCTGCGCGACTCCTACGGCCTCTTCATCGACGGCGAGTTCCGCGACGGTACAGGCGGGTCGTTCACGACCATCTCGCCCGCGACCGAGAAGCGCATCGCCAAGATCGCGAGCGCGTCCGAGGCCGACGTGGATGCCGCGGTCGCCGCGGCGCGCCGCGCCTACGAGAAGACCTGGTCGCGCATGACGGGCGCCGACCGCGGCAAGTACCTGTTCCGGATCGCGCGACTCGTGCAGGAGCGCGCCCGCGAGCTCGCGGTCGCCGAGTCTCTCGACAACGGCAAGCCCATCAAGGAGAGCCGCGACACCGACATCCCGCTCGTCGCCGCCTGGTTCTTCTACTACGCGGGCTGGGCCGACAAGCTCGACTACGCCGGCCTCGGCGCGAACCCGCGCCCGCACGGCGTCGCCGCGCAGATCATCCCCTGGAACTTCCCGCTGCTCATGCTCGCGTGGAAGATCGCGCCCGCGCTCGCCGCCGGCAACACGGTGGTGCTCAAGCCCGCCGAGACGACACCGCTCTCGGCGCTGCTCTTCGCCGAGATCCTGCAGCAGGCCGAGCTGCCTCCGGGCGTCGTCAACATCGTCACCGGCGCGGGGGAGACCGGCCAGGCGCTCGTGCGGCATCCGGATGTCGACAAGGTCGCGTTCACGGGCTCGACCGCGGTGGGCCGCGAGATCGCGAAGACCATCGCGGGCACGCGCAAGAAGGCGACCCTCGAGCTCGGCGGCAAGGCCGCCAACATCGTCTTCGACGACGCGCCCATCGACCAGGCCGTCGAGGGCATCGTCAACGGCATCTTCTTCAACCAGGGGCACGTGTGCTGCGCCGGCAGCCGCCTGCTCGTGCAGGAGAACGTGCACGACGAGGTCGTCGACCGGCTCAAGGCCCGTCTCGCGACGCTGCGCCTCGGCGACCCGCTCGACAAGAACACCGACATCGGGGCGATCAACTCCGCCGAGCAGCTCGAGCGCATCCGCACCCTGAGCGACATCGGCGAGAAGGAGGGTGCCGAGCGCTGGAGCGCGCCGTGCGACATCCCCGAGAACGGCTTCTGGTTCGCGCCGACGGTGTTCACGAATGTGCAGACCTCCTCGACGATCGCGCGTGAGGAGATCTTCGGCCCCGTGCTCTCGGTGCTCACGTTCCGCACGCCGGCCGAGGCCATCGCGAAGGCCAACAACACGCCCTACGGCCTCTCGGCGGGCATCTGGAGCGACAAGGGCTCGAAGATCCTCGCGGTGGCCGACCGGCTGCGCGCGGGCGTCATCTGGGCCAACACGTTCAACCGCTTCGACCCGGCCTCCCCGTTCGGCGGCTACAAGGAGTCGGGCTACGGCCGCGAGGGCGGCCGTCACGGGCTCGGCGCCTACCTGCAGCCCGCCACCGCCGCCGTCGCCCCGAAGGGAGCCTCCAAGTGAGCCGCCTCACGATCCCCAAGACCTACAAGCTCTACATCGGCGGGAAGTTCCCGCGCAGCGAGTCGGGCCGCAGCTACGAGGTGACGGGCGCCGACGGCTCGTTCCTCGCGAACGCCTCGCTCGCCTCCCGTAAGGACGCGCGCGACGCCGTCGTGGCCGCACGCGCCGCGGTCTCCGGATGGGGCGGTGCGACCGCCTACAACCGCGGCCAGGTGCTCTACCGCGTCGCCGAGGTGCTCGAGGGGCGTCGAGCCCAGTTCGTCGAGGAGCTGCGCGCCTCGGAAGGGCTGACGGCCGCCGAGGCCAGCCGCCAGGTCGACGAGACGATCGACACCTGGGTCTGGTACGCCGGATGGGCCGACAAGTTCGTGCAGGTCGCGGGCGCCGGCAACCCCGTCGCGGGCCCGTACTTCAACCTCTCGGTGCCCGAGCCCACGGGCGTCGTGGCGGTCGTCGCGCCGCAGGGCGAGGCGAGCCTGCTCGGCCTCGTGCGCGTCGTCGCGCCCGCGCTCGTCGCGGGAAACGCGGTCGTCGTCGTCGCCGACGAGGCGCATCCGCTCTCGGCGATCAGCCTCGCCGAGGTACTCGCGACGAGCGATGTGCCGGCCGGCGTCGTCAACGTGCTCACGGGCTCCCCCGCCGAGATCGCGCCGTGGCTCGCGTCGCACGCCGACGTCAACGCACTCGACCTCGCGGGTGCGGGAGAGCTCGAGTGGGTCGACCTCGAGATCGCGGCCGCCGAGACGCTCACGCGCGTGCTGCGCCCCGAGCCGGGCGTGCCCGCGGCGACGCTCGACCGCATCCTCGCGTTCACCGAGACGAAGACGGTGTGGCACACGAAGAGCCTCATCTGAGGCTCGCGTCGCTGGGAGCGCCTGGTCTCGATACGGCGCGCTGGGGCGCGCCCACTCGACCTGCGGCGCCGCATAACAGAACGGTAACGTTCGTGCTACAGTCGGGTCACCTCGCGACGATGCGGGGAACCCGAGTCGGAAGCAGAGCTGCCGTTGGTGACGCATCCCGTTCGGCGGACGCTCGCATCCGCCGTCGTCATCCTCGCCCTCGTGGCGGTGCTCGTGCTCGTGCCGGATGCCGTGCGCGTCTACGCGACCAACATGATGGGGTCGCTGCGCGCGCCGGGTGAGCCGGCCTTTGTCGCGGGCCACCGCGGGGATCGCGCGCGCGGGCCCGAGAACACGATGCCCGCGATCGTCGCGGCTCTCGGGTCGCGGCTCGAGTTCGTCGAGACCGACGTGCAGCTGACGGCCGACGGGGTGCCCGTGCTCATGCACGACGAGACGGTCGACCGTACGACCGACGGAAGCGGGGCCGTCGCCGACCTCACGCTCGCGCAGCTGCGCACGCTCGACGCGGGCTCCTGGTACGGGGCCGAGTTCGCGGGAACACCCGTGCCCCTCTTCGACGAGTTCGTCGACGCGCTCGCCGCCCACCGGGGGAAGAAGGCGCTCGTCGAGCTCAAGGGCCACTGGGATCCCGAGGGGGTCCGCACGGTGCTCGACGCCATCTACCTGCGCGGCGTGCAGAACCGCGTGGTGTTCGCGAGCTTCAACCTCACGACCGTGACGCATCTCGCCGACACCGCGCCCGCGATCCCGCGCGTCATCATCAAGCGCGACCTGCCGCGGGATCCCGTGGGACTCGCGTCGTACTACGGCGCGATCGCGATCATCACGACGCCGAACTCGCTCGAGAACGACCCCGATGCCGTCGCGCGCATGCACGAGGCGGGACTCGGAGTGCTCGTGTACACGCTCAACAGCGAGAAGCGCTGGTCGGAGGCCCTCGCGTACGGCGTCGACGGCATCATCACCGACCGGCCCTCGAAGCTCGACGGCTGGATCGCCGCGACCGCCCCCGGCACCTAGGTCCTCCGTCAGAGACGGCCGATGAGGGCGTCGAAGAAGGCGACCGCGCGGCGGTAGGTCGAGACGCGGATGCGCTCGTCGATGCCGTGGATCGACTCGAGCTCCTCCTGGCGCAGGTCGAACGGCAGGAAGCGGTAGACGCGGTCGGAGATCGCTGCGAAGTGGCGCGAGTCGCTCGCCTGCAGCATGACATAGGGGGCGACCGCGGCATCCGGGAACACCTCGCGGATGCTCGCGACGATCGCATCCCACGCCGGGCCGTCGGCGGGGGAGACGGGCGCGGGGTCGGCGCCCTCGAGCAGCCGGACCTGCACGGCGGGGTCGTCGATCGTGGCCACGATGTCGGCGATGGCGGAGGCGACGGTCTCGCCCGGGAGGATGCGCGCGTTGATCGTCGCCGTCGCGCGCTCGGGCACGACGTTGCGGCTCGACGAGCCGCGGAGCTGCGTCACGGCGCGCGTCGTGCGCGTCATGGCCGCGAGCTGGGGGCTCATGCGCGCGAGCGTCGTCGCGAGCACGCCGCGGAAGGTACGGGCGTGGCGCAGCATCCAGCCCCGGGGGCCGCCGAGACGCGCCCCCATCGACTCCAGGAGCCCGATGACGGGCTCGATGAGGTACGGCGTGCGCGGCTGGTTCTCGAGCCGCAGGATGGCGCGGGCGAGCACCGCCGTCGAACCCTCCGGCAACGGGATCGCCGCATGCCCGCCTGGCTGCTCGACGACGAGCTCGACGTTCATCATGCCCTTCTCGGTGACGCCCACGACGGCCGTCGAGCCGAGCCCGGGCAGCAGCTGGTCCATGACGGCACCGCCCTCGTCGATCACGAGCCACGGGCGCACCTCTCGTTCGCCGAGGAGCGCGACGACGGCCGCGATCCCCGTGCCGCCGGCCTCCTCGTCGTGGCCGAACGCGAGGTACACGTCGGATGCCGGGGTGAAGCCCGCCGCGAGCCGCGCCTCGACGGCCTCGAGGATCGCGATGAGCGCCGCCTTGTCGTCGAGTGCGCCGCGCGCCCACACGAGCGTCTCGTCGCCCTCGCCCGTCAGCTCAGCCGCGAACGGCGGATGCGTCCACCGTGCAGGGTCGTCCACCGCCACGACGTCCTGGTGCGCCATGAGCACGGCGGGCGGGCCGTCACCCGCGCCGCGCCAGCGGAACAGCAGCGTGCGCTGCGCCACGACCTCGCGCTCGAGGCGCTCGTGCACGAGGGGGAACATCCGCTCGAGCGCGGCGTGGAAGCCCGCGAACGCCTCCTCGACGCCCCCCGCACCCTCGTGCGAGTAGGTCGGATAGCGCAGCAGCTCGCGGAAGCGGTCGAGGCTCGGGTCGCTCATGCTCCGATCGTAGGATGCACGGCGAGCCGCTCCAGCCTGGATACTCTGAGGGGGTGAGCTCATCCCGTCCCGCATCCCGTTACGGCGACCCCGGATGGCGGCGCATGGCGCTGGCCCCCGCTCTCCTCGCGGCCATCGTGCTCTTCGTGGGCATCGCCCTCATCGGCCAGGACGCCTTCCAGCTCGTGAGCTGGGGGGTCGCGGTGCTCGCCCTCATCGTCATCGTGTTCGCCCTTCGTGCGCGTCACTGGTGGTGGATCCCCGTCTTCGCGGCGGTCGCCGTGTTCTGGAATCCCGTGATGCCGTTCGGCTTCGACGGTCCGCTGTGGCTCGGCGCGCAGTACGTCGCGATCGCGGCGTTCATCGCGGCGGGGGTGCTCATCAAGGTGCCGACGCCCGGGGAGGGCTCGCGCCGATGACGGATGCCGCACCCGCTCCGGTCGCGGAGGAGGCACCGCCCTCTGCCCCGCGCCGCCGGATGCCGGGGCGCGGCACGATCGTCGCGGGTGCCGTCGTGCTCGCCCTCGCGGTGGGCGCCGTCGTCGCGATCCCGCTCGGCGGGTGGGACACCGTCGAGCTCGAGAGCGCGGCGATCCCCGAGCTCGGCGTGGGCGAGCTGTACGAGGGGCGCCACTACTCCGTCCGTCTCGAGGAGGCGTGGGTCGGCGACGTCGTGCCCGACGAGTACGACGAACCCGAGGAGGGCATGACCTTCGTGATCGTGCGCGCGGTCGTGCGCAACGAATGGCGCGAGCCCGACGGCGACGCCTCGCGTCTGCTCACCTTCGAGGCGCTCGACCTCCTCCCGAAGCTCGATCGCGATGCGACCGTGCGGATCGCGTCGGACGGGGTGTACGCGCCGCCGCTCTCACCGGGCGTGGCGACGGAGGTCCTGCTGCGCTGGGAGGTGCCCGCGGGGTCCGTCTCGCCGGGTGATCCGATCGCGTTCGGCGTGATCGACGGCCGCCCGGAGCGCGCGATCCTGTACAGCGGCACCGCCTGGCGCGACGAGCAGGTCGTCGTCGAGGCGACGCTCGTGCCGCGTCCCTCGAGCGAGCTGGAGTACTCATGGGACGGATGACGCGGACGCTCCGCGCCCTCGTCGCCGTCGCGCTCGTGGCGGCGGCGTTCGCCGTGGCACGCACCGAGCCGCCCGAGGAGGTCGCCTTCGCCCCCTTCGTGGTGCGCGTCGAGGTGGGCGATGTGGGCGAGGGTCGCGGGCTGCAGGGCGCCGTCGATGGCGCGCTGCTCGCCGACGAGGTGACGCTCGACGACTGGACGGGCGACACGACGGGCGTATGGCTCGTCGTGCACACCCGCATGGCCACGACCGAGAACCCGTCGCTCGCCTACGCGACGTTGGATGTGGGGGAGCGGCGCTGGACGGCGAGCACGCGCCCCGGTCTCCGCGCCATGAACTCGGCAGGCCTCGACGCGGGGCTGCCGATGGCCGGCTCCTTCGCCTTCGAGCTGCCCGCCGACGTCGCCGACCAGGCCGCCGCACGCTCCGCGACGCTCCGTCTCGCCGCCGAGGGCGATCCGCGCCTCCGCACGGTCATCGAGACGGAGCTCGACCTCACCGAGCTCGCGCACGAGGGTGTGTTCGAGATCGCGCCGAAGGAGCGGATCAGGTGGTGACGACGCGATCGGGGTGGTGGCGGCGCTCGCGGTGGGCGCTGCTGAGCCTCGTCGTGCTCGTGCCGGCCGCCGTCGCTGCCTCGCTCAGCGTCGACGCCGTCGACTACCTGATGTCGCGGCCGAGCGTCGTGACCACGGTCGAGGCGGGGCGCGCGGCCGACCTCGGCGACGCGCGCATCCGGGTGCTCGAGAGCTGGACGGCGCCCGCGGATTCGGCGGTCGGCGAGGAGTACGGGGTGCCCGAGGGCACCGCGCTCGTGTCGGTCACCCTCGAGCTCGACGCATCGGCGGCAGCGGAGGACTTCGCGTGCCGGGTGGACCTCCTCGACGCCGGATCCCAGCGGCACTGGCGGTCGGGCTTCACCGACACGTCGTATTTCCCGGGCGAGGGCCTGCCCGACGACGCGCCGTTCGGATGCTCCTGGCATGCGACGCCGTTCCCGTTCGAGGCGACCTTCCTCATCCCGGAGGACGCGGTCGACGACGTCGTGCTCGAGGTCATCGACCCGCGGCGTCTGCCGCGCGCGTTCCACCTTCTGCTGTGACGTCGTGGCCCGCGTCGCTCCCGGCGCGCGGCGAGCGGCTGAGCGCGGTGTCGTAGGCGGAGGCGACGAGTGCGAGCTGCAGCGGCACGACGAGCGCGACGACGAGGAGGTCGATCGGGTCGTCGACCGCCGTCCAGAACGCGAACTCGTGCGGGCCGAGCACGCGCAGCACGCCGACCGCGAGCCACTCGCCGATCGCGTGCACGACGGCGTAGGCGAGCAGGAAGCCCGCGAGCGCGAGGGGCCCGGCCGACCACACGAGGCGGATCGCGCCCGCGATCGGCAGCCAGCGCTCCTGGAAGCCGCCCGTCACGCTCGTGAGGCCGGCGCGCGCCCAGCGCGGGAGGCGGGCCCAGCGTGCCGTCACGGCAGCACGGGCGCGCGCCACGCGGGCGTTGGGGGCGGATGCGGTGGCCCGGGTGCGCGCTCCCGCGTACACGACGGCCGCGAGGGCGACCCACGCGAGCGGCTGGAAGACGACGTCGCCGAGCTGCTCCATGAGCCATGAGAAAGCGTCGCCGAGCCACCGGAACCAGGTCTGCTCGTCGCGCCAACGCGCGAACGCGTCCGCGACGGGGGCGAACATGCGCCGCGTGGCGAGCCATCCCGGCACGCCCGCGAGCAGCTCGCGCAGGATGAGCAGGGCGACGAGCACCCACACGGCCTCGAGGTAGGCCGAGACCGCCGTCGTCCAGCGGGGGAGGCGCTCCCGGAAGCGCTGGAGCGCCCAGCGGCCCGCGAAGGCCGCGGCGACGAGCCCCAACGACCACACGTCGACCACGACGTCGAGCGCGTTCGCGGATCCGCCTCCCCAGAAGTCGGTCTGATCGAGGGCCGCGGCCGCGAAGTCGCGTGAGTCCTCCGCGATCATGCCCCACGCGGCATAGATGACGAAGAAGGGCAGGATCGCGGCCGAGACGGCGCCCGCCCAGCGCGCGAGGAAGCCTCGCCGGGTGCCGTCCGCGCGAGGCGGGTCGGCATCCTCGATGTTCGGCAGGGCCGATCGCAGCACGAGGAACATCGCGACGTAGCTCGCGAGCCGCGCGATCACCGCGAGGGGCAGGATGAGCTGGCCCACGAGGGGAAGCTCGTTGCCGACGGCGGCAGCGAGCCGCAGCAGCAGGAGACGCGCGGTCCACCCCGCGAGGAACCAGGCGAGCAGCGCCGGCCAGCAGCGCGCGTAGGCTCGGGCGGCGGTCGACAGCACATCGCCACCCTAACCGGCGGGCCCCGACCGGCGGGGCGGATGCCCGCGGCGAGCCGGTGCGCTAGACTCGAGATGCCCACCGCCCCGCCGGCCAAGCCGGATCAGGGGGTCAGCGGGGGCGATCTTCACCGAGAGTCCGGTTCGGCGCACGCCGGATCGCAACGAGAGGCGACGCACAGCGTCGCGATGGGGCCGCACAGCCCCCGAGGAGAACGATGGCCACATCCGGCCAGAAGACCCGCAGCGGCGCGAAGTCGTCGGCGTCCAAGAGCGCCCAGCGGCGCCGCGCCCATCAGGACGAGACGGGCATCATCCCCGTCCTCGCGCGCGTCGTGCGCGGCATCGAGAACGCCGCGGAGCGCGGCAAGGTCAACCCCGCCAACCGCGTGCGGTACCGCGTCGTCGCGGTGCTCGCGCGCGAGGAGCGCGCCCGCATCAAGGGCGACACGAGCCTCTCGGAGGCCGAGCGCACGAAGGAGCTCACGCGCCTCGACGGCATCGCCACGATCATGGCGAAGACCGCGGCACGCGACGCGAGCCTCATCCAGCTGCTCACCGACACCGCGCCCCTGAGCCCCGCGGCGCAGGAGGTGCGACGCACGCTGCTCATGGAGGCCGGCACGCCGCTGGCCCCCGAAGACCTCGTCGTCGTGACCGAGCCCGAGGCCAAGCCCGTCGTCGAGGAGCGCCAGGTCGTGCCCGTCTCGGTGCGTCAGTACCAGATGTCGAACCCGTTCCTCGCGCCCGACTTCAGCGCCTACCAGGAGCCCAAGCCGAAGCCTCGAGGCGATCTCGACAGCTGGGAGCTCATCGAGCCGCTGTTCCGCTCGTTCGAGGTGGGTGCGGGCGGGGGAGCGGCCAGCATGGAGCTGCCCGAGGCCCGGTCGCTCGCGACCCCCGGTCGCCTCGAGCTCATGCGCCACCAGGCGCGCTTCGTCGAGTCCGCTCGCGAGGGTCACCGCAGCTACCTCCTCGCCGACGAGCCGGGTCTCGGCAAGACGGCCCAGGCGCTCCTCGCGGCCGACGTCGCCGACGCGTACCCGCTGCTCGTCGTCGTGCCCAACGTCGTCAAGGTCAACTGGGCCCGAGAGGTCGAGAAGTGGACGCCGCACCGCACGGCCACGGTCGTGCACGGCGACGGCGACGACGTCGACGCCTTCGCCGACATCGTGGTCGTCAACTACGAGATCCTCGACCGTCACGTCGCGTGGCTGTCGCGCCGAGGATTCCGCGGCATGATCGTCGACGAGGCCCACTTCATCAAGAACAAGGAGTCGCAGCGCTCCAAGAACGTCCAGACGCTGTCGGCCTCGATCCGTCGCCAGTTCCCCAACCCGCTGCTCATCGCGCTCACCGGAACGCCCCTCATCAACCAGATCGAGGACTTCCGGATGATCTGGCAGTTCCTCGGCTGGATCGACGAGAAGAAGCCCCTGCCCCGGCTCATGGAGAAACTCGAGGAGACGGGCCTGACCCCCGTCGACCCGGGGTTCTTCGCCGCGGCGCGGCGCGTCGTAGTGAGCATGGGCATCGTGCGCCGCAAGAAGGTCGACGTCGCCGCCGACATCCCCGCGCGCCGCATCGCCGACATCCCGGTCGAGCTCGACGGCGAGGCCGGGCGCTCGATCCGCGAGGCCGAGCGCGCGCTCGTCGGCCGCCTGCTCGAGCGTCTGCGCCGCCTGCGCGCGTCGCGTCCCGACGCGCCGCTCGACGACCTCATCCGCCTCGTCGCGGCTGCCGAGCTCGAGGAATCGAAGCAGGCTCAGTCGGCGGGCGACAACGTGTTCACGATGGTGCGCCGTATCGGGCAGGCCAAGGCGACGCCCGCGGCCGACTACACCGTCAACCTCGCCCGCAACGTCGGCAAGGTCGTGTTCTTCGCCAAGCACATCGATGTCATGGACGCGGCCGAGGCGCACTTCGCCAAGGCCGGGTTGAGGACCATCTCGATCCGCGGGGATCAGACCTCGAAGACCCGCCAGGCCGAGATCGACGCCTTCCAGAACGACCCGGAGGTCGCGATCGCGGTGTGCTCGCTCACCGCGGCCGGCGTCGGCGTCAACCTGCAGGTGGCCTCGAACGTTGTGCTCGCCGAGCTCAGCTGGACGAACGCGGAGCAGACGCAGGCCATCGACCGCGTGCACCGCATCGGCCAGGAGCTCCCCGTCACGGCATGGCGCATCATCGCGGCGCAGACGATCGACGGCCGGATCGCCGAGCTCATCGACTCGAAGGCCGGCCTCGCGGCGCGGGCGCTCGACGGCGAGGCCGGCGAGGCGGCCGAGGGCTCGGTGCAGCTCGAGGCGCTCGTGGCGCTCCTGTCGGAGGCATCGCGAGCCCTCTGAAACCCTCAACCATCTAGCGAGAGTTCACGTCTTGCGCGGCGTGCGCCGCTGAGTAATCTCGTGTTCACCGGAAGGCACGGATCCCCTCGGGGGTCGGCCAGAAGGTGACAGAAAGGCCCCCGGGCTCGACGAACCCCGGCGCTTCGGCGCAGGTGGAACGCGGCAGCGGGGGCCTTTCGTCGTCTCTGCGGGGCGGATAGTGGCATGCCGGTCGCGCTCCCGTCATCCCCCCCGCTCTGGGGGGAGCGGCCCCGAGGAGCGTGCTCATATCGTGGTGACTGCACTAGTTGGGGGACTAGCAGGCGGCGGTGATCCTGTCATCATCGCGATCCTTATACGGGGGTATGAGGGATCGCGGACAGCATCACCGCCGCCAGTATTTAAGCCCCGCGTCGGCGCGTTCGGACGCCCTGCACGACTCTCAACCCTCTAGTGAGACTTCACCCCTTGCGGCCGGTCCGGCGCTGAGTAATCTCTACTCAACCGATGAGGCGCGAACCCGGGCGAACGGAGAGATCCGGGAGCACAAGGGACGCAGCTCGAGTCGGCGGTGATCTTCACGAGTCGCCTGGGTCAGCCCGGGAGGAGCGTGGAGCGGCCCCAAGGGAACACGGAGCGCGAGTTCCGTCCGTGGGGCGGGCGCCGGTGGTGAGGATGACATCCCGCAGCCACGGACGGTGGGCCCTCGGGCCTGTCGGAAGCGGTGGCGGGGAGGATTCCGCGGAGTCGTGAGACGCCGCGGGGGAGATCCCGCACCGCTGGAGTCGTCTCGGATGCATGCGGTCCGCCGCGGCAGCCGAGCTACCGCCGATCTCGGCGAACGCCCGACCCGAGAGCTCGCGGGCGCGGCGGCCTCACCGACACAGAAGGGCCCCGGGGTCGCTACCCGGGGCCCTTCGTCGTGTCGGGGTCCGTGGGTCTCGCCGCGCGAGCTCAGTCGAGTCGAGCGTCGAGCGCCGCGTTCATGCGGAGGGTCAGCTCGGCGTCGATCACGCGCGGGGATCCGTCGACCGCCCGCACCGGCGCGACGTGCCGCACGCTCGACACGAGCCACGCGGCATCCGCGCCCGCGAGGTCGTCGGGCGTCAGCAGCTCGTAGCCGGTGCCGAGGCCCTCCGACTCGGCCCACGCGAAGAGGTCGGCCTGCGTCGTGCCCGCGAGGATGCCGAGGTCGACGCGCGGCGTCACGAGTCGCGCGCCGATGCGCAGCACGAGGCTCGAGGTCGGCCCCTCGAGAAGGTAGCCGTCGCTGGAGACGAAGAGCACGTCGTCGGCGCCGCGGCGCACGGCCTCGCGCTGGGCGGCGCGATTGAGCGCGTAGCTGAGGGTCTTGGCGCCCGCGAGCAGCCACGGGGAGGTCTGCGACACGTCATGGCGGAAGCCGCGGTCGAGGAGCACGATGCGGATGCCCTCCGTGCGGTCCCGGGTGAAATCCGGCGAGGGGGCGCCGAGCACCCAGCCCGTCGGGATGCCCGCCCCCTCGACGCCGCGCGTGAGCACGAACTTGATCGAGCCCTCCGCGATGCCGGCATCGGTGAGCGCTTCCCCGACATCGCGCACCGCGGCGCGCCAGACGTCGACGTCGGGCGTCGGCAGCTCGAGCATGGCCGCCGACTGCACGAGGCGCAGGAGGTGGGCCTCGAGGGCCTGCACGTGCCCGTGCACGAGGCTCGCGGTCTCGAAGATGCCGTCGCCGCGCGTCGCGCCGAGGTCGGTGACCTGCAGCTGGGGGGCATCGGCGTCGACGAGGCGGTGCCCGATCGCCGCGCCGGTGCGCGCGTCGAAGTCGATGAGGGCGACGACGTTCATGCGGTCCTCCGTCGGGTGCGGTCGGCGTCGAGAAGGCCCCACACGGCCGTCGAGAGAGCCGGGTAGGCGAGCGCGATCTGGCGCAGCATCCGGTAGTCGACCTCGGCCGAGGGGCGGCGGTCGTTGTCGGCGTGGATGAGCTCGGCGCGCAGCGTCAGAACGACGAGCTCGTCGACGCTCGGGAGCTCCTGCATGAACTCCCAGGGATCCTCGCCGGCGCGGAGCCTCTCGTGCACGACGGTGCCGAGCTCGTCGCCGGCCTCGGCGCGCAGCACCTCGAGGCTCGCACGGCGGCGCACGCCGGTCTCGTCGCGGGAGGTCACCCTCCGAGCCTATGTCGCTGTCGGGCGAGGCATGCGCGGCGCGCCTACGATCGATCCGTGCCCGACAGCCCGCTCGCCGCGTCGCCCTACGAGGTGCTCGGCGTCTCCCCGACGGCGAGCGAGGACGTGCTGCGCCGCGCCTATCGCAAGAGGCTCCGGGAGACGCATCCTGATGCCGGGGGCCGCGCCGACGACTTCCACGCCGTGCAGGACGCGTGGGAGCTCGTGGGGAGTCCGGAGGCGCGAGCAGCGTACGATGCCCGCGGGCTGCGCGCCACGACCCCGGAGAGGCCCGCCTACGCCCCCCAGGCGCCGCGTCCGCGCACGGACTCGCGCCCGCTGGCCCGTTCGAGCGGGCATCCCGGGGGCTGGTACCGCGAGCGGTACCTCGAGGAGCTCCGGGAGTGGGTGGGTCGCGGCGTCGAGGTGCCCGACCCGTACGACGTCTCGCTCGTGCGCTCGGCGCCTCGTCAGGTCAAGCACCTGCTCGCCGCCGCGATCGCGGAGGAGCGCTCGGCGCGCGAGCTGTCGCGCCTCGGGATCGGCTACAGCGTGTGGCACGACGTCGACACGCGCGCGGGCAAGATCGACCACATCGTGCTCGGTGCGAGCGGGCTCTGGGCGCTCGTGAGCGAGGACTGGGGCGGCGAGGTGCGCACGAAGGGCTCCGAGCTCGTCGGCCCCGCCCTGGGCGGCGAGAGGCCCGTCCACGAGCTGTCGGCGCGCGCTCGGGCGTTCGGGCGGGAGGTGCGCGTGAGGTTCTCCGCGCTCGGCGTCGTGGTGCCGGATGCCGACGCGCCCTCCGTCGTCGATCTCGGCTCCGTGCGCGGTGCGCGCGCACTCCTGATCCCGCAGCCGCAGCTCGCCCACGTCGTGCGCACGGGGATCCCGGGAGTCGGCACGGGCGGCACGGACCTGTTCGAGCTGCGATCGCGCATCCAGGCGGCTGTGCGCTTCGCCTGACGCCCCGATCGGAGGAGGATGACGGCATGGACGAGGTCATCCGCGCGTCGCGCCACACGGCGTACAGCGATCCCGGTGAGCACCGCGGCCGATGGGAGGCGCTGCCCGCCGCCGCCGACGTGGCGGCGATCGCGCCCGTCGTGCGCAACCTGCTGTACCACTACCGGGCCGACGGCATCGAGGTGCCCGAGGCTCGGCGCTCCGACATCGACGCCCGCTGGGTGCGGCGCATCCTCGCGCTGGACGCGCAGCGGCATCCGGAGCCCGTCGACGCGCCGCGAGAGCGGGCGGAGCGGGTCGCCGGCTGTTGCCGCGACTACACGCTCCTGACGGTGTCGGCGCTGCGGGAGCGCGGGGTGCCCGCCCGCAGCCGAGTGGGCTTCGCGGGCTACTTCGCGGAGGGGTTCCACTTCGACCACGTCGTCGTGGAGTTCCACGACGGGGCGCGGTGGGTGCGGGCGGATGCGCAGCTCGAGCCCGCCTGGTACGCCTTCGACACCTGCGACCTCCCGGCGGTGGGCCTCGACGGGTTCGTCACGGCCGCGGAGGCCTGGCGCGCGATCCGCTCGGGGGCCGCGGACCCGCGGACCTTCGGCGTCTTCCCCGGCTCGCCGTTCGCGGGCGAGTCCTTCGTGTTCGACTACGTCATCCGCGACATCGCGCACCGCCACGGCGACGAGCTGCTGCTGTGGGATATCTGGGGCGGCATGAAGGGCGAGGAGGCGGTCGGCGCGGCCGACGGGGCGTGGATGGATCGTCTCGCGGACATCGTCGTCGACGCGGATGCGGGCGACGCCGAGGCGGCCCGCGAGCTGGCGGGGCTGTACGCACGCGACGAGCGGCTCAGGCCGCGGGGACGTGTGCTGCAGGCGAGCCCGTACGACCTGCCGGACGTCGAGGTGGATCTCGTCGCCGACGCGCCCTGACGCCCGCGGACCTCAGATGCGGTGGAGCGGCGCTCCGAAGTCGCCGCGGGCGTCCGGGGCGAGGTCCATGCCGGGGTGGCCGCCGGCGCCCGGGAGCGAGCGCGCGGTGGACGGCGCGGTTCCGAGCGGTCCACCGTCGGTGGGCAGCGGGACCGGCTGGGGCCCCGTGCGAGGCGCGGCGCCGTCCATGGCGCCGGGCGCCGTGTAGCCGAGGTTCGCGAGGTGGCCGGCGTTGCCGTCGAGAGAACCTGCGGGGGAGTTCGGGGGGAGCTGCGACACCGACGGCACCGTCGCCGGAGGCGACATCGTGGGGTGATGCGCATCGGGGGCCGACGCGGGGGTCGGCACTGACGGTGCCGCAGCGCTCGAAGGCGACCCCCCGCCCAGCAGGGCGGGAAGCGCGAGGATCGTGGGTGCCGGGGTGAACCCGGGGATGTTCGAGCCGCCCGAGGGCCCTGCTTCGAGCTCGAGTGCGGGCGCCGCAGGAGCAGGGGCGGACGCGTAGGCAGACGGAGAGGGCGCTGCCGTGTAGGCGGAGGGCGCGGCGCCGGGAGG